>NZ_JASGFM010000031.1:0-82646 GCF_047605565.1 Labrys sp. (in: a-proteobacteria)
CCTTGCCGCTACAGTTCTATGGATCAGATAAGTGTCCACAACTCCTAGAGCAAAGGGCGTTCAGGCTGAAACGCACTTTTGCTCTAACTATTTGTTTTAACGAATTTTCTTGAGCGAGAAGTCTGTCGGCTTTTCTGGAAAACGCTCCAGGACATCGTCGCCGGTCAGGCCACCGGGACGGCGATGCCGAGCGCCGCGAGAGCGACATCGATCTGCGCCACAGAAGCCGGTCCGGCATTGCCCTTGCGAACCTTGGAGGCGGTGTTGTCGATATGCACGGTGACTTCGCCCGAACCATAGTCGTCGGGCGCCGTGAAATCCTCCCGGGCGTTGAAGCGCGAGGGATCCGTATAGGTGGAATCGGACGAGGCGGTCTGCGGAAGTTTGGTGGCATCGCCTTTAAGGCCCGCGAGCGTATGGTGCAGATTGCTCACCAGCGTGTCGCGCGCCGCCTTGGGCATGGCGTTGATCCAGTCGATGAAGGCCTGCCGGCTGGTGGGGTCGTTCATCTTGAAGCCCTTGAGTTCGCCATATTGGATGAGGAGAGGCACGGGGCTGTAGCCTTCGCGGCTCTGGTTCCTCAAGGCGGTGGCAGCCTCTTCCGACAGGCCGGCATGCTTGAGGAAGGCAGTCGCGTCGGCGGTCTCGAATTCGTGATTGTCGCGATTGCCCGCCACGACGAACTGGGCGATTACCGCGCCGATGACGACGGCCAGCCCGATCGGTCCGAAGGCGGTGCCGGTGCCGAGCGCGGCCATCACCGTGCCGCCGCCGGCGACCAGGGAGAGGCTGCCCATCGTCGGATCGCCCGCCTTGAAATAGTCGACCGCGTTCCAGACATCGAAGATGGCGCCGACCGCACCGAGAACCTTCACCGCCGGCTTGCTGCTGGATCCGAACACCTCCACCGTCTTGTTGCCGCCCGAGAGAAGGCCAAAGCCGTGCGAGAGCTCGATCGCACGCTGGCTGACGCCGGCGGCATCGATCACCATCTTGAGGCCGCCCTTCCAGGTCGGATTATTGGCAAAGTTGACGCCGGTATTGACCAGGCCCGCCAGGGTAGCGGCAGTGCCGATAATGCGCAGGATCTTGCCCGGCGTCGTGTCGTTCTTGAAGGCCTTGATGCCATTGGTGTCGGTGATGTCGTCCAGCCCTGCATTGAGCTGGCGCATCTTGCGCTCCACTTCGGCGGGCGTGTCACCGGCCTTTGGCAGTGAATCCTCGACCAGCTTGACGGCCTTGTCGAGCTCGCTCTGCTTGACGCCGAGCATCTTGGCCATGCTGCCGTCCTTGAAGGAGACGAGCGCATCGTCGACCTTCTTGAACGTCGCCGGATTGCTTGGGTCGAAATCGGCGAAGCCGGGGATCACGGTGCGGCGGATCAGCTGGGTTGCCGCTTCCTCGACGATCTTGCGGCCGCGGTCCGTCAGGCGCAGCGTGCCTGCCAGCTTGTCGAACTTGGGCAGGCCGAGCAGGGTCGGCTCCTGCGTCAGCGTCATGTTGAGCGCCATCGCGGTCTTGTCGTCGGCGAGCAGTTTGGCGACGGCGTCGTTGGCCTGTTTCTGATACCGGGCGAGCTCGGGCGGCAGATTGCCCAACTGGTCGATCTGGACCAGGAGCTTCTTGCCGTCCTCGCGGATCTGGGCGGCGAGGTCCTGCTCCTTCTGCTGCCATTGCGGGCCCTTGCCCGTCTTGTAGTCGGCGATCGCCTGGGTGAGCTGCTCGGGCGTCATCAGCGGGCCCTTGCTGGCGATCAGATATTGCAGCTCCTTGGTGTGTTCCAGATAGGCATCGACATCCTTGTTCACGGTGCCGGCCGCAAATTGCTGCACATTGGGAATGACGGTTTCGTCGACCGGGTAGCCGAGGGCAAGCGGGTAATCTAGGCGCGAGCCGCTGGCGATGGCCTGGGGGATGGAGTTGATGTCGTAGCTTCCGATCTCGGCGAAGCGCGTGACGATGGTCGATGCGCCTGGTGCGTCGCCTATCTTGTCGATGATCGCCATCAGGTTGGACAGGCCTTCCATGCCGATCAGATCGGTGCCGATCTCGCGCTGACGCGTGGCATTGGCGGCCTCGATGGTGGGCAGGGCGGCCTGCATCAGCTTCACGGCGAGGTCAGGGTCGGCCTTGTCCACCAGGCCGCGCAGATTGTACATCACGGTCGCGGCATCGCCCTGGTCGCTGACCGCCGTCTTGGGATCGTAGTTCTTCAGCTGCTGGGTCGCTTCGTCGGCAGCGGCCTGGATGAGGGTGAGGGCATCCTGCGAATTGGCGATGGCCCGCTTCACCTCGGGTGTCGCCTTGGCGTAGCCCTCCGCCATTTTCTCGAAGGCCTTGCCGGGGCTGCCTGCGGCATTGGCGTCGTCGATGATCTTGCGCGCCGCGGCCTCCACCTGCGGCCCGGCATGGCCGGAGGGGCGCAGGGCGATGCCGAGATCCTTGCCGGCCGCTTCGATGGCGCTCTGCGCCGGGCCGCCATCCGTCCAGTCGCGATCGAACAGGCGCTGCAGCGCGGCCGGCCGCGCGGCTTCCGGCAAGCCGCCCAGATAGGCCTTGGTGTCGGCAGTGAGTTGTTTCTGCTCGGCCGCGAAATCATAGTTCGGATCGTCGGAATCGGCGCCCTTGTTGCCGCGTTCATAGAGGCCTTTCGCGAAAGCCTCCTCCGGATCGGTCTCCAGCCCGCGCTCGCGAATGGCCGCTTCGGCGCTGGCCTTGGCCGGGCCGCCATCCGACCAGTCATAGGCAGCGATCCTGAGGGCAGCCGCCTGGCGCTGGGATGGCGGCAGGGCATCGAGATAGGTCCCGATATCGGCCTTGATCGCCGCACCACCGGCCTTCAGCTCCTCCAGGGAGATTCCGTCCTGGTAGCCGAGCTTGTTGCCCTGGCCATAGAGATCGTCGAGGAACGCCTTTTCTCCGGACGGCACGCCGCCGGCACCGGCTGCGGACTTGGCAACCAGCTCGGGCGCGCTTTCAGGGACGATGACGACATCATTGGGATGCAGCACCTCGCCATTGGCGTCGAGATGCCCCTTATTGGCCGCGATAAGGTCCGCAAACTTGACATTGCTCTCGGCCGCGATCTTCCACAGGCTGTCGCCCTGTTCGACGATAACCGTCTTTTCCGTTTTCGGATCGAGCTGCTTGGGCCCGCCGGCATCGGCACGCTCGCGCACGGCCTTGTCGATCTGCGATTCGAAGAATTTCTGCTGCTGCGGGGGGAGCGCGAAGCTCACATTCCGGATCGGATCGAAGCGAAACCGTGCGTTCGGATCTATACGAAAAGACATGCTGCGTTACCCCGCCAGAATCAGTCGTGCCATGGCGACGGCGCATCCGCCGCGAACGGCTGCGCGGCCAGTTTGTGGGCAGCACTATGGCCGGGGGTGGATGATGGTTTGATGACACGCCGGGACCATCCGGCGCGGGCCTGGTGGATTCCGCGAGGCGAAGGCGGACACGTCAGATCCTGGACTGGCCCATTGGGAAAGGCTGGACTATCGTCGCATCTCACTTGTGATATCGGTGAGTTGATTGCCGGAAGATTTCCATCTGCGATGGTCGACGGCGAATAG
Organism: Labrys sp. (in: a-proteobacteria); assembly: GCF_047605565.1. Taxonomy (NCBI): domain Bacteria; kingdom Pseudomonadati; phylum Pseudomonadota; class Alphaproteobacteria; order Hyphomicrobiales; family Xanthobacteraceae; genus Labrys; species Labrys sp. (in: a-proteobacteria). The sequence goes on from NZ_JASGFM010000031.1 coordinate 3,579, forward strand.
TCCGATCAAGATTTGGGGCCGGTATGGGTACGATCTGGCAATCACTCCTGGCAAACCTTGCACTCGTCTCGATATTTCTGGTGGGATGGGACATCATTTCGGATCTCGCCAGGCGGACGTCCAGGAAAGTTCAGGATCTCCTCCTGGGTGCGGTGATGGCGGGCGGGGCCATAATATCCATGCTGTTGGCCATGCCGATCGCCTCCGGCTTCATCGTCGATCTGCGGTCCGCCTTCATCGCTTCCGCCGCCTTTTTCGGAGGATGGAGAGCGGCTGCCATTGCCACCCTGTGCGCGATCGCCTTCCGGCTCTATCTCGGCGGCGCAGGGGCATGGCCGGGTGTGACAGGCATCCTGATCTCGGCAGCCGTCGGGCTGGGCTATCACTACGCCATAGGCGGCCGGCGCCGGAAGTCGGTGGATATTCTCGGGTTGGGTGCTGCGGTCGCTGCCGGCAGCGCCATCGGCTTCATGCTGTTTCCATCACATGCGGGTCTCGAGATTTTCAAACAGGCCGGTTTGCCGCTGTTGTCGTTCGTCTTCGTCAGCCAGATCATCATTGGCGTCCTGCTCGACAGGCAATGGCGTCGACGCGAACTGGCGGAAGCCAATTTGATCTTCAGTGCGATGGTGCGAGAGCTGCCGGATTGCCTCAATGTGAAGGATAGTCAGGGCCGTTTCATCGCCGCCAATCCCGCAACGGCCAGATTCATGCGGGCCGGTTCGGTGGATGCCCTGATCGGCAAGACGGATTTCGATTTCTTTCCCACGGATCTGGCGGAGAAGTTTCGACAGGACGAAGTGTCGACCCTGGAGCGTGGCGAGACGGTGCGGATCGATCAGCCGGCCGTGTTTCCGGACGAGCGGAAGGGCTGGATAGCGACATTGAAAGCGCCGTTCCGTGACGAGGCCGGGCGGATCGTCGGCATCATCACCTATAATCGCGACGTGACCGAGCAAAGGCGTGCGGCCCAGCTCAAGAACGAATTCATCTCCACCGTCAGCCATGAATTGCGGACGCCGCTGACCTCGATCCGCGGCTCTCTCGGCCTCATCGCCGCCGGTGTCACGGGCGCACTGCCTCCAAAGGCCGCCAATCTCGTCAAGATCGCCCACACCAACAGCGAGCGGCTGGTTCATCTCATCAACGATATCCTCGACATGGAAAAGATCGAGTCGGGCAAGATGGTGTTCCAGGTCACCAGGACGGCGCTGCGCCCGGTTCTGGAGCAAGCCATCGCGGGCAGCACCAACTACATGTCCGAAAAGCAGATCCGCATCGCCCTGATGGACGACGCCCCTCGTGCGGAAGCCGTTCTCGATCCGGATCGGCTGCATCAGGTCCTGGCCAATCTCCTGTCGAATGCCATCAAGTTCTCACCCGACGGCGAGACGGTAATCCTCCGATTGCAGCGCCAGCCGGGCAGAAAGCTGCGCATATCGGTGATCGATCGCGGCAGCGGCATTCCGGACACTTTCCAGGATCAGATTTTCGAGAAATTTGCCCAGGCCGATGCCTCGAACACCCGCAGCAAGGGTGGCACCGGCCTTGGCTTGAGCATTGCCAAGACGATTGTCGAAAAGCTCGGCGGCAGCCTCTCTTTCGAAACAGGAGAGGGAACCGGCACGGCCTTTCACGTCGATCTCCTGGAAGCGGAACGGCCGCCCAGGCCGGAACCGGCCGTCATCGTGCGCAAGCGGGACAACCGGCTCAGGGTACTGATCTGCGAAGACGAGGCCGACATTTCCGCTGTGCTTGCCATGCTTCTCGATGCGGAGAATTTCACCAGTGATGTCGCCCCCGACATCGCCTCGGCCAAGACCCTTCTGCGCACACGCGACTATGTGGCGATGACGCTGGACATCAAGCTGGCCGGGGAATCGGGCATCGAGCTCTTCCGCCATATTCGAGCCTCCGCCACCAATGCCGACATTCCGGTCATCGTGATCTCGGCAGTCGCCGACGAAACCCGGCGCTCCCTCAACGGATCGGCGATCGGGATCGTGGACTGGCTGGAGAAACCCGTCGACCCCGATCGTCTTCATGCCGCGCTAGAAAAGATCGTCACCCGCAAGCTCGATCGGCGGCCCAACATCCTGCATGTCGAGGATGACGAGGGTGTCCTGACCGTGATGTCGGAAGGGTTGGGGCCGGATGTCTGCATTTCCTCGGCCCGCTCCTTGGTGCAGGCCCAGGAGGCGATTGCGCTGCAGCGCTTCGATCTGGTCATTCTCGACATCGGGCTGCCGGATGGGTCCGGGCTCGACCTCCTGAAGGATCTGCCGCCCGAGACGCCGGTCATCGTGTTCTCGGCCGTGGAGCTCGACCAAAATCTCGGCGATCGCGTCAGGGCCATCATGACCAAGACCAAGACGTCCGAGCTGGATGTGGCAAGGCTCGTCAAGAACTTGCTACCGACCTTCGATATTCATATCCATGCGACGACCCCCGGGGAGTGAATCGATGCCGACCAAGATCCTTTATGTCGACGACGAGGATGACATCCGGGAAATTGCCCAGATCTCCCTGGAGCTCGAACCGCAATTCGAGGTGCGTTCGTCCGCCTCGGGCAGCAGGGCGCTCGTCGATGCCGCAGAGTGGCAGCCGGATCTGGTTTTGCTGGATGTCATGATGCCGGGCATGGACGGACCGGAAACGCTGCGCCAGCTGGCTGCATCGGCCCGAACGGCTGCAATTCCGGTCGCCTTCGTCACCGCCCGGACCCAAACGCATGAGGTCGTGCGATATCGTGCCATGGGCGCGATCGGCGTGATCGCAAAACCGTTTGATCCCATGGCGTTGGCGAAGGATGTGAAGAGACTGCTTCAGGAGCGTGGATCAGGCCGGCAGCTTTTGTGAAGGTCTGACTGGTGCGGTTCATTCGGACAGGATGGAAAAATCGGGCTTGTTCGCTAGCCCTGTTCGCTGCCATTGAGATCATGTGCTTGTCTCCGTTCATGTCGGTTGCCTTCGCCTCGGAGGGCAAGGAATGGTCCTTTCCCATGCCAGGTCTTACGGCCACACCCGAAAAGCTCGTCGTCATCGGTGTGAAGGAGAATGGACTTTTCAAGCCGACCGAGGTCGTCCGGCCTGGGCAGGAGGACAGCAAGCGGCCATCACGGCCGGCCTCCTTTCCCTTCGAGGCCAATTTGCTCCCTCTGCTCGATCATCGCGTTTTTGGGGTGGAGGAGCGCGTCCAACTGTCGTCGGATACAGCGGGGGTCGTGATCCGATGCTCCCCGGGGCGTCGACCGGCCGGCGTGGTATTCAGCGCGGCCGGATACCGGCTCCCGCCCGGCATGCGGGGGGCGTTGCGCATCGAGGGGCAAGGTTCGACCGGTTTCGGCCTAGCCCTGACCGCGCCGGGCGAGGATGCGCCCGAGCGCCCCTCCGGCGGCATGCAGGCCCTACCTTCGTCCATCCCTTCGGCAACCTGGCGCAACACCGACGGTGTCCGCAACCTGGTCGTGACCTGCCCGCAGGGCGACGCGACGGTGACGATCTCGGCTTTGCACCTGGTCCCCGATAGTGTCGGAGACCATCGGGGCGTCGGGAGCTGGATCTGGGACCTGCGACCCTGGCTCGCCGATCCCGGCCGGTTGGTGGACGAAGCCCGGCGCGAGGGGGTCGATCGTCTCTATGTGCAATTGCGCATCGAGGGGGGGCAGGTCGAGGACGCTGCCCAGATTGTCCGTTTGATCGAAGTGCTCGCTCGCGCCGATATCGCCGTGCATGCGGTGGAGGGCGATGCGGCAATGGCCACGTCTGCCGGGCGTGCCCATGCACTCGACCGGGCCAGGATATTGCAGCGCTTCAAACAGGCCGCTCCTGGGCTGCGTTCGTTCCAATATGATATCGAGCCCTATCTCCGGCCCGAATATGCCGCCGATCGTGCTGCCGGATGGCGTGAGTGGGCGACGACCGTCAAAGTGCTTTCGCAGGTGTTTGGCGAGCCCATCGAAGTGGTGCTGCCCTTCTGGATGATCGATGATGCGGCGGGCGAGCAGGCTCTGGAAAGTGTGCGTGGATCGATCGGGTCAATTGCCGTAATGGCCTATCGCACCGACCCGGCAATCGTCGAGCAAATCGCGCAGCCATGGCTGAATTGGCAGGGCGCTGATGCAATTCCGGTTGGCATCGCGCTCGAAAACGGTACAGTTCCTGACGAATATCACAGAACATATGTTCGAGCTCGGCGCGGCGAGGTTCTGCTTGATCGCTCAGAAGATGGGGGCGCTGTACGAATACTGACCGAACAGATCTCCGATTCAAAAACTAAACCTGTTTTTTCGCTAAGTCACGAAGTTGAGGTGAATTCATCGCGAATCAGCTTTATGAATGCTCGCCAGACCCTGGCAGAGGCTCGAAGAAGGCTTGAGCGGACATTGTCGGCATGGCCTGGGTTCGGTGGCTTGCTGATCCATGAATTGCTTGGGCCGGGGCAGTGACGGTTGACGTAGGACAGTGCAAGTGAGTGCTGCGAAGACAAAGGTCCTGATCTGCGACGATGACCCCTTGTTGCTGGAGCTCATGGAGTTTCGGCTGCAGGCAAAGGGCTATGACGTCGTCAAGGCGGTCGATGGTGCGGAAGCGCTTTCCCGGGTCGGAGGGGAGCGGCCGGATATCGTCGTACTCGATGCCATGATGCCGAAATCGGACGGATTCGAGGTTCTGGCCCGCATCAAGAACGATCCCGACCTGTCTGCGATTCCGGTTGTGATGCTGACGGCCCGCAAGGGGGAAAAGGACATCGTTTCCGCTCTGGAGAAGGGGGCGGACGACTATCTGGTCAAGCCCTTCATTCCCGAGGAATTACTGGCGCGGCTGGCACGCCTGGTTTCGCGGCGGCAGGGCAGGCGCGGATGAAAGGGCGGGCGGGCGCCGTCGCATTGACGCTTCTTCTGGCGCTCGGGCAGGCTGCTTCGGCCCAGACCTCCGATGAGCTCTATGCTTCCGGCGTCAAGGCCCGTCAGCAGCAGCATTTTGACGAGGCTGCCGATCTGTTCAGACGTGTCTTGGCACAAAAGCCCGACAATACAGATGCCCTCGTGCAATTGGGCTTCGTCGAACTCGGCCGCAACGATCTTGCGGCTGCCCGCGAATCCTTCGCCAAGACGCTTGCCCTCGCACCTGCCTATGCGGACGCCAAGTTCGGGCTGGCGGAGATCGAGTTCCGCTCCGGGAATTTGGATGCGGCGCTCGGGCTCGTCGAACCGCTCGCGCAGGAGCATCCCGACAATGGCGATTTTGCACAGCTTCTCGCCAATCTCCGCAAGGCGCAGGCAGCGAAGAAGCAGGCGGCGACCGCGAGGCCTGTAAAACCCGGCCCCGCCAAGGCTTTTCACCCATCCAAGCCTCACCCATCCAAGCCTCGTCCGGATCCCGTTGGGGCCTTGCTGGAGAAGGGCCGGAAGCTCAGAAATGCCGGGCGCTTTGCCGAGGCCGAGCAGGTCTATCGCGATGCCCTCAAACGTGCACCGGGCAATACGGACGTGCTGGTGGCGCTCGGCCTGGTCGCGGGCTTCCAGCAGAAGTTCGAGGAGGCAGGCCGTTTTTTCGATGCCGCTCTTCGGATCAGGCCTTCCTTGCTCGACGCCAGGCTCGGCAAGGTGCGGCTCGCTCTTTGGCAAGGCGATGTCGCGCTTGCCAGGACCCGCATCGACTCCGTCCTGGCCGACGCACCCGGCAATTCGGAAGCCCTTGTCCTCGCGGGGCGGATCGCCATGCTCGAAGGCGACCATGCTCGCGCGGCCCGGGTCTACCAACAGGTCCTGGCGCGGGAGCCTCGCAACAGCGAGGCCCTGGTGGGGTTTGGCGATATCAGCCGGGCAGAGGGCGATGACGATGCGGCGCGACAGGCCTATCGCCAGGCTTTGGCCATCGAGCCCCATTCCCAGGATATCGCGCAGCGACTGGCCGTGCCGCCGCCTCGCAAATGGCGTTTCGACATCGGCAGCGAGGTCAGCGCCTTGACGGCGGGGCAGGGAAACTGGACGGATAGCATCGTCGGCCTGTCCTACCGCCTGACGCCCAGCACCACCGTTTCGGGCAAGACCCGTCTCGCCACGCGTTTCGGCCAGACGGACCTGCAGGTCGAAGGGCGTGTCGACCACGCTTTCTCCTCGCGATTTTCGGCCTATGCCCTGGTCGCTGCGACACCGAGCGCGGATTTTCTGGCCCGCTATTCCGTCGGCACCGGTGCTTCCTGGCAGGCGGTTTCCCGCACGAACGGCGTCGGCCCGCTGTTTCTCAATGTCGATGCCCGTTATGACGATTTCGCAGACACGCGGGTGACGACGATTTCGCCCTGGATCCAGGGTTATGTCTTTGATGGCCGCCTCGGCCTATCGGCCCGCTGGGTGCACGCACGCGATGATGCTGATACCCGCGCCGACGGCTATGTGCTTCGGGCCGATGTCGTGGTGACGCCGCGATTGTCGCTGTTCGCGGGCTATGCCGATGCTCCCGAGATTTCGGACGGCTCCCTGGTGCCAACCCGCTCCGTCTTCGGTGGTGCTGCCTATGACCTTACCGACGACCTGACGCTGAGGGCCAGCTTCGCCCATGAAAGGCGCCGGGCCTTCGATCGCAATACCTTCGGTCTTGGCCTGACCGCCCGGTTCTGATCATGCTCTGGCTGATATGGTCCATTTCGATTGTCCTGAGCGTCTTGTCGCTCCTGGTCATGGGCATGCTGATCCTTCGGCGCCTGCTCAAGCAGCGCCGGAAGGCGGCCGAGGCACAAGCCCGCCAGACCGTGCTCAGGGCATTGATCACCTTCTCCCACGACCGCGACCGTCAGGTCCTGAAGCAAGTGGTCGCCAGCGTTCCGCCACGCGTGGCCCTGGATGCGGGTTTCGAGTTCCTGGCCCTGTTGCGGGGAGACGAGCATGATGCCGTCATCGCACTTTTTGCCGAGTGTGATCTGCCCGCCGAAGCAGGCCGCCAGCTCCGCAAGGGCAATGCCGCCGCGCGCATTCATGCCGCCGAGATGTTGGCCAAGTTCAAGTCGAACGACACGGCAGCCGCGCTGCAGACGGCTTTGGAACGTGACCGCTCTCGGGAGGTGCGTCTTGCGGCTGCGATCGCTCTTTGCGATCTTGACGCGTTGCCTCCACTCGATGCCGTCTTGCGCCAGATCGGCCTGACCGGCCAGCGCTCCCGGCGCCTGGTCGATTTGTTCAGGCGTCTGCCGGCCGATCGTTTCGATGAATTGAAGGCCCATATTGCCCGTCCCGATACCACGACCTTCGTCAAGTCTGCGGCGATCGAGGCCCTGGCCCGGACGGGCGACCATCGGCTCAATGACCTCTTCCAGCAGGCAGCCAAGGAGGCCATTCCCGACGTCGCGGCAGCGGCAGTCCGGGCCCTGGGTTTGCTCGGCCATCCCGATGCCGTCCCCGTTCTCACCGAAGCCATGGCCCATGGTGACTGGAGCGTCCGGGCGGAGGCGGCCGAGGCCGCAGGTCGCCTGGGGCTGTCGGATTTCGTCGCGCCTCTCCTCGTGCTGCTGGACGACGATATCTGGATGGTGAGCTACACGGCTGCAAAAGCCATGCGCGGCATCCCGCCATTGGGCGAGGACAGATTGCGCGAAGTCGCCGCGGGTGAGACCTCCCTTCGCCAGCGCATCGCCTCGCTCGTTCTCGCGGAAGGACCTGCATGATGTCGGACTGGGCTCACTACGCTACGCTAGGAGCGGGCATCCTCGCCTGGCTCATCATTGCCCTGGGCCTGATTCAGACGCTGGTCTATCTGCTGCAGCTCTTGGTGGCCGCTTATGCGCTTTCGCGGCGGCCGCCTGTTACGCGCTCGGCTCTGCTATGGCATCGCTATGCCGATATCGCGCCGCCGATCGCCCTGATCGTGCCTGCCTATAACGAGGAAATGAACATCGTCGAGAGCGTCCATTCGATGCTGGCGCTCGAATATCCCAATTTCGAAGTGGTGGTGGTCAATGACGGCTCCAAGGATCAGACATTGCAGCGTCTGATCGAGGGCTTTCGGCTGGTGAAGTTCCAGCGGCCGCATGAAGACGCCCTCAAGCACAAGCCGATCCGTGGCCTCTACTCCTCGCCCATGAACGAAAGGCTGTTCGTGGTCGACAAGGAGAACGGCGGCAAGGCGGATGCGCAGAATGCCGGCATCAATGTCTGCCGGGCGCCTGTCTTCTGCGTCATCGACGGGGATTCGATCCTGGAGCCGGATGCGCTGATGCGCGCCGTCCAGCCCTTCATCGAGGATCCGGAGCGTGTGATCGCAGTGGGCGGAACCATTCGCATCGCCAACGGTTCGCGCATCGAAAGCGGCCGGGTGCAGGAGGTCAACCTGCCCAGGCGCTGGCTGCCGCTCTTCCAGATCGTCGAATATCTGCGCGCCTTCCTGATGGCGCGGCTGGCCTGGAGCCGCATCAATACCTTGATGCTGGTCTCGGGCGCCTTCGGGGTGTTTCGCCGGGCCGAGGTCGTCGCCGTCGGAGGCTTCACCAAGGGCTCGATGGGCGAGGATCTCGATCTCGTCATCAAGCTTCATCGCCACATGATCGATGCGGGGCGGCCCTATCGCATCCAGTTCATTCCCGAACCGGTATGCTGGACGGAGGCGCCGGAAACGCTTGGCGTTCTCGGCCGCCAGCGTTCACGCTGGCAACGTGGCGCGCTCGAATGCTTCTTTCGCTATCGCTCGATGCTGTTCAGGCCGCGCTATGGCCGCGTGGGCTTCCTCGGCCTCGGCCACATCCTGGTGGTCGACGTGCTCGGGCCGATCGCCGAGGTGCTGGGCTATGTCCTGATCCCGGTGAGCTGGTTCCTCGGCTTCCTGTCCACGCCCTATATGCTGGCCTTTGCCGCGCTGGTCTTCGTCTACGGCGTGTGCGTCAGCGTCGGGTCGCTGGTGCTGGAGGAAATGGAACTGCAGCGCTTCCCGCGAGCGCGTGATCTGGCCATCCTGACCCTGGCTGCCGTGGTCGAGAATTTCGGCTACCGTCAGCTCAACAATTTCTGGCGCATCAAAGGGTGGTGGCAATATCTGCGTTCCGACCAGAACTGGGGCGAGATGACCAGGACGGGTCTGTCGGGGGCACGCAAATAGCGCTTTGCCGCCCCATCATGCCAAGGCTGATTCGAGTTCTGCGATAAGCCGAGCGAGGTGCTGCTGAATGGCGACCTGATCCTTGCCGTCGGGCGCCGTAAGGGCCGTTTCAAGCTCGAATGCGCAGCGGCTCACCTCGGGAAAGCCGAAAGTGCCGCCGGCACCCGACAGCGAATGCGCGATCCTGACGAGATCTGCGTGTTTTTCCGAAGGAACTGCTATTTGGTCGTCGGCAAGCGTCTTCAGGGCAGCGAGCTGGCCATGCGCGCGTTCGATAAACCGCAGCCGCAGGCGCGCAATGGGATCTTCAATAATCGAAGCCTCCTGTGTTCGGGACGAAGCGGACCCATCCTACAGCGCCGGGCGGCGCGCAGCACACAATCTATTGGGCGCGAATGCGATCCAAATTCATCTTGTCGTTCCTGTATGTCGCGGCAAGCGACGTGCAGTTTCGTGGCGCAGCCCTCTGCTCACCAGGACGGGCCGGCACCTGTGGTTGCAGGCATTTGTCCAGGCGCCGCTTGGTGTCTGCTGCCTTGCGTTCGGCGGATTTGACATCGTCAGCCTTCATGTCCGCGGCGTTGGACCTGAAGGTAAAGCAGCTCTTTGAAGGGCTGGTATTGCCGGCGTAGTTGCAGTTTCCGAAGGTGAAATAGATACGGCCACCGACATCGACGACTTCGTAACCCCCGACATTGCGTTGATAGGTCACTTTCTGGAATTGCCGCAGTTTGATGCAATCGGAAGGAAGCGGGCGTCCTGACTTGATTTTATCGAGGGAGACGAAAAGCGTGCAGGCCGGCTGGTCGGGATACCGCGTGTATTTCTCGCCGAGCATTTGCGCAGATGCCGATGTTACTGCCGCAAGCGACAACGACAAGATCGCGACGAGAGACGAACTATGCATGACTCGCTCCTACTCAACCGTGGTTGGACAAATGTGATCATCCAGGTGTGGAGTAAGTGAGGCCTGAGGCTGCTTGCGAGGCTTCGCAGCATGGTTTTGCGTCAATACAGCCTGCCAAAGGCGACCGTGAAGTCGCTTTTCTAGCCGCGAATCTGGCCCAGGACCGCATCGCAATGGTCGACGAAGGCGTCGGCGTGCTCCCGGCGGAAGCAGAGGGGCGGGCGGATCTTCAGAGTGTTGCCATAGGCGCCTGCGGCGCCGATCAGGACACCGCGCTCGCGCAGCCCGTTGATCATGGCGCTGGCCGTTTCCGGCGCCGGCGTCTTGCTTTCGCGGTCCGTGACGAATTCCAGGCCGATGAACAGCCCGGCGCCACGCACTTCGCCGATGGCAAGATGGCGGTTGGCGATCTCCCGCAGGCTGTCGCGCAGATAACGGCCGACATCGCGGGCATTCTCGATGAGACCCTCTTCCCTGATCACGTCGAGCACGGCGAGGCCCGCGGCCGCGGCCACGGGATTGCCGCCGAAGGTGTTGAAATATTTGTCGCGGGCGTTGAAGGCGGCGAGCAGGTCCGATCTCAGCGCCATGCCACCCATGGGGAAGCCGTTGCCCATAGGCTTGCCCATGGTGACGATGTCGGGGACGATGCCGTGGCGCTGGAAGCCCCAGAGCGCATCGCCGGTGCGCCCGAAGCCCGGCTGGACCTCATCGGCGATGAAAAGGCCGCCCTGGACGTGGACGGCGGCGATGACCGGGGCCAGCAGGCCGGGCGGGTCGGCGTGGACGCCATCGCTCGAGAAGATGGTATCGGCGATCATGCCGGCAAAGCGGATGCCCTTGCTCGCCATCTCCTTGATTGCCGCCATCACGGCGGCGGCCATGACCTCGCCGGGATGTTCGTCCGGCTTGCGATAGGAATCGGGCGCCGGGACGGTGCGCACATGCGGTGCGAGCGGGCGGCCGGGGCGCGACGACGGCGAAATGTCGGTCACGGCCGCCGTGTTGCCGTGATAGGCCATCTCGCTGACGATGAAGCCGGTGCCACCGGTCGCCGCCTGGGCGACACGCAGGGCAAGGTCGTTGGCTTCACTCCCGGTACAGGTGAGGACCAGATTGCCGATCGCCTCCGGCAGGGTCGCCAGCAGGCGCTCGGCATAGTCGTCGACGACGGCATTGAGATAGCGCGTATGGATGTTCAACCTGCCGACCTGCTGCCGGATCGCCTCCACCACCCGCGGATGGCAATGCCCGACGGAGGGTACGTTGTTGTAGACGTCGAGATAGCGCCTGCCATCCGCCCCCTGGATCCACACGCCCTCGGCGCTCACCGCCTCGATGGGCTCCCGATAGAACAGCACCGCGCCTTGCCCGAAAGTGCCAAGGCGCCGCTCCACGGCGCGGCGCGTCTGCTCGTCGCTCGGTTTGGCCGCTTGCGGGTCATAGGCGTTGAGGGCGAGGATTTCCTTCTCGATCTGCATGGCAGGGTCCAGGCGGGTTCGGGGGATGGCTGACGGCATCTCCCGGAGGAGACGAGCAACTTTGCAACCACCATCGAGTTGTGTGTGAGGTTCCACAATCTTCAAACACCCTCAGCACAGACTTTGAAGAATATCAGGAGCGAGTGTCATCGCATCTCTCAAACTATGCGAAAAACGACGCCAAATTTATCCGTTTGGTCAATACGTGAAGCCGGCCGGGTTGGATGATTGCATGTGGATGTGAGGAAAGTTCCGCATTTTTTGTGGACATTCCACATTTATCGGCACAAGATCATGAGAGAGGACGCCAAGTCCCGTTTCCGGTAGTGACGCCAATTGGTGGGGTTCTCGATGGCAAACGATGCGCCGTCCGCGGAGAAGGAAGACAGATATTCCCGTTCGGTCCAGCCGAACCAGGAACGGGACCGGCTTTCCAAGGAGGTGCGCCAGCAGCGCATCATCGCGCAGCTCTCCGCCGCACCGACCTTGCGTGCCTCGGAACTGGCCGCAGCCCTCGGCGTTTCCGGGGAGACGATCCGGCGTGACCTGCTCGAACTGCATGAGCAGGGCCTGATCAATCGCACCTATGGCGGGGCCTCGCGTCCCTTCGCCCATGAACCGTCACGCAGCGACCGCCGCCACGTGATGATCGCCGAGCGCGAGGCGATCGCCGCCGCCGTCTCGGCCATGATCCTGCCCAAGGAAGTGCTGATGCTGGGAGGTGGCACCACGACCTATCACGTCGCCCGCTTCCTGGCTGCCCGCAACCGCGACATCACCGTCATCACCCATGACTTTGCCGCGGCGATGGCGCTCGGCACCAACCCGACCATCCGCGTGCTGTTCTGTGCCGGCCGCCTCCATGCCAGCGAAGGCTATCTGTTGGGGTCGCAGACCATCGCCAGCATCAACGGCTACGAGGCCAACCGCGCCATCGTCGGGGCCACGGGCCTGGGTGCCCGCGGCATCTACGATGCCGACGAGGAGGCCGGTGCCGTCTACGCCGCCATGGTCCAGCGCGCCGCCGAGGCGATCGTGGTGGCCGATCATGCCAAATTCGACCAGCTCGCGGTCGCCATCTGCTCGCGCTGGGATGCGATCGACCGCCTGGTTACCGACAGGCAGCCGCAAGGCTCGCTCGCCGGCGGCCTCAAGGAGGCCGGCACCGAGGTGATCGTGGCCGGTCCACGAAACGAGAATGCCGGGGAGGGCGCACGCTAACCCTTCACGCCAGGTGGCCGCAGAGCCGCTGACGGGCCCGGTCATCACCAGATTGCCGGCCAGCCATAACAAGATCGAACATCATCCAGACAGACGGAACGGGGCCACCTCATGCATCATCCTGCCATCCGCACGCGACCCGCGGCATCACGGCCGATCCATATCGGTCGGCTCACGTTGGAAATCACGCAGGCCGAGGGGGAACGGATCTGTCATTGCGAGCCGGCCAAAGGCGCCAGCGAGGCCTGCTACATGCTCCTGGTCCCCTTGAGCGGCAGGCTGCACTATGCGCAGGCCGGCCGTACGGGCAGTGTCGGGGCGGGGGAATATGTGCTGCTCAGCCAGATGGAATTTCACGAATTCGCTGCCCAGGCCAATACTGCGCTCATGGTCCTGCGCATTCCCGTGCTGGAATTGCGGGGGCGGCTGACATCGGTGGATGATCACATCGGCCGCCGCTTCGGGGCCAATGTGCAGATGACACGCCTCATGGTGGATCTGCTGCGCAGTGTTGCGGAGGTCTTCGTCGATTGCCCGCCGCCCAATCCGGAAGCGCTCGCCACCGAGATCTTCAGTTTCGTGGCACTTGCCATCGGTGCCGAGGATCGCGGTTCGACCGTGGATGTCCGCAATGCGCGCTACCATCTCCGCCGGCGTATCTTCGAGTTCATCGAGAAAAACCTCGGCGACCAGGAACTGACGCCCCGCAAGATCGCTGCCAGCAGCAGGATTTCGCTGAGCTATCTCTACAGCCTGTTCAACGACGACGACACCACGGTGAGCCAGTTCATGCAGCTCAGGCGCCTGCAGCGGGCCTATGAACTGCTCGTGGGCGATCCGGGGGGACGCCTCACCGTTTCGGAGATCGCCTACCAGGTCGGCTTCAAGAACGTCTCGCATTTTTCGCGCAGCTTCAGCCGCCAGTTCAACATGGCGCCGCGCGATGCCCGCCGCACTGCGCAGGAGGCGCCGGAGCTGAAGATGCCGCTGCCGGCGGTGGAGACGCAGGAGCGCCTGCCGCGCCGCGGCTTCACGGCCCATACCCTGCAGGCTTCGCCCTGAGGGCGGGTCTTCGGACCCGCTCAATTGCACCGGCAAGCCCGGCGCTTCCGAGTCTGTTCGGACGCCCTGACTAAAGAACTATGCCGAGGTCATGCCCGGTACCGGCACATCAGCCTGATTTCAACGCTCCGTCACGCTACCGCGTCATACCCTCGCCAACGAGACAGTGCCTGGCGCCTTCGTCACGGTTCAATTCCACTTGGAAAGCTGGAGCCGCCGGAAAATCCGGCGCGGTTCAGCTCCAAAGCGCGATCCTGTCTTACTCTGACGACGGTACCTGCGGGACCTTTGCATCGGGAATAGCCGGCCGCGCTCCGGAACGCAGCCGCTCCCTCAGCCCTTGGAACAGGACGTAAAGCGGAGGGATCACAAAGATGCCGATGAAGGAAGCGAGTATCATACCGCCGAAGACGGGTGTACCGACGTTCCGCCGCGCAATCTCAGAGGCGCCGGTGGCGACCACCAAGGGATACAGTCCGAGAATGAAGGCAAGCGACGTCATCATGACGGGACGGAAACGCAGCCGTGCTCCCTCCGTTGCGGCCTCGAGCAAAGGCACCCCCCGCTCGCGCTGCTCCTTTGCGAACTCAACGATCAAAATGCCATTCTTGGCGGCAAGGCCGATCAACACAATCATGCCAATTTGACCATAGAGGTCGAGTGTAAGGTGGCCGATGGTGATCGCGGCAAAAGAGCCGAGAATACCGACCGATACTGATAGCAAGACGGGAACCGGGATGGTCCAGCTCTCATAGAGGGCCACCAGAAAGAGGAAGGCGAACAATACGGCGAAGGCGAGGATGAATCCGGTCTTGCCTTCGGCTCGCTTTTCCTGGAATGCCGTGTCCGTCCACGCTCCGCTGTACCCGTCGGGCAGGGTAGCGGCTGCAACGCGTTCCATCGAGGCAAGTGCCTGCCCCGATGACACGTCAGGAGCGGGGGCACCCTGTATCGTCACCGCTCTCTTGTTGTTGTAGCGAATGAGCGAAGGCGGCCCGACAACGACGCGCACTTCGACGAAGGAACGCAGGGGCACCATCTTGCCGTCCGCGTTGCGGACATTGATGCGATAAATGTCTTCCACAGACTTGCGATCGGCAGCTTCGGCCTGGACCTGGACCTGCCAGGTCCGCCCGAACAGGTTCATATCGTTGACATAGTAGCCGCCGAGCGAGGCCTGAAGGGCCTGGAAAACATCGCTGAGGGAAAGACCCAGGATCTGGGCCTTCTCACGATCGATATCGAGGAACAGCGACGGATTGTTTGCCGAGTAGGTGCTGAATACGCGTGTCAGTTGCGGATCCTGATTGGCCGCCACAGTGAGCCCGCGAACAACTTGGGCCAAGGCCTTCGGATCGCTGCTGCGCAAGTCTTGCAGCACATAGGTGAAACCGCCGCCTGTCCCCAAGCCGACGATCGGCGGAGGGGCGAGCGGAACGACCGAGCCATCCCGAATTTGCCGAAGCTCTGGCCCCAGCCGGGCAATCACCGCGCTGGCCGAGAGGGACCGGTCTTTCCGATCTTCAAATGGCTTGAGCGTTACGACGATGAAGGCGGCGTTAGGCTGAGAGTAGTTGTCGATGAAGTTCAGTCCGATGATCGATGTGTAATCGGCTACGGCGTTCTCCTTCTTCAAGATCGTCTCGGCCTGTCGTATCACATCGCTGGTGCGTGCGACGGACGCTCCTCCCGGCAAGGAAACAACGACGAAGAAAGCCCCCTGATCGTCCTCGGGAAGGAATCCGGTCGGTGTCTTCTTCCCCAGGAGAAAGACGCCCCCCATCGCAGCGCCCACGCCAACGATGCCGATCACGGCAAAGCGTACCAAACGCGCTACGACGGCGCCGTACCCGTCCCGGATCCGGTCGATAGCGCGCATGACATAGCCGATCGGGCCACGCTTGGGGCCATGGGATCCCGGTTTTAGGAGAATGCCACACAGTGCCGGGGACAATGTCAGGGCGTTGATTGCCGATAGCAGCATGCCAACGGCGACCGTGACCGCGAATTGCCGGAACAATTCACCGGAAATTCCAGGAATGAATGCAACCGGAACGAACACCGACAGGAGGACGAGGGTAACGGCGACGATCGGGGCGGTGATCTCCGCCATGGCTTTCTTGGTGGCATCGGCAGCCGACAGTTCCGGGTGCTCTTCCATGATGCGTTCGACGTTCTCGACGACCACGATCGCGTCATCGACGACAATGCCGATGGACAGCACGATGGCGAGCAGGGAAACGGTATTGGCCGAGTAGCCGATCGCATTCAGAACGATGAAACTGCCAATCAAGCTGACAGGAACAGCCAAGGTCGGGATCAGCGTCGCCCGGACGCTGCCCAGGAAGAGATAAACGACGAAGACGACAAGAATGAACGCCTCGATCAGCGTCTTCTGGACCTCATGGATCGTATCCTTGACGAAGACGGTCGGATCATAGGTCACCTTCCAATCAAGGTCGTCCGGAAATTTTGCGGCAAGCTCGGTCATGCGCGCCCGCACCGCATCGAGGGTGGTAATGGCGTTGGCCCCCGGCGATTGATAGAGCGCGAGCACCGCCGAAGGACCGCCATTGAAGAGCGTCTCACGATCCAAATTGGCAGCGCCGAGTTCCAGCCGGGCGACATCTCCCAGATGCAGGAGCGACCCGTCGGGATTGGTCCGCAACACGATTTTCTGGAAGTCCTCGATCGAACTGAGCCGCCCCTTGGTCTGCAAGTTCAGCTGCAGCTGCTGATCGTCCGAGATCGGGCGTGCGCCGATCCGCCCCACTGCTGCCTGGACGTTCTGCGCCTGGATTGCACGAATTATGTCGCCAACCGCGAGATTGAGTCCTGTCAGGCGATCTGTGCGCACCCATGCTCTAACGGCATAGTCCTGCGGTCCCCACAGACTGGCATCACCAACGCCCGGTATGCTTTTCAGGTCGTCGAGGAGATTGATCGTGGCGTAGTTCGAGATAAACAGAGGATCATAAGTGTGCTTTGGCGAGTATATGGCCAGAACACCAAGGAGCGCCGAGGACTTCTTTTTGACGGTGACGCCCTGCTTCTGGACGTCTTGGGGAAGCTTGGAAATCGCAGTTTGGACGCGATTATTCATATTGACGGTATTGATGTCCGGATCGGTTCCAAGTTCGAAAGAGCCGATGAGCGAATAGCTGCCATCATTGCCGCTGACGCTCTTCATATACATCAGCTTATCGACACCCACGACTTGCGCCTCGATAGGCTGTGCAATCGTCGCATCGATAATGTCGGCGGAAGCGCCTGGATAGGATGTCGTGACCGAAACCTGCGGCGGGACAATGTCTGGATATTGCGCGATAGGGATGACAAACAAGGAGAGCAGACCGGCTATCACCGTGATGATGGCAATGACAATTGCCAGGCGCGGCCTATCGACGAAAACCGAGGAGAGCATGGCTTACTTTCCCTCGCCTATGATCGTCGCAGGTGTGGCTCTCACCGGTGTTCCCGCGCGAAGGCTTTGGAAACCCTCCGTGACCACCTGTTCTCCACCGGACAATCCATCGGCAATGATTGCGCTAGCGCCACTTTCGCCCGCTGTCTTGATGCGTTTGACGACAGCCTTGCCATCCTCCACCACGAAGACGTAGATGCCGGCTTGATCGGCAATCAGCGCAATCTGGGGCACGAGCACGCGTTCTTGCGGTTTACCTGTCTGAAGCTCGACCTTGACCAATTGCCCATCGATCAAGGTGCCCGATGGATTCGGTATATCGGCCCGGATAATGACCGTGTCCGTGAGACGATCGACTGTCACATCAACGAAATTTATCTTACCGACCTGGTCGTAGAGTGTCCCGTCGGAGAAGCGGACCCTGACTTCGACAGCTTTGCCCTCGCCGGTTTTTCTCGCTTGGCTCAGATCTCGCTGGCTGACCGGAAAGGTCACATGCATCAGGTCTTGACTGACAAGTGTTGCCAGAACACCGCTGTCTGGCCCAACAATATTGCCCTTGGTCACGGCAGTTCGACCAATGCGGCCAGCGATCGGCGCGTAAATATCGGTGTAGCCAAGGTTGATCATCGCTGTTTGAAGGCTTGCTTGCGCCGATGTTACGCCACCTTTGGTTTGGGCCTCCTGGGCAACGGCCTGGTCTCTGGCGACGACGGTTCCCGCATTGCGTGCAACGAGGTCTTCCGCGCGTTGGCGCTGGATGGTTGCGAGCGTCAGTTCGGCCTTCACCCGCTCAAGAGCGCCTTGAGCTTGTTCGACGTCGGCCTGAAACAGCGATTTCTCGATCTTGTAGAGGGGGGCTCCCACAGCAACGGTGTCGCCTTCACGAAACGACACGTCATCCAGCACGCCCTTGACGCGGGCCCTGATCTCGACACGCTCCGGCGCCTCGATACGGCCAACGAAGTCGACCGATTGCGTGACAGGGCGACGCTCGGCAACGACGGTGGAGACCGGTACTGCCGGGACATCCGCGGCAATCGAAAAAGCCGAAAAGGAGAAAGAAAACGAAAGACCGATTATTGAAGCATAGCATCCACGCCGCACAGCGTTTAACCAGCTCATCGACTTTTCCTTCCATAAATCTCTTACACGGTGTCAGATCTTGAGTTTCAGTTCATGAGATAGGCTTAGTGTGCGTTTTCTGTTGCAGCTTACATTATGCCAATCGTGTGAAAGAGATAAATTTCGGGCCTTTTCAGTAAGATATTTGGTTTTTGGCGAGTGTTTCTTTCGTTCGCGCTCATTTTGAAGGTTTATAGTAGAAAAAAATTGTCATTTCAGTGTTCGGAGTAGTTGTTCATTCCAATTTCGCAACGGTGCGTGTCCCGCCGTAAAAATAGAGCTTCATGATGTGAGCCACTCAAAGGGGCGGCGCACCCTGGGCCAGTTTCGAACAACCACATTTTTTCTTCCAACCACAGTACCCCTGCGGACCATCCGTCTGTTTCCCGGAATGATCCTCCGATCTCCTCGGCGAATATGGGGTCTGCCCAGCGGATGGCGTGCCATGGCCCGGCGCGCTGCGATTTGAGTCGTTCCGTTATTCAACAACGCCTGACTGCCATCGACGCCGCCAGCCGGCATGGCTTGGGCGATATGCGACGAAGCAGGCGCTATAACGATGGCAAGCAATCCGCCTAAGCATCTCACAATTTAGCTCCCTCATAGGCGTAACAAGCACCGCTTATATGAGGTAGATCACCAGTTCGGCCATCTAAAGCGAACCTCCTGATTTTTTTAAAAAACCTAAACCAACACTGGTGCTATTTCCACATATATTTTTAGAGCTTTTCATGGATGATGAGTTGATCTTAATCCTTCAAACTCGACCGATTTTGTTTGGATTTTTCGCCTAATTTTCCCGATTGGAAAAATGAGCGGAAGACGATGAAGGCGTCGAAGTTCTCGGCCGCGTAGAAAATGGCTCTACTGAAGCAGGGTAATGAGGGTATCTCACCCGCAGATATTTGCGGAGCAGCGAGCGCCAACTGGGCTGATCTACCTTAATTGTAAAAATATGCAGGCACACTTCCGCCGGAGATGAGGAAGCCAAAGCAGCTCGAGGATGAGCGCGTGCGGTTGAAGAAGACCGCCGTGGACCCAACGCCGGATCGCGAACGGTTGCAGGACGTCATTCGTCGAAACCTCCAAGGCCTGCCTGGAAGCGGCAGGTGGTGCATGGCGTGCCCTGCGATTGGATGATTTCGGTCTGCTCGACGGTATCGTTCGTCGCCCGATATAGGCTGTGCTGGGTCTGGGCCACCATCTGAGGGATTGGTTCGCAGAACACCGTACTCGGCCGGACCCTGTTGGCATCGTCCAGAGTCGATCGTGGCACCGCAACCCCGCCGACATGGTACAAGCGGGCAGCTATGGGCTTGATCCAGGCATCCCGGTCGCGCCTCTCGTCGAGATCGCGCACTCGGATCTACACCGGACACCTCGTCCGGCGGGGGACGAGCCCGGTGATGACAAAATGTCGAGGTTGCTGCGACTGGCGGGCAGCTTCAGATCTGCCGCAGCCAGCTTTCCCAGCGCGGATCGTACATGACCTGGCGCGCGCGCATATATTTCCACACGCCATATTTCTGATAATCGAAGTCCCAGCTGTTGAGCTTGCGGTTGACCACGGCCCAGCTCGCCCATTTCACATCGGCCAGCGCCCGGTTGAGCATGACGCGGGCCACCATGTCGGGCCGGACCGAGCCGCAATATTCCTCGATCAGTTCCAGAGTCTTCTGCTCGTCGTAGAACATCTCGGCGAACAGCACGCCGAGCTCATAGGCGCGTTCATTGTTGGAAGCGAACTCGTAGTCGATCAACTTCATCGGCCGCGAGTTGGGGGCACCATCGGCACTGATCAGGAAATTGCCGGGCATGGGATCGTTGAAACAGGGCACGAGATCGAGCCCTGAGGCGAGGAAGGCGGCCTTGGCCTGGCGATAGCGATGCTCGATCCACGGCATGGCCGGCGGGAAATGCGCGCCGAGCTCGCGGCCCTGCTCCATATGCTCCTCGATCATGTCGAAGATGGTCTTGGTCAGCGAAAGCGCCGGGCTTGCATGCAGGCGGCGATAGATGCCGAGCACGTCGACCTGGATGGCGGGGTCGGAGAAATCGGCATTGGTGCAGGCCCGATAGCCATCCAGGAATTCGCTGATCTCCAGCCCATCCGCTGCGTCGAAGAACACTACTTCCGGCGCCACGTCGATGGCGTGGGCGTTGCGCGCGGCTTCATTGGCGGCAACGCGGTCGATGAACATTTCGGATCCCGCGCCGGGCACCTTGATGAAATAGCGCCTGGTGTCGCCCTCGATCTCGGCGACCCAGTTCTGGTTCATCAGCCCGCCGACCAAAGCGGTGTAGTGCACGCCGCGGCCCTGCCAGGACGGTACCCTGGCGACGGCCTGTTCCAGGCGGTGTTCGGCTTCGCTTGCGGCCTCGCCGAGGTGTTTCTTGACGGACATCAGATCCTCCGCAGCGCTTCGCCGAAACGCGGCGAGTGCACGGCCATGCGGCAGCGCACCAGGCGCCAGCTGGCGAATTTATGGAATTCCAGGGTGTTGCGCGGCGAGCGGGCGGCGACCAGCGTGCCGATCAGACCCCAGCGCAGATCATCTGCCACGCCATAGAGCCAGGCTCGGTTGTAGGCGGCCTCGTCGAAGCCGCCCTGGCTGCGGGCGAAAGCATCGCGCGCCTCCGGTTCCTGGTCGAAGGCCTCGGCGAGGAAGCTGCCGAGATCCTCCAGCGGGTCGGCATTGCCGGCCCTGTCCCAGTCGACCAGGCGAATGTCGCCGGCCTCGCTGATCATGATGTTGGAGACGTTGCCGTCGCCATGGCTGGGAACCGCGGCCTTCCGCCCCGGCACCAGCGCCTCGCCGGCATAGCGAAGTTCCGCCAGCAGCCAGTCGGCATCGGCAGGCAATTGGCCTTTGGCTGCGCGGGTATCCCGATGGAAACGCTCGATCTCGTCGAAGACACTGGCGGTGCGGGGGAGGGCTGGGCTCGCCTGGAAACGTCGTCGCGCCGCCAGGACGCGATCGACAATATCCTCCTCGAGCAAGCGCTCCAACGTGGCGGTGCGCCAGCCGGCGTCGAGATCTTCCGTCACCAGGCCACCCGTGCTCTCGTCCGCAAGGTAGACATGGGGACCTATGCCGAGTTCGGAGGCCTGCCGCGCCGCCTGGAAGGCGCAGGCGACGTCGATATAGAAGGCGGCGTCGGGATGCATGAGCTTGACGAACAGGCTGTCGCCGCTCGCCTTGTCGCGTACCCGCCAGGGTGAACCATCGACACCCCGCCAACTCGGTGAGGCAAGCACCGGTATGGCGGGTTCCGTGGTGATCGTGCGCGCCGCCCAGCCGGGCAGCTGTCGGACATGGGCCTCGACCCGTGCCCGCTCCTCCTCGAACATGCTCATTCCGTCGTCGGTCCCCCGGAGCCTCTGCGAAGTCGTCAAGACCTTTGCGACATCTCTGGAATCGCAAAGGCATGTCGAAACAAGGAGCTAGGGTCGGAGCGTTTCGTTTGACGCATTTTGCCCTAGCGATGGTGATTTTGGAGGCGATGGCGCAGGCCATTGCCCCGATCCTATCTTCGCCGCGAAAGGCTGCGGTGAGGATGCCTGATGCTCCATGATTTCTTGTCCGGCAGACCGCGCCTCTACCCGAGCTTCGGCAAAACCCGTTAGGTCGGACGATATCACCGGCGCCCCTATCCGCGCCGGAACAGGGAGCCTTTCATGTCCATCACCAGCCTTGTCGCCATGAGTGTCGGTGAAATCGTCGACGCCTATGCGGCGGGGGAGCTTTCCCCGGTCGAGGTCACGCAGACGGTGATCGAGCATTCCGAGGCGACCAATGCAGCGGTGAACGCCTTGTTTTGCCTGCGCCCGGAGGAAGCGCTCGCCACGGCCCGCGCCTCCGAAGCCCGCTACCGGGCCGGCACGCCGGCCGGTGTGCTCGACGGCATCCCGGTCACCGTCAAGGACAGCGTCGCCATGGTGGGCTGGCCCTATACCCACGGCATTGCCGCCAATCGGGATCAGCCGGCCTCCACCTACAACTCGCCACCCGCCCTCGCCCTGATGGAGACCGGTGCCCCGATCTTTGCCAAGACGACCATGCCGGATTGCGGGCTGATGGCCTCCGGCATCAGTTCGCTGCACGGCGTCACGCGCAACCCCTGGGGCCTGTCCTGGAACACCGGAGGGTCCTCGGCCGGTGCCGGCGCTTCGGTCGCAGCCGGCATGGGCTTCCTCTCCGTCGGCACCGACATTGCCGGTTCGGTGCGCCTGCCGGCGGCCCATTGCGGCCTTGCCTCGCTCAAGCCGAGCCATGGTCGGGTGCCGCATCTGCCGCCCGACACCATGCGCATGGCCGGCCCGATGGGACGGCGGGTCGAGGATATCGCCCGCATGCTGACCGTGCTCACGCGTCCCGACGAGCGCGACACCTGGAGTTTTCCGGGCGACGGCATGCAGTATCATCGGCATCTCGAACGCGATCTTCGGGGGCTGCGCATCGGCGTCCTCACCGATATGGGGTTCGGACCGAAGCCGGAACCCGCCGTGCGCGCGGCCGTGGAGGCGGCGGGCCGGCTGCTGGAAGGCGCGGGGGCTGTCGTCGAGCCCTTCGTCTCGCCACTCGATCACGACGCCTATGCGCCCATCGACCTCTATCTGCAGGTCCGCGGCTTCGTCGAATACAGCGATTTGCCGCCGCATGACGGCAGCGGCATCAACTCCTATGTACGGGACTGGGCCCTGCAAGGAGCTTCGCATTCGGGTGAGGATCTCTTCCGCAGCCTCGGCGCCATCACCAGGATGAAGGCGGCCCTGCTCGCTGCCTTCGAAGGCTGGGACTATGTGATCGCCCCGACCCTGCCGGTGGTGAACTTTCCGGCCGAGGAGCCAGGCGTCTCGCGGGAGGTGCCGCTGGCCCATACCGTGTTCACCGCCCTGTTCAACCAGACCGGCCAGCCCGCGTCCACCATCTGCACCGCCTTCGATGACCGGCATCTGCCGATCGGCATCCAAATCATCGGCCATCGCTGTGACGATCTCGGCGTCCTGCAGGTGACCAAGGCACTGGAGGACCTCAGGCCTGTTACCATGGACTGGCCGCTCCAGCCGAGGGCATGAGGCGCGCATGGCTTCGACACTGAACCGCCTCCTGGAGACCTTTGCAAGGATTGGCGCCACACCGGACGGCGGGGTCTGTCGGCTGACCGGAACGCCTGAGGATGGTGGGGCGCGGGTGCGGCTCGCCGCCGAGATCCTCAGCCGTCAATTCGGCCTGCATGTCGACCCCATCGGCAACATGTTCGGCATCGCCACCCTTGCCCCATCGTCGCAGGAGGCGGTGCTCGTCGGTTCCCATCTCGACAGCCAGCCGACCGGCGGGCGCTACGACGGCGTCTATGGCGTGCTGGCGGGCCTGCTGGCCATCGAGGCCGTCGTCGCACGCGCGGCGGCGGAGCCGGGCAAGGCCAGGCGCAATCTGGTTGTCGCCAACTGGACCAACGAGGAGGGCGCCCGCTTCCAGCCGAGCCTGACCGGCAGCTCGGTCTTTGCCGGGATGATGGCGCTCGACGCTGCGCTCGGCCTTATCGACGGTGCTGGCGTTGCCCTGGGCGAGGCGCTGGCCGCCATCGGCTATCGCGGTACGGCAGACTTGCCCCTGGAGCCCCGGCGCTATGTCGAGCTTCATGTCGAACAGGGCCCTCTGCTGGAAGAGGAAGGTATCGAGATCGGCGTCGTCACCGGCTGCTGGGCTGCGCGCAAGCTGTCTCTGGTCTTTCACGGCGAGCCCTCGCATACCGGCCCGACGCGCATGGCGCGTCGCCGCGATGCGCTGCGAGCCGCTGCCAGGGCGATCGAACTGCATCATCAGCTGATCGAAGCGAGCGGCAGCGGTGCCCATGCTTCGGCGGCCCGCATCACCGTCGATCCCAATTCGCCCAATGTGACGCCGAGCCGGGTCCAGGTCTGGTTCGAGTTCCGCCATGAGGAGGCGGCTGTGGCCGTTGCGCTGGGCGATGCTTTTCTGGCTGAGGCGCAGGCTGCGGTGGCGCCTCTGGGTGTCGACATCGAGATCGCGGTCGATGAGCAGCGCGGCACGGCGAG
Source organism: Labrys sp. (in: a-proteobacteria) (assembly GCF_047605565.1). Taxonomy (NCBI): domain Bacteria; kingdom Pseudomonadati; phylum Pseudomonadota; class Alphaproteobacteria; order Hyphomicrobiales; family Xanthobacteraceae; genus Labrys; species Labrys sp. (in: a-proteobacteria). Next base: position 27,953 of record NZ_JASGFM010000031.1, read on the forward strand.
CCTCGATCCGCACGGTGCGGCATTGACCACGGCGGTCGCCCGGGAACTGGATCTGTCTTCTATGGAAATGAAGACGATCGCAGGCCATGATGCGCTCGCCCTTAACAAGCGCATGCCGGCGTCGCTGATCTTCGTGCCGAGCCAAGGCGGCCTCAGCCACAACCCCGCCGAATTCACCGACGAAGCCGCGCTCGACAAGGGGCTGGCAGTGCTGACGGAAGTGCTCTGGCAGCTGGTGACGGAGGAGTAGGGTTCGGGGTACTTGAAACCCGACCGGGAGAGGTGCAATCAGCCTTCTCCCCTTGTGGGAGAAGGTGGCCGAGCGTGCGAGGTCGGATGAGGGGTGAAACGCAGCCTTGCAGGCTATTCGTGCCACCCCTCATCCGCCCCGTTGGGGCACCTTCTCCCGCAAGGGGAGAAGGTTATTCGTGCTTTATTTTGGACCGCTTAGTCTATTCAAGCCGCTGCCGATTTCTCCCCCGCTTCGGCATCGAGCAAATGGCAAGCGGCGAAGCTGCCCGGGCGGTGTTCCCTTAAGGCGGGCGTCTCGGTGCGGCAGCGCGCGAAAGCCTTGGGGCAGCGGGAGGCGAAGCTGCAGCCGGGTGGGATGTCGATCGGGCTCGGCGGCTCGCCTTCGAGCAGGTAGTCCTTGGGATCGAAGGGCTTTTCTTCCAGCGTCGGGGCCGCCGAGAGCAGGGCCTTGGTATAGGGATGCTGAGGCTCGAAGAAGAGATCGTGATTATCGGCGATCTCGACCATTTCGCCCAGATACATCACCGCGATGCGGGTACACACTTTCCGGACCATGGCGAGGTCATGGGAGATGAAGACATAGGTAAGATCGTTCTTCTCCTGCAGGCTGGAGAACAGCTCGATGAGCTTGGCCTGTTCGCGCTGGTCGAGGGCGGACAGGGTCTCGTCGAGGATCAGCAGCTTGGGCGAGAGCACGAGGGCGCGGGCGATCGAGATGCGCTGGCGCTCGCCGGTGGAGAGGGCATTCGGCAATTCATCATAGAGGCGTGGCGACAGGCCGACCTCCTGCATGGCCGCGATCACGCGCTCGCGCAGGGCCTTGCCGGAATGGCTGCCGCGGATCAGCAGGCTTTCCTCGATCATCCGCCCCACCGTTGTGCGCGGCGGCAGGGCATTGTAGGGGTCCTGCAGCAGGAGCTGGAACTCGCCGCGCTTGGCCAGCAATTGCTGGGCGGAGAGCGTGCGCAGCGAGACCCCGCCGAGGATGATGTCGCCCTTGTCCGGCGCCTCCAACCAGGCGAGCAGGCGGGTCAGGGTCGACTTGCCGCAGCCGGATTCGCCGACAATGCCGAAATTCTCGCGCGGCAGGATGTCGAAGCTGACGCCGCGCACCGCCTGGATATGGCGGTAGGTGTTGAAGGTGCCGCGCTTGCGGGCAAGATAGGTGCGATGGGCCTCGGCCACCCGCATCAGTGGCGCATCGGCGTCGTTGCGGCGCGAGAGTGGTCGTTCGCGCGTCGACCAGATGCGGGGCACGCTGGCGATGGCGCGGCGGGTATAGTCGTCACCGGGGGCCTGCATCAGCGCAGCAAAGGGCTGTTCCTCCACCAGACGGCCCTGATGCAGCACGGCGGTGCGGCCGCCGAACTGGCCGAGCGTCGCCAGCGAGGACGACAGGTAGATCGTCGCCGTGTTGTGGCGCTGGCAGAGGTCATGCAGCAGCGCCACGATCTGGGCGGCGATGGTGACGTCGAGGGGCTGGGTGATGTTGTCGGCGATCAGCACGGCGGGTTCCGCGCAGATGGCGTCGACGATCATGGCGCGCTGCATCATGCCGCCGGAGAATTTGGCCGGATATTCGAAATAGCGCTCTTTGGGGGAGGGAATGCGCACCTCGCCGAGCAGCTGGATGACGCGCTCCTCGCATTCCTTCCGGCTCCAGGCCGGGCGTACGCTGCGCAGCTTCTCGCAGATCTGCACGCCGACCGGCTGGGTCGGGTCGAGCGAGCTCTGGGGCTTGGAACCGATATAGGCGATGTCGCGGCCGACGATGAAATTATCGCCGGCGGCGTCTCCGGTGATGTCCTTGCCGGCGAACAGCACGGAGCCCCGGCGATAGGTGAGGCTCTCGTGCAGCCAGTTGGCGAGGGCACGGCTCAGCACCGTCTTGCCGGCGCCGCTCTCGCCGTAGATGCCGAGGATTTCGCCGGTATGGAGGGTGAGGGCGATGTCGTCGAGCACCGGCGCCTCGTCGCGCGGCGAGCCGACGGTGAGATGACGGGTTTCCAGGATCGGGGAATTGTCCATCTCAGGCGCCTCCATAGATCTTGTTGCGCGCCTTTTCGAGGGCGGATCCCATCAGGTTGATCGATGTCAGCGCCAGGGCCAGGAACACGCCGGGGCTGGTGGCGATCCACCAGGCATTGATGAGATATTTGCGGCTGTCGGAAATGATCGAGCCGAAGCTCGGCGTCGGCGGCTGGATGCCGAGGCCGAGGAAGCCGAGGATCGCCTCGAAGATCATCATGCGGGCGACGTCCAGCACGGCGACGAAGGCGATCGGGGGCAGGATGTTCGGCGCCGCATAGAGCAGCAGGATGCGCCAGTCGCCGGCGCCCAGCACGCGCAGGCCGCGCACATATTCCTTGCCGCGCTCGGTAACGGCGGCGCTGCGGGCGACGCGGGCATAGAGCGGCCAGCCAGACAGGGCCAGCACGATGATGATGGTGTGCACCTCAGGCTTGGTCACGCCCAGGATGGTGATGGCCAGGATGATCATCGGGATCGAGAGCTGCGCGTCGGTGATGCGCATGATGATGGTGTCCCACCAGCCGCCCTTGAAGCCGGCGAGCAGGCCGAGTCCGCAGCCGATCAGGAAGACAAGCGCCACGGTGACCACGCCGATCAGCAGCGAATAGCGCAGGCCGATCAGGCAACGCAGCAGCATGTCGCGGCCGAGCTGGTCGGTGCCGAGTGGATGCAGCCAGGTCCATTTCTCGCCCAGGAACAGCGGTGGAAGGAACTTGTCCTTCACCACCATCTTGGTGGCGGAGATCGAGGAGAGCTCCGGATAGATCGCCGAGGTGAGGAGCAGCGCCAGGAAGACGAACAGGCCGACGCGAAAGCTCGGCATGGCCCAGGCGCTGGCCAGGATGCGCCGGCTGATCGACTGGGCCCGTTCATGGGTGGGCGCGGCGTCGCTGGTCACGGTGCTCATGCTCAGATCTCCACGCGGGGGTCGATGAGATAGGCCACGAGATCGACCAGGATGTTGATGAAGACGAAGACGGCACTGGTGGTGATGGCAATGCCCTGGATCACCGGAAAGTCGCGGCCGAGCACGGAGACCACGGTGAGATTGCCCAGGCCCGGATAGTCGAAGATGTATTCGATCACCAGCACGCCGCCGATCAGTGTGGAGAGCTGGATGCCGAGCAGGTTGACCAGGGGCACCGAGGCGTTGCGCAAAGCGTGGGAATAGACGATGCGCCGGCGCGACAGGCCGCGCACGCGGGCTTCGTCGATGAAGGGCGCCTGCATCACCTCGCCCAGGGAGGTGGTCAGGGTGCGAATGATGAAGGGCGAAATCTCGACCGCCAGCACGAAGGCCGGCAGCAGCACATAGCTGAAGCCCTTGTAGCCCAGCGCCGGCAACCAATCGAGCTTCACCGACAGGAACAGGATCAGCACGATGGCGAGCCAGAAATTCGGGATGGAGACGAAGAGCGACTGCACGCCGAAGGCCAGGGCATTGGGCCAGCCATGCTGGTTGAGCCCGCCCGCGAGCCCGATCGGAAAGGAGATCAGCAAAGCGAAGACCAGGGCGACGCCGGCCAGCTGCAGGGTCAGCGGCAGGCGCTCGAGGATGAGGTCGGCCACCGGCGCCATCTCGGCCTTGGTCGGATCGACATATTGCCCGCCCGCCGCGACGCCGCCGCTGCGCGGCCTGATATAGGATTGACCGAGATCACCCTTGGCCAGGCCCATCATGTAGCGGCCATATTGCACGATGATCGGATCGCGCAGCCCCATCTTGGTGGCGACTTCCTCGACGACATTGTCCGGCGCCATGCCGCCCACGATCAGGCGGACGGGGTCGCCGGGGACCACGCGCAGCAGGGTGAAGATGATCAGCGACGTCAGGGCCACGATGAGCAGGCCCTGGGCGATCCGCTTGATCAGGAATTCGACAATCAGCATCGGCAAACGGTCTCGCGTCCAAACAACCGCTGGAAAAAAGTGGAGCCGGCCGGGGGGACCGGCTCCAGTCCCTCGCGGCTCAGGCCAGGTTTGCCTTGCTCATGTCCTGCATGCCGTTGGGATAGATGTAGAGACCGTCGAGCTTCTTGGAGTAGGCGTGGATGAACACCGAGGTGAACAGGGCCAGCGCCGGCGCCTTGCGCGCGATGGTCGGCAGGGTTTCCGTCTGCAGGATCTTCTTGCGCTCCTCGATCGAGCCGGCGTTGCGCTCCTTGTCCAGCACCGCGTCGATCTCCTTGTCGACGATGCCGGTGATGCGCTTGGAGGAGGAGTGGAAGTGGGTGCGGATCACCAGGTCCGGCTCGGGCGAGCCCGTGCACCAGCCGCAATCGATCATGTTGCCTTCGCCGCCACCCGGCTTGTCGTAGAGCAGATTGCCCCAGGCCGCGACCTCCAGCGTCTGCAGGTTCACCTTGAAGCCCTGCTCCTCCAGCATGCCGGTGATCAGCTCGGCATATTCCTTGGTCTTGGGATAGAAGCCGACCGAGGAATAATAGGTCAGTTCCGGCAGGCCCTCGCCCTTGGGGAAGCCCGCCTCGGCCAGCAGGGCCTGGGCCTTGTCCGGATCATATTCGGGATAGTCGGCGACTTCGGTATAGCCGAACTTCACCGGCGAGATATGGGCCTTGGAGAAGGTGCCGGAGACACCGAGGACTTCCAGCACCTGCTTGCGATCGATCGAATGGCAGGCGGCGAGGCGGATGCGCGGATCGTCGAAGGGCTTCTTGGAGCAGCGGAAGAACAGATATTTGTTCTCCACCGAAACCGCCTTGTGGATGGCGAAGCGGTCGTCCTTGGCAATGGTGTCGACCTGCTCCTGCTCCAGCCGCTCGATGATGTCGGCTTGGCCGTTGAGCAGGGACAGCGTGCGCGTGGTGGTGTCGCCGACGAAATGATATTCGACGCCGGGGATCTTGGGCGCGCCGAATATGAAATCCGTGTTGGCGGCCAGGATCGTGGTGTCGCCCTTCTGGTCGACATATTTGAAGGGGCCGGTGCCGTTCATGCGAGCCGAGAGCTGCGCCTTGTTGGCGACGTCCTTGGCCGCCATGATCGGCAGGAAGGACGAGAGGTAATAATAGAGCGCGGCCGGATAGCCATAGTCCTTGGTGTTGATATGGCAGGTGTGCTCGTCGACGATGTCGACCTTGACCTGGCCCGGATACCATTGCGCCGGCCTGTCGGCTTGGGAGCCATATTCATAGGTGGCCTTGACGTCGGCCGAGGTGAAGGGCGTGCCGTCATGGAACTTCACGCCTTTACGCAGCTTCACCTCGAGCGTGTAAGTGTCGATCGGCTTGAGGGACTCCGCCAGCTCGAACACCAGCTCTTCCGGATTGTCGGGCTTCATCGGTGCCCGGGTCAGATAACCGAACACGAAACCCTCGACGATGAGCTGGCCGAGATTGGTATGGGTGGTCGGGTCCCAATTGCCTGTCAGCGCCTCGGCGCCCAGAAAGCGCAGGGACCGGCCTTCGGCGGCGAAGGCCGAGTTGACCAGGAAGTCGGGGTTGACGCGGCCGAAGCCGAAGGTGCCGGCTCCGGCCAGCGCGCCCAGCATTAGGTCTCTGCGGTTGATCATCTCTCGTTCCTCTGAATGGGGGCGCAGAAGTTTTTCGGGCTCGCCTTCCGATCCGACGCAGTGCCGAGCCGTCCCGTCTTGTGGTTGGCGGGTGATGAAACTCTAGACCAGATGGCGCCGGAGCCTGATGCCTACAGCTCCACGATTCCATTGCTGACCCTTCTCGCGCCATGCCCAATCAAGAGGCATGGAAACAGGGCCATGCATCGGGCGGCTGCCGGCACAGGAATGCAGGAGTTCAGGCAATAGGCGCTGCGTGCCCGGCCGGCCTATGATCCCAGCCGAATCGTGTCAGGGAACCTCGCCAATGCCGTCATTCCAATCCATGAATCTGAAGGGGATCGTTTCGGATCTCGACGGAGTGGCCTATCGCGGCGACAGCCCGATTGCCGATGCCGTCGAGGCCTTCCGGCGCTGGCGTGCGGACGGCATTCCCTATGCGTTCGTCACCAACAATGCCACGAAATCGGCTGCGGATTTCGCGGCCAAGCTCACGCAGATGGGGATTGTCGCCGAACCGGAGCAGGTCTTCTGCGCGGTCTCGGCCACGGCAAGCCTGATGCGCCGTCGCTGGCCCAAGGGGGCCCGTGTTTTCGCCATCGGCGAGCAGCCCTTGTTCGAGGCGCTTGAACAGGCCGGCTTCACCCCGGCGGGGGACGATGCCGAGGTCGTGGTGCTCGGCTTCGACTATCAGCTGAACTACGCGAAACTGAGCACCGCGGTGCGCGCCGCCCTCGGTGGAGCTGCGGTGGTGGTGACCAATCCTGACCTGCTGGTGCCCGTCGAGAATGGCTACGAGCCTTGCGTCGGCGTGCTGATGGCGGCCGTCCAGGCGGCGGTGCCGTCCTGCCGGCCGATCGTGGTGGGCAAGCCCGAGCCGCTGATGATCGAGGAAGCGCTCGGCTTTCTCGGCACGCCGCGCGAGGGAACGATCATGATCGGCGATCAGATTGCCACCGATATCCTGGCCGGCCAGCGGGCGGGCCTGCGTTCCGTGCTGGTGACGACCGGCGTGGCGGCTGCCGCCAGGCCGGATGTGACACCGGATATCGAGGTGGCGAGCTTGCTCGATTTGATTGGGAGCTGAACCTCGACCTTTGTCGTCACCGGGCTTCGTCCCGGTGATCCAGAAGCCACGAACTCATAGAACTGCGGTGAATGGATGTCCGAGACGAAGCCCGGGCATGACAAAATGGAGCATTTCTCGGCCCGGCCTCGGTCTCTGAGTCAAGTTGCGGGGACTCGCCCCCCGATCTCAACCCTTTTCCCCTCTCAGGCGAAGTAGATGCTCACCGAGCCATAGGGACCGAAATCGGCGTGGATCGTGTCGCCATGCCGCGCCTCGATCGGGCGGATGAAGGAGCCGGCGAGCACGATCTGCCCGGCCTCGATGCCCTGACCATACTCGGCCAGCCGATTGGCGAGCCAGGCGATGCCGCGCGCCGGCTGGTTGAGCACGCCGGCGCCGAGGCCGGTTTCCTCGACCTCTGCGTTGCGCGAGACGATGGCGCCGATCCAGCGCAGATCGACCTGATCGGGCCGCATCGCCCGGCCACCCGTGACGATGCCGGCATTGGCGGCGTTGTCGGCGATGGTGTCGAAGATGGTGCGGGTCTTCCTGGTCTGCGGATCGACGCGAAGAATGCGCGTATCGAGGATTTCGAGGGCCGGGGTGACATAATCCGTAGCGTTCAGGACGTCGAAGACGCCGACGCGTGGTCCCCGGAGCGGCGCCTTCATCACGAAGGCGAGTTCGGCCTCGATGCGCGGCTGGATGAAGCGATCCGCAGGCACGGTCGCGCCGTCCTCGAACACCATGTCGTCGAACAGCACGCCGGAATCGGGAATGTCGATGTTCAGTGCAGATTGCATCGCCTTGGAGGTGAGGCCGATCTTCCAGCCGATCACCACGGCGCCACGCCCGATCTTCTTCGTCACCCAGGCGCTCTGGATGGCATAGGCATCGGCCATCGCGATGCCGGGATGCCTGAGGGAGAGAAGACCGGTCTGGATGCGGGTGCGCTCGGCCTCGTCCAGGCTTGCGGCGGCGGCTTCGATTTCGGCTGGTGTCAGCATCTCAGGCCTCGTCGGCGATGGTGTTGCGAAGAGTGCCGAGGCCCTCGGCGCTGACCTCGACGACATCGCCGGGCTTGAGCCAAATCGGCGGATCGAAGCGCGCGCCGGCGCCGGTCGGCGTGCCCGTGACGATGACGTCGCCGGGCACCAGCGTGGTGAAGGTCGAGATATAGGCGATGATCCTGGTGAAGGAGAAGATCATCCGGCTGGTCCGGTCCTGCTGGCGAAGCTCGCCGTTGACGCGGGTGGTGAGCTCGATGTCGGCGAGCTGGGCGCTGTCCGTATAGGGAACGAGCCAGGGGCCGATCGAGCCGGTGCGGTCGAAGTTCTTGCCTTGGGTGACGTTGAACTTGGCATGGCGCACCCAGTCTCGGATCGTGCCCTCATTGCACAGCGATAGCGCGGCGATATGGCTGAGCGCCTCGGCCTCGGCAATGCGCCGGCCGCCCTTGCCGATGACGATGACGATCTCGCCCTCATAATCGAGCTGCGGGCTTTCAGGCGGGCGGATCAGCGGCTGGCCATGGCCGGTGAAGGAACGGGGGAAGCGGATGAAGAGGGACGGATTGGCCGGCGTCGCCTGGCCGTCCTTGTATTCCTCGTTGCGGTCGGGAAAGTTCACGCCCACGCAGATCAGCTTTTCCGGCGCGGGGATCGGAATTTCGAAGGTGATGTCCGACAGGGCATAGTCGGGGGGCAGCGATGACGCTTCCTCGGCGAGTCGTGCCAGGGCGCCGGCTGCGATCACCTCGCGCAGGCTTGGCCAGCGTTCGCCATGGCGCTTCGACAGGTCGATGATGCTCTCGCCCTCAGCGAGGCCGTATTTCAGGGTTCCCTGATGGGAGAAGGCGGCAAAACGGGGCCTGTCGGTCACGATCGTCTCCTTGAAGATCTGGGCGGGGCGCATTCAGGACCGAACACGCGCCTTTTCGGTGTTTCCGGGGGCAGCGATGTCCAGGCTGGCGATCAGGGAGCGATAATCGGCTGGGCCTTGAGGATGGAGTCGATGACGGGTGTGCCGGCGAACTGGCTGCCATGCTCGAACCAGGATTTGGGGGCGGGAGCGCCCCACAGCGTCTGGCGTTGCGGGTCCTTTAGGTCCCATTTGATCGGCTCGAGGTCGGGATCGACCGTCTGGTAATCCGAGCAATAGATCTCGATGCGGTGCCCGTCCGGATCGAGGATATAGAGGAAGAAGGCGTTGGAGATGCCGTGGCGCCCGGGACCGCGCTCGATATTGGCGACCCAGCCCGATGTCGCCATCAGGTCGAGCAGGTCGATGATGTTGAGCGGGGTCGGCACCCAGAAGGCGGTATGATGCAGGCGCGGCCCGCGGCCATTGGTGAAGGCGATGTCGTGCACGCCGCCCTTGCGATGAGTCCAGGCCGCCCAGAGCCGGCCGGTCTCCTCGTCCTCGGTATATTCGGTGACGCGAAAACCGATCTCGTTGTAGAAGGCCACCGACGCGTCGACATTGGGCGAAAAGCAGTTGAAGTGGTCGATGCGCAGCGGTTTCACGCCGCGATAGAGCGCATATTTCTGATGGATCGGCGGCAGGCGGTCCATCTTGGCATAGAATTCCAGCGGAATGCCCTGCGGATCGCGGGTGCGGAAGGTGCGGGCTTGGTAGGGCCGCTCGATCCAGTCCACCGGAAGGTCCTTGTCCTTGAAGAAATGCGCGGCCCTGTCGAGGTCGTCCTCCGAAAAGACCTTGAAGCCGAGGTCGCGCGCCTCGGCCGTCTCGGCCTTTTTGAGAATGATGCAGTGATGGCCGCGTTCCTCCATGGCTCTCAGATAGATGGTGTCCGAGGTCTCGTCGGTCACCTGCAGGCCGAGAATGTCGACATAGAAGGCACGCGACTTGGCAAGGTCGGTCACCGCCAGCTCGACATGGCTGAGCCGGACGATGTTGAAGGGCGGATGGAGAACGGGTTGGGGTAGGGGCATCGGATCTTCCTCCCGCCCGCTTCCTATGAGGGGCGGGCTGTCTTCTATGGCGGCCAGGCCTGGGGCCTATTCCTTCGAGCGGTCAATCAGCCGCCCAGCTTCGTGATGGCGTGGGGCTTGGTGGCGAAGGCGATGTTCTTGGTCTCCATGTAGAAGTCGAAGGACCAGTCGCCGCCGTCACGGCCGATGCCGGAATTCTTGACCCCGCCGAAGGGCGTCGTCAGGTGGCGCACATTCTCCGAATTGACCCAGATCATCCCGGCCTCGAGCGCATCGGTGAAACGCAGGGCCCGGCCGAGGTCGGAGGTCCACAGATAGCCCGCCAGGCCATATTGGACGTCGTTGGCGAGGGCCAGGGCTTCGTCCTCGTCGGCGAAGGGGATCGCCGTCAGCACCGGTCCGAAGATCTCCTCCTGGGCGATGCGCATACGGTTGTTGGCAGCCGTAAACAAGGTTGGCGCGACATAGCAGCCCCCGCCCGGCCCCTCGACCTTGGTGCCCCCCGCGGCAACCTTGGCACCTTCGGCCTGGCCGATGGCGATATAGTCGAGCACCTTCTTCTCATGCACGGGGTGGATCAGCGGACCGACCACGGTTTCCGGATCGAGCGGATGGCCGACCTTGATCCGGCTGGCCTTCTCGGCGATCAGCGCGGTGAACCTGTCATAGATGCTTGCCTCGACGAGCAGGCGCGAGGAGGAGGTGCAGCGCTCGCCGTTCAGCGAATAGATCATGAAGACGGCGGCGTCGGCCGCCCGTTCGAGATCGGCATCGGCGAAGACGATCACGGGGTTCTTGCCGCCCAGCTCGAAATGCACGCGCTTCAGGGTCTCGGCGCCCTGCCGCATGATCATCGCGCCGGTGCGGCTTTCGCCCACGAAGCCGATCGCCTTGATCAGGGGGTGCTCGGTGAGGGCGCGGCCGGCATCCTCGCCAAAGCCGTTGACGAGGTTCCACACGCCCTTGGGCAGGCCGGCTTCCTCGGCGATCTCGACCAGCAGCCTTGCCGTCAGCGGCGAGAACTCGGCCGGCTTGTGCACGACGGTGCAGCCGGCGGCGAGGGCCGGGGCGATCTTCCAGGTCGACAGCATGAAGGGCGTGTTCCAGGGGGTGATGATCCCCACCGGCCCGATCGGCACGCGCGTGGTGACGTTGAACTGGCCCTCGGCGCGTAGCGACTTGCCGTCACGCGCCTCGGGGGCCCGGTCGGCGAAGAAGCGGAAATTCTCGGCGCCGCGTAGCGCTGCCTTGGCCATGAACTTCAGGGCCTGGCCGGTATCCATGCATTCGACGAAGGCGATCTCTTCGGCGCGCGCCACGATGGCATCGGCGATCTTGTGCAGGAGTTTCTTGCGCGTCGCGCCCGGCATGGCCGCCCATTCGGCGAAGGCCGATTTCGCCGCCTTGGCGGCACGGTCGACATCGGCGGCCGTGCCGCGTGCGATACGAGCGAGCGGCTTGAGATCGATCGGCGAGATCGTCTCGAAGGTCGCGCCATCGGCGGCTGCGACGTCCTCGCCGCCAATGCGGTTGGCAACCACGCCATGCTTGAAGTGGTCGAGATAACCCTCGGCTTTGGTTAGGTTTTCCTGCAGTCTGGACATGACAAATCTCTCGCAAATCGGCGGCGGGTACCAGGGCTCAGGCCCTATTGTCCGCGGAGGCGTGGGTGGATGGCGTTGCGTTTCCAGCTCAATTCGGAATCGATTTCCCGGATTTCCAGCGAAAGCGCGAAGTGAGGAGTTTCGAACAGGGGAGCGAGGACTTCGCCCGCGACCGCAAAAAGGGCCTCGCCGGTCCGCCTCTTTTCGTCCGCGCTGCGGCCCTTGCCGATGCGAAAATTGAGGTCGACGAAGGCATTCTCCGGCAATCGGTCGGCAATGGCGAAATGCTCCGCCTTCAAGGCCCGGACGCGGATGGCACCGAGCTCGAACAGGCCGGTAGCCAGGATTGCGGCGTGCAGCCGGTCGCAGAGTTCGCCGATATCGGCGCGGCCTTCGAGATTGCCGGAATATTCGATGGTGAGATGCGGCATGGTTCCCAGCGTTTCCCGATCTATTTAATTAACATGTTAAATAATTTAACCGACGATGTCAAGCCTCGATTTGCAGGGCATCGGCGAACTGGAGGCTTTCCTTCAGATAACGCGACAGGCGCCCGGCCGCGTCCGGCGTCCCGGGCCTTTGTGCAAGCCAGCCGATATAGGTCAGGCTCCGCAGCGTCAGGAACAGCGGCAGGGCGGCAAGGGTTTCATCGCTCAGATCGCGGCGGCTGCGATAGCCGGCGATCAGCGCGCGCTCGATGGCGGGATAGGCAGGCTCGCGCCGGTTCTTCAAGAGCGCCGTGGCGATATCGAAGAGGCGATAGCCGTGGCCGCAATCATCGAAATCGATGAAGGCCACGCCGCCATTGGTGATGAAGACATTCTCGCGCACGAGGTCGGCATGGATGAGGCCGTAGTCGAGGCGAGGGGCATGGCTGTCGAGGGCCTGGCGGAGCCGGACTCGGAGCGCGGCAAGCGCTTCGCTTTCTTGTGGCGAAAGGCCCGGACACTCCCAGAACCGTCCCCAGAGCGGCCGCCCGCCCACGAGCCCCTCAGCATCCCAGGCCGGCCGGTGGAAACCGGGTGGCTGCTGCCAGGCATCGGCGAGATCATGCATGGTGGCCATGGCCTGGCCGATCCTGAAGAAGAGTTCGGTCTGTTTGCCCGGCGACTGCGCCAGGGGTGTTCCCGTCTGGCCGAGCGGCATACCCTCGACCCAGCTGACGACATCGGCATGCTGGGCAGCAAAGCGGGCATTGCCTGCCAGGGGCACGAGGCTGCGCCCGTCGGCAGCCGGAATGGACGCCGGCACGGCCAGTCCGCCCCGCTTGAGAGCCGTCATCCAGGCAAGCTCGGACTGCAGTGCCGCCTCGTCGTGATAGCCGGCGCGGTGCAGCCGCAGGGCGGCCGGTCGACCGTCTGCGAGGACGATGCGGAAAACCGCATTCTCCCGGTATTTGAGGAACTGCGGCTGCTGGGCCGGTACCGGCCAATGCCGGAGCGCTTCGCCGGCCCGTTCCAGCAACGCGTTCTTCAGCTCTTGCGTGAGATTGTCGGCCATTGTCGCCTCATGAAACTGCTCGCCGGTTGGTATTCTTACCCTCCCCTGGAGGGGGAGGGTCGACGCGTAGCGGCGGGGTGGGGTGATTGTCTCAACCGTCGCATTTTTCACCCCACCCCGGCCTTTCAGGCCGATCCTCCCCTTCCAGGGGAGGGGTAAGTCTCATAGGCTGGACAACACGTCATCGAGGGTCGAGAGCATCAGGTCGGCATGCTCGGTCGAGAACGGCATGGGCGGGCGGATCTTGGTGGCGCATTGATGCACGCCGATCTTGCCCATCAGCACGCCGCGCTCGCGCATGGCGTTGACTATGCGGGTGGCCAGATCCGGGGCCGGGTCCCTGGTTGCCCGGTCCAGCACGAATTCGGTGCCCATGAACAGGCCGCTGCCGCGGATGTCGCCGATAAGGGCGTGCTTGCCGGAGAGCCGCTCGAAGCCGGCCCGCGCATGGGCGCCGACGGTGCGGGCATTCTCGATCAGCTTCTCTTCCTCGATCACGTCGAGGACGGCCATCGCCGCGGCGCAGGAGACCGGATTGCCGCCGAAGGTGTTGAAATAGCGGAAGGCCTTGCGGAAGGCGTTGAGCGTATCGATGTTGGCGACCACGCCGCCGACCGGATGGCCATTGGCCATCGGCTTGCCCAGCGTGACGATATCGGGAACGAAGCCGGCGCGCTGGTGGCCCCACATATGGCTGCCGGTGCGGCCGAAGCCGGGCTGGACCTCGTCGGCGATGACGAGGCCGCCGGCCTTGTGCACGGCCGAGACCGTTCGGTCCAAAAAGCCCGATGGCAGGTCGGGAAAGCCCTCATTGGCGAAGAAGGGATCGATGATCAGGGCAGAAAAGCCGTACGGGCTCGCCTCCAGCGAGGCGATCGCCTCCTCGACCTTGGCGGCGAAGGCCGTCGCGAAGGCATCGCCCGGCACCCCGCCCAGCGGGCGGTAGCTGTCCGGCGCCGGCACATGGCGGACATGGCCGCCAAAGCCGCCGACCGGCGGCATCCGGGTGGAGAGCTGCGACACCGCGGCGGTGTTGCCGTGATAGGTGTGGTCGGTGGCGATCACGCCGGTCCGTCCGGTCATGGCCTGCGCCATGCGCAGGGCGACGTCATTGGCCTCGCTGCCGGTGCAGGTGAGGATGGCGGCGTTCAGGCTGGCGTCGAAGGTCGCGGTCAGGCGCTCGACATAATCGAGGATGCCCTCATGCAGGTAGCGCGTATGGGTGTTGAGCGTCGAGGCCTGCCGCGTGATCGCCTCGACCACGCGCGGGTGGCAATGGCCGACATGCGGCACGTTGTTGTAGCAGTCGAGATAGCGCCGGCCCTCTTCGTCCCAGAGCCAGACGCCTTCGCCGCGGGTGAGATGTACCGGCTCCTCGTAGAACAGCGACATGTTGCGCCCGAGCAGCCTTTCGCGGCGGGCGAGCAGAGCGGCGTTGCCGGCCATCTCAGCGCCCTCCCGCGGCGCTCAGCCCGGCATCGAGGGCAGCGACGATGCGTGCCACGTCCCCGGCGGTAATCACCAGCGGCGGCGAGATGATGACATTGGCCCCCGAGGTACGCACCAGCACGCCGGCCTCATAGGCGACGTCCTGCACCTTCTGCATCACATCCTTGGCGGCCGCAGTCTTCTTGGCGCGGTCGCCGACCAGTTCGAGCGCCCACATCAGGCCGATGCCGCGCACGTCGCCGACGAGTTCGTGCCGGGCCTTGAGCCCGTCGAGGCCCCGGCCGAGCTCGCCGCCGCGGGCGGCGGCGTTGGCGGCGACGTCGAGCCGGCGGATTTCCTTCAGCGTGGCGATCGCGGCGGCCGCGCCGATGGGATGGCCGGAATAGGTGTAGCCATGGCTGATGGTGGCGAGCGTGTTCTTGTTGCTTTCGAAGGCCTGCGCGATCGTCTCCGAGATCATCGCCACGCCGAAGGGGAAATAGCCGTTGGTGATTGCCTTGGCCGTCGACATCAGATCGGGCTTGATGCCCCACAGGCGCGATCCGGTCCAGGCGCCGGTGCGGCCGAAGGCGGTGATCACCTCGTCGGCGATCAGCAGGATGCCGTGCCGGTCGCAGATCTCGCGCATCAGCGGCAGGAAGCTCTCATGCGGCACGATGATGCCGCCCGAGCCGAGCACCGGCTCGAGGATCAGGGCCGCGATGGTATCGGCGCCCTGGAAGGCGATTTCCTCCTCGAAAAGCCGACCAATCGCCGCTGCGATCTCGGCGCCGTCCTCGGTGCCGAACGGATTGCGGTAAGGCCAGGGTGCCGGCAGGTGGTAGACGCCCGGCAACAAGGGCTCGTAGTTGCGGCGGAAGTGCTGGTTGCCGTTGACGGAGGCGCCGCCGAAATGGGTGCCGTGATAGCCCTTCTTCAGGGCGATGAACTTGGTGCGCTCGGGCTGGCCGTTGACCCGGTGATATTGGCGCGCCAGCCGCAGGCAGGTTTCCACCGAATCCGAGCCGCCGGAGGTGAAGAAGGCGCGGCTGAGTCCGTCCGGCTTGAACCACTCCGCCAGCTCATAGGCGAGCTCGATCGAGGGCGCGTTGGTTGTGCCCCGGAAGGTCGAGTAATAGGGCAGTTCGTCGAGCTGGTCCTTGATCGCCTGTTTGATCGGGTCGCAGGAATAGCCCAGATTGACGTTCCACAACCCGCCGACGCCGTCCAGCACTGTCTTGCCGTGGATGTCGGTGATCTCGACGCCCCTGGCGGAGGTGATGATGCGCGGCGGATTGGCCTGCATGTCGGCCGGATGCGCCATCGGATGCCAGAGCTGGCGGGCATTGTTCTCGATCAGGAAATTGGTCTCACGCATCGTTCATTCCTCTCAAAGGCCGAGCATGGCCAGTGCCTGGGCATAGCCCTGGGACGGCCGGGTGACGTCGAAATGGACATGGGGCAGGCGCACCGCTCTGGCGCCCTCGATGTTCTTCAACTGGTCGTCGACGAAGACACAAGCCTCCCGGGCGATCCCGAGCTCGGCGAGCACCTGCTCATAGGCGCGCGGGTCAGGCTTCAGAATGCCGGTATGGGTGGCATCGACGATCACGTCGAAACGGTCGATCAAGGGAAAGCGTCGGCGGAATTCGACGCCGTAGAACAGGTCGAGTTCGTTGGAGAGGATGGCGAGCTTCAGCCCCGCCGCCTTCACCTGCAGGATGGCATCGCGCGCTTCCGGGCGCAGCACCAGTCCGGGTTCAGCGCCGCGGGCCCGGCGCACGAAGGTCTGCATATCCGTCCAGTCTTCGCCGACCATCTGGCCGACCTCGCGGGCCCGGGTGAGCCAGTAGTCGCGCTCGCTGATCTCCTGGCGCTGCATCGAGACCCAGAGCGGATCGGTTTCCGGGGCGAAGGGGCCGCGCCAGGTAAGGGTATCAGGCTTCAGGCCGAGCGTGCGCTCGGTGACGTCATGCGTTTCGAACAGGGTGCGGGTGACGACACCGCCGAAATCGAGGATGAGGGCGCGTTCGCCGGTCATGGCCGTCCCTCCGGGACGATGCCCTCGGCCACCCAGGTGTCGAAGAGCGCGAGCGCGACGTCCGAGAAGTGCGGCGCGTTGATGTGCGCGTCGATCTCCCGCAGGGCGACGTTCGGCGGCAGGGACTTGCGGATCTCGTCCACGAAGGCGGCATGGCCGGCCGGATCGTGCAGGGGTTCGCCCTGCTTGTCCCATTCCTGCAATCCCTCGATCGGCAGCAGGAAGGCGGTCTTGCCGGCGGCCCGCCCGAGCTTGGCGGCGACGACCCGGGCGATTTCGCGCCGGCCCTCAGGCGAGGCGGTCACCGAGCCGATCAGGCGGTTATGGGCGTGGTAGGGGCGGTCCGCCAGAACGGGCGGCGGCTCGCGCCAGGATGGCAGGTCGACCATATCGACGGCACCCGGGGCGACGATCTGGGGAACGCCGGCGCGTCCGGCATTCTCCAGGCGGTCGGGACCGGAGGTGACGATGCTGCCATAATGGTGGTTGCTGACTTCCTGGATGCAGAAATCGAACACTGCCGCAAAGCCGCCCTTCTCGGCTACTGCCTCGAAGGCGCGCCCGCCCATGCCGGTGGCATGAAAGACCGCGACGTCATAGCCCCGCCGTTCCAGCTCGGGCTTGAGATGCTTCATATATTTGAGGCAGGTGGAGCCAAGGGAAGTCATGCCGATTAGGGGGCGGGCTGTATCCGGCTTGCGGCTATGCCGGGCTGCACCCACCACGGCACCGCAGGCCTGCGACAGCACGGCGCAGCAAATGCCGCTGAGGCCATAAAGGCCGCCGGCCCACAGAATCATCATCAGGTCGGGCGCGATGCGCTCGGGCGGAACGAGGTGGGAATAAGCGATCGTCGAGACGACGAATTTGGGGATGCCCACTGGCAGGACGGCCGATACGTCGAGGGCGAGGTCGGTGCCCATCGAACCGCCGAGCGCGATGATGCCATCCATCTTGCCGGCCCGGTAGAGGTCGAGGACGAGGGCCGACGCGCCCTGTGCCATCAGGGCCATCGCGCTGTTCTCATCCCCGCTGGTGATGATGGCATCGATGGAGGTTCGGGCAGCCGCGGCGACATCGTGCCTGGAGTGATCGGGGAGATAGGGCGGATCACCCAGGATGCTGACATCGACCATGACGGGGCGTCCGCCCGCTTCCCGGATGACGGAGGCCATGAACTGCAATTCGTCCGATTTGGTGTCGCCCGTTCCGATGACGAGTATTCTGGGCACCGAGACCACCGTGCTCATCAGGCAGTCCTCCCAAGACGAGCGGTACCAAGACGAGCCTTGGCTTCAGCGGGGCGTTCCAGACCGTAATATTTTTCCGAAATGGCCTCGGCAGTGGCGACGGCCTGGGCACCCAAGGCCTGCAGGGCCGTCTTGCCGACACGTACCGTCGGGGCGGCAACGGCGATGCATCCGATCGGCTGCCCGTTGGGTGCAAGGATCGGGGCGGCCACGCTGACCACGCCGATCTCGAAGCCCTGATGGCCGATCGAGAAGCCTCGAGCCCTGGTTTCTCCGAGCAATTCGCCAATCCTGGCCGGGTCGGTGATCGTATGCTCGGTGAAGCGTTCCAGCGGCGATGCCAGGGCAGCCGCGATCTCTGCCGCGGGGCGGAAGGCCAGGAAGGCGAGCCCCGACGCCGTCGCGTGGAAGGGCAGGCTACCCCCGACATCGACGATAACCCGATGAGCCCGTGGTGAATCCTCGACGTGGATGGTGGCGAGCTGGCCGCCCGAAAATTCAGAAAGATGCACCGTCTCGGCCGAGGCCTCCGCCAGTGCCTTGATATGGGGCAGGGCGATGCGCAGGAAGGGATAGCGGGCCTCGCGAATGCGGGCGAGGCGCACCGGCGCCGCCCCGATGCGGTATTTGCGTGTCACCGGGTCCTGCTCGACGAAGCCATGCTTGGTGAGCTCCACCAGGAAACGCCGTGTGGTGGCCTTATCGAGGGCGCAGAGCCGGGCGATGTCGGTCAGCCCCGCCTCCTCCTCAAGGCGCGACACGGTGTCCAGCAATGAAAGGGCCTTGCCGATCGTGCTCATTCTTCCTCCACCGGGGTCGGTTCGTGTCGGCTTCCGGTGCACCGGGAGCCTTGCGGGTTCTTCTGCCGGGACCCGAGATAATTAACATGCGAAATAACTTGACAGCTGCCGCGGTTCTTTGCAAGTCTATATTTGAAGTAACGGTTCAAATATTGAACCGAAGTTTGCGCATCAATACAGACGGCCAACAAGAATAAGGGGCAGCATCGTTCATGCCGTTTCAGACGAAACGGCGGGCGGGCTTCCCCATGCATGCCGGCGCCTTCAACCAGGGGAACGAACACCCATGACCGTGCAAGATTCGCGGCAAGATTCGCGGCAAGACACGCGACACGACTCGCAAAGCCAACCATCCAACCAGCTCCGCAAGAACAGCCTCGGCGTGGGGGCGATCACCTTTCTGGTGGTCTCGGCTGCAGCGCCGCTGACGGCGGTCGCCGGCGGTGTGCCCCTGTCCATGTTGCTGGGCAATGGCCCCGGCATCCCGCTGACCTTCGTACTGGTCACCCTGATCCTGCTGCTCTTTGCCGTCGGCTATGTCGCCATGGCCCGCCATATCCGCAACGCCGGCGCCTTCTATGCCTATACAGCCCAGGGGCTTGGCGGCCTGATGGGCGGCGCGGCGGCCCTCATCGCCATTCTTGCCTATAATTGCATGCAGATCGGCGTGTTCGGCATGTTCGGCGCGGCGACCAAGGGCTTCTTCGCCGAACAGTTCGGCCTGGACCTGCCCTGGTGGGTGTGGACCTATGTCGGCATCGCCGCGGTGGCTGTTTTCGGCTATCGCCGCGTCGATCTGTCGGCCAGGATCCTCACTGTGCTCGTCGCCCTGGAATATCTGGTCGTGCTGGTCATCGATGCGGCGATCTTCTTCAAGGGGGGCGATGCCGGCCTCTCCCTCACGCCTTTCACGCCGGCGGCGTTCTGGAGCGGCACGCCTGCCATCGGCATCCTGTTCTGCTTCGCCGCTTTCATCGGCTTCGAGGCGACCACGATCTACAGCGAGGAGGCCCGCGAACCGCACAGGACCGTGCCGCGGGCGACCTACATCTCCGTGCTGATCATCGGCGTGTTCTACATGCTGACCTCATGGCTGATGGTGAACGGTGCCGGCGTCGACAAGCTCGTGCCGCAACTGCAGGGCCTTGCCGATCCGACGACCTTCCTCTTCGGCCTCGCCGAACGCTATGTCGGACACTGGATCACCGTGGTGATGAGCCTTCTGTTCATCACCAGCCTGTTCGCGGGCGTGCTCGCCTTCCACAATGGCGTGGCGCGCTACATCTATGTCGCCGGCCGCGAGGGGCTTCTGCCGCGCTCGATCGGCGTGACGCATCCCCTGTTCCAGAGCCCCCATGTCGGCTCGATGATCCAGACCGTCATCGCCGTGCTGGTGGTCGCGCTCTTTGCCGCCACCGGCCAGGATCCGGTGCTGGCGCTGTTCTCCTGGCTCACCAATGTCGCGACCCTGGCGATCATCCTGCTGATGGCCTTCACGGCGCTGGCGATCGTTGCCTTCTTCACCCGCAATCCAGGGCTCGAAGGCAATGTGCTGGTGACCAAGATCCTGCCGGTGGTGACCGGCCTGATCCTGCTGGCCCTGGTCTATTTCATCGCGGTGAATTTCGGGGCACTGGCGGGCGCCAATGGCGTGCTCGCCGTGTTGCTGCCGGGCCTGGTGCCGATTGCTGGCATCATCGGCTTCCTTGCGGCTGCCCGGCTGAAATCCACCGACGCTACTGCCTTTGCCAGGCTGGGCGTCGGCCAGGAGGTGTAGCCTGACAGCCGCAAGAGCAAATCTGGCCTTTCGCGAGAGGCTGCCTGAAGGATCGGGAAACACGACCTTTGTCATTGCCGGGCTTTGTCCCGGCAATCCAGAGGGCAACGTGACCTGAAACAGCGAGGACTGGATGCCCGGGACAAAGCCCGAGCATGACAACAACGGAGCTTTTCTCAATGAGCGACTGTGGTCGTGGGTTGAAGATGGGCGATCGCTCCAATCCTGACGGTGGACATACGCCCACCGTCCCCATCCGTGAGAGTTCAGAAATGCAGGACCAGATCGACCGCCTCCGGCTTCTTCCCGTCGTCCCGCAATCGCTGTTCATCGGCGGCAATTGGAGCGAGCCGCAGGATGGCGCCGTCCTCGACGTCATCTCGCCGATCGATGGGCAGAAGCTGACCACAATCGGCGATGCCGGGGCTGGCGATGTCGACCGCGCCGTGCGCGCCGCCCGCCTCGCTTTCGAGAAAGGCTCCTGGTCGAAGGCGGCGCCCTCACTGCGCAAGAAGGTGCTGCTGCGCATCGCTGAACTGATCGAGCGAGATGCCCTCGATCTTGCCGTGCTGGGCGTGCGCGACAACGGTACGGAAATGGCCATGGCGCTGAAGGCCGAGCCGGGCAGTGCGGCGGCGACCTTCCGCTACTACGCCGAAGCGATCGACAAGGTCTACGGGGAGATCGCGCCCACGGCCAGCGACGTGCTCGGGCTCATCCATCGCGAGCCGGTCGGCGTCGTCGCCGCCATCGTGCCGTGGAACTTCCCGATGATGATCGGGGCCTGGAAGATCGCACCGGCGCTGGCGGCCGGCAATTGCGTGGTGCTGAAGCCGGCGGAGGGAGCTTCGCTGAGCCTTCTCAAACTGGCTGCCCTGTGCGCCGAGGCCGGCCTGCCGGAAGGCGTACTCAACGTTGTCACGGGCAGGGGGGCGGTGACAGGCGAGGCGCTCGGCTTGCATGGCGATATCGACGTCATAGCCTTCACCGGTTCGGGCGTCGTCGGGCGCAGGCTGCTCGAATATTCGGCCCGCTCCAATCTCAAGCGTGTCTATCTCGAGCTCGGCGGCAAGTCCCCCAACATCGTGTTCGCCGACGCGCCCGATCTCGATCGGGCGGCAAAGCTCTCGGCCCAGGGCATCTTCCGCAATGCCGGCCAGGTCTGCGTCGCCGGTTCGCGCCTGCTGGTGCATCGTTCCATTCACGAGCCCTTTTCCGAAAAGCTCGCCGCCATCGCTTCCACCATGAAAGTCGGCGATCCGCTGGAGCTCTCAACCGAGATCGGCGCCGTCTCCAGCGAGGCGCAGCTGAAGAAGGACCTGGCCTATGCCGAGCAGGCCCTCGGCGAGGGCGCGCGCCTGCGCACGGGCGGCCGGCAGATTCTCCAGGAAAGCGGCGGCTTCTACATGCAGCCGACGATCTTCGATGTCACGCCCGGCATGACGCTCGCGCGGGAGGAAGTCTTCGGCCCGATCCTGTCGATCATTCCCTTCGAGACGGAGGCCGAGGCGATCGCTATCGCCAATGCTAGCGATTACGGCCTCGCTTCCGCTGTTTGGACCGCCGACCTCTCGCGCGCCCATCGCATGGTTCGCGCCCTGCGTGCCGGTGTGGTGCATGTCAACACCTATGGTGGTGCCGACAATACCGTGCCTCTCGGCGGCGTAAAGCAGTCCGGCAACGGCCATGACAAGTCGCTGCACGCTTTGGACAAATACAGCGATCTCAAGACGGCCTGGATCCAGCTTTGACTGAACGCGTGGTCATCACCAGGGCGCCAGGCCTGGCGCCCTGGTGGGTGGGCCAAAACTATTGATTGATCTCCGGCTCGACCAGCCGCGCCAGGTTGCGCAGCGAGTCCTGCCAGCCGAGATAGCAGGCCTCGGGTGGGATGAGGTCGGGAATGCCGGCCTGCTCGATGTTCAGCTCGGTGCCGCAGGACACTTTCTTCAGCGCCACGGTCACCACGATCTCGCCTGCCAGATTGGGATCGTCGAACTTGTCCGTATAGCGCAGCCGCTCGCCTGGCACGAGTTCGAGATATTCGCCGCCGAACGAATGGCTATGACCCGTGGTGAAGTTGCGGAACGACATCTTGAACGTGCCGCCGACGGTCGGCTCGGAATGATGCACCGTGCAGGTGAAGCCGTTCGGCGGCAGCCATTTTGCAAGGGCATCCGCTTCGAGGAAGGCCCGATAGACCTTTTCGGGGCTGGTGGCGAGAACGCGGTGCAGGCGGATGGTGCTGGGCATGGTCATTGTCCTCTTGACTGAGAGAGCGGAAAGTCATGGGCGAAGGCATTTGCCATGCCCCGAGGACGAACACCGCTCCACCGGTCCGACAGGGCGGCACAGATTTTTTGGCACCCGCCTCCATCGGCCAAGGCCTCGCGGGGATTCCATCGAGGCACAGCTCGGTCGATGGCGGCGTTCACATCCCTCCGGAAGGCAGGCCCTCCGGCAAGCGGATCTGCCTGGCTTCGCCGCCGCCGCTCCAGCTTTCCAGATCGAGCTTCCACAGCGGCGGCAATTTTGCGAAGGGAGGCGTGGTATGGGCGATCACGATCGCCGCGCGCCGGCTGTCGGAATCGACCTTTAGGTTGATCGCCTTGACATGGGCCTTGATGGCGTCGAGCCCGATCTCGAGGATACCCGCGATCTCCTGGTTCGACTTGCCCTGGGCGATCCAGGATGCCACCTCGACCTGGCGCGGCGTCAGCGTGGGAAATGCCAGCCGCAGCCGGTGGGCCGGCGTGAGCTTGGCCAGGGTACGTTCCTGAGCCTGGCGGTAGCATCGCAGGATGTGAGTGCGGAAGGCCTGCAGCCGATCGCGATCATCATCGCTGAAAGCCGGCCGGCCCACGATGCGATGGCCGACGATCGAAACGGCATAACCTGAGTGCTCCATCACGATCCCGATCATCCGGCGGGCTCCGGACGGCAGGAATGCCTCCCTTGCGATCGGGAGTTCGATGAATTCCTCATCGCTGAAGAAGTCCGACTCGCGCAGGGCCTTATCGCCATAGAAGGACGGATCATGCTGCCAGAACGGATGGGAGTGCATATGCCGCGCGAAGGCCTGCATGGCGTTGGCCCGCCGGCCGGGATCGTCGCCGACGGATACCAGAGCGCGAAAGTCACGGCTGGGATGGTGAAATTCCGTGAAGCTTACCACTTCCGCATCGACCAGGCGGCCGATGGCGGCGAATAGAAGAGCGGGAAGCGTCTGCAGATCCGGCTCCGCTTCGTAGAGGCGAATGATCTCAGTATCGAGTTTGTTGTCCCTGTCCATGGGATCCTGCGGAAAAATCTGGGGTGCGATTTCAGTTTTTGCGTCGTTTCACCGATTGCAGAACCTACCTGCCGCAGTAATGCTCCGCGATCGACACCCATATCAGCACAATCATACCCCTTCGGGTAATAGTCAGACGAAGATTTATTGGGAATGTTGCTGTTCTATCCACCGTGGCGCAGCGCGTTGGATTCGTCAGTGGCCGGCGTTGCCGTGATCGGTCCTGACCCTTCGATATTCTATCGACGGCCGCCGGGGGCATTGCGGTGACGATATGGGAAGGCGCGGCGGCGGGTTCCGCTGCAGGGCAATCTGGCGGCCGGCGTGGCGGTCGCTCCAAAATTGCATCGAGCAGACGCCGTCTATGGGCGTTGGCCACGGTTTCTCCTCTCGCAATGATGCTCGGTGTGACCGGCCTGGCGGCCCCCGCTCGGGCCGGAGCCTGTACAGTCGACTCCACCGCCTGCGACGCTGCCGGCGGTGCGGGCTATGATCGTGGCGGCATCGGCGGGGCCGGTAATGGCGGCGGCGGCAACGCCACCGCCTTCGAGCCTGGCGGCGCCACGGTGCAAATCCCCGGCACGCTCGGGGATGCTGGCGAGGGCGGGGCCGGTGGGGCAGGGGAAGGCGCGGGAGGAACCGGCGGCGGGCGCCAGGTTATTTACGGCGTGGTTGTGGCTACTCCTGTCAAAGCCGACGACGGCTCGCCGGGATCGAATGGATTCAATTTTTCATCCGGCGGCGGTGGCGGCGGCGGCAACTATATTATCGGAACGAATCTCAGCGTTTCGGGCATTGGGGCTCTCCGTGGCGGCAATGGCGGCACCGGCGGTTTCGGAACGTCGGGCTCGGCAAGCAATGGCGGTGGCGGTGGCGGCGGTGGTGCGGGCGTGGTCTCCATTCAGCCGAATACCGTCATCGGCAACCAAGGGCTGATCCAGGGAGGCAATGGCGGCAATGGTGGTGGCGGCGGAAACCCGGGCGGCGGCGGTGGCGGTGGTGACGGTCTGCTGGTGTTCGGCAACGGTACGAACATCGCCAACCTGGGAACGATCGTCGGGGGCGTTGGCGGAAGCGGCACGGGCGGATCGATCGGAGGCAACAGTGGCGCCGGGGTCAACCTAGTCGGCAGCGGCGTCAACCTGATAAACTGGGCGGATATTGTCGGTGGGGCTGCCAATGGCGCCGAAGCCGGCATCGGTGTGATGACCAATGGCAACAGCACCATCCAAAATCATGGGAAGATCAGTGGCGGGCTCGAGGCCAATGGCCTGACCCATGGTGCCTCCATTCGCTTCGGCGGGACAGGCAACACGCTGAAACTGTGGTCCACCTCGATGCTGGTGGGCGACATCCAGCTGATCACCAACGCTGCTGCGACAATAACCGCACAGGAGGCCGGTGTGCCGGTGGTGAGCAATGCGATCACACTCGGCACCGGCTCCTCGGTGACGTTCGACACGACCGACGGCGATCTTTCGATTTCAGGCGTGATATCCGGCGCGGGGCAGGTCACGGCTACAGGCGGCGGCACGGTCGTGCTGTCAGGCGACAACAGCTATACGGGCGGCACCAGCATCTCTGCCGGGACATTGCAGCTCGGCGTCGGCGGCACCTCGGGCTCGATCGTGGGGAACGTGACGGACAACGGCCTATTGGTCGTCAATCGTTCTGACACCTCGACGCTGTCCGGTATCGTCTCGGGTAGCGGGGCGCTCGTGCAGAGGGGCACCGGCACCACCATCCTGACCGGCGCGAATACCTATAGCGGCGGGACCACCATCGAGAAAGGCACGCTCGCGCTCGGCGCCGGAGGCAGCCTCGCGGCGAACGGCAATGTGTTCATCACCGGAGCGGGCGGCAGCTTCGATATCAGCACTTCGGGCGGCAACCAGACCATCGGCGCCTTCGCCGGCAATGGGGGCACCACGATCATGCTCGGCTCGAACACATTGACCTCGAGCACTGCCTTCAACACGACCTATGGAGGGGCCATCACCGGTACCGGGGGGCTCGTGAAGCAGGGGGCGGGCACGCTGACCCTGTCCGGGCAGAACACCTATGGCGGCGGCACCACCGTAGCCGGAGGTACCCTGGCCCTTACGGGCGCGGGCAGGCTGGCTGCCAATGGCGCCGTGACACTGTCGGGCCCTGGCGCGGCCTTTGATATCAGCCTTGGATCTGGTGATCAGGCCATCGGCGCGCTCGCAGGTGTCTCCGGCACCGCGGTATCCCTGGGTAGCAACTCCCTGATCCTGAACACCGCCACATCGGTCGATTTCGGCGGCGGGATCACCGGCCAGGGCGGCCTCGTCGTGCAGGGGGAGGGTATCCAGATCCTTACCGGTGCCAACACCTACACAGGCGGTACGACGATCGCCGTCGGCACGAGTCTCCAGCTCGGCAATGGCGGCACGGGTGGCTCGATCGTCGGGAATGTGGCGGTCAACGGCGCTCTCATTCTCAATCGATCCGACAACCTGACCTTGGATGGCACCCTGTCGGGCAGCGGCGGGATCCTGCAGCGCGGCCAGGGCACGACGCGGCTGACGGGCGACAGCAGCGCTTTCACAGGCCGCGCCAGTGTTGTCGGCGGCAATCTCGTGATCGCCGGCCAGCTCGGCGCGCCCACTTCAGTCACGGGCGGGACCCTCACCGTGGACGGCGTGCTCGGCGGTCGGGTCGATGTCTACGGCTCTGGTACGGTGACCGGCGGGGGCACGATCGAAGGCGATCTCGTTTTCTCCGGCGGCGTTCTGACGGGAGCGGCCGGCAAGACTCTGACCGTCGACGGCAATCTCGACCTCGCCTCCAGCACGAACGTCAATGTTGCCCTGGGTTCGGCCTCGGCGACACCGCTCTTCCAGGTCGGCGGCAACCTCACGCTCGACGGCACGCTCAACGTCACCGACCAGGGCGGCTTCGGCCCTGGCGTCTACACCTTCATCGGTTACGGCGGCAGCTTGACCGATAATGGACTGGAGATCGGCACGTTGCCGGCCGGTGTCGTCCCGGACAACCTGACCATCCAGACCTCGGTCGCCGGTCAGGTCAACCTCATCTCCACCGCCGGTATGGCGCTCGGTTTCTGGGACGGCGAGAATGCCGGCCAGCGCGACAATGGCGCCGTGGACGGTGGCGGCGGCGTCTGGCGCGCCGACGGGCGCAACTGGACTGACAAGGACGGCTCCATCAATGGCCCCTATCAGCCCAACCCGACCTTTGCGGTCTTCCAGGGCACGGCCGGCACTATCCGCGTCGACGCCAGCGCCGGCGCGATCGCGTCCGCCGGCATGAATTTCGCCGTGGACGGCTATCGTATCGAGGGCGATGCCATCGCCCTCGCGGCCTCCGGCGGCGAGAGCATCATCCGCGTCGGCGACGGCAATCCGGCGAGTGCCATGACGGCGACCATCGCCTCCGAGCTCACCGGCTCCAACAAGCTGGTAAAGACCGATTATGGCCGGTTGATCCTCGCTGCCGACAACAGCTACAGCGGCGGGACCCGGATCGAGGGCGGCACGCTGCAACTCGGCAATGGAGGCACCACCGGCTCGGTTCTCGGCGATATCGCCAATGACGGCCTGCTCGCCGTCAACCGTTCCAACACCTTGACCCTGTCCGGCGTGATCTCCGGTTCGGGCGGGCTCTGGCAGGCCGGCAGCGGTACGACCATCCTGGCCGGCACC
The DNA here is from genome assembly GCF_047605565.1 of Labrys sp. (in: a-proteobacteria). Classification (NCBI taxonomy): domain Bacteria; kingdom Pseudomonadati; phylum Pseudomonadota; class Alphaproteobacteria; order Hyphomicrobiales; family Xanthobacteraceae; genus Labrys; species Labrys sp. (in: a-proteobacteria). The sequence continues at coordinate 55,172 of NZ_JASGFM010000031.1, forward strand.
AACACCTATACGGGCGGCACCGAGATCGGAAACGGTACGCTGCAGATCTCGGCCGACGCCAATCTCGGCGCGACTTCCGGCGGCCTGATTTTCAACGGTGGCAAGCTGGCGACGACGCAGACCTTCGACATGGCTCGCGCCATCACGCTGGCGCAGGCCGGCGAGTTCAATGTCGGCGGCCATACCGTGCTGGGCCTGACCGGCGCCGTCTCGGGACCGGGCGACCTGCTCAAGACCGGAGGCGGGATCCTGCGTCTCGACAATGCCGGCAATGCCTATGGCAACACCCTGGTGCGCGAGGGCGGGCTGATCGGCAATGCCGCCTCGATTTCGGGCAATATCGGCAATGCGGGGATCGTCGTGTTCGACCAGACCACCGATGCCAGCTTTGCCGGCGATATCGTCGGCCTCGATGGGACCTCCGGTGTCATGGATAAGCGGGGAACCGGCAGCCTCACCCTCACGGGTGTTTCCAGCCTCGACTGGGCGATTGAGGCCGGCAACCTCACCAGCGCCGCCGAACGCTTCGGCGGCAGGGCGCAGATCGTCACCGGCGCTTCCCTCACCTTCGACCAGACGGCGAACGCCTTCTATGGCGGCTCCCTCCTGGGCAACGGCAAATTCATCAAGGCCGGCTCGGGCACGCTCCTCTATGACGGCGACAGTTCGGCCTTCGCCGGGACGACGGACGTCACCGCCGGCGAGCTGATCGTCGGCTCGGACGCCGGCCATGCCAGTGCCGTGCTCGGCGGTTCGCTCAACGTCGAGGACGGCGCCTTGCTCGGCGGCCATGGCACTGTCGGTTCCGGCGTCGGTTCCGTCATCACCATCGCTTCCGGCGGCACGCTCGCGCCGGGCAACTCCATCGGTACTTTCACCGTCAACGGCAATCTCGTCTTCGACGCGGGCTCGCATCTTGCCGTGGAGGTCGATCCCGCTGGCACGGATGCCGATCTCGTCCATGTCACCGGCAATGCCACGCTGAAGGGGGGCTCCGTCGCCCATATCGGCGCTGACGGTGCCTACAAACTGCGCTCAAGCTACACGATCCTGTCCGCCGACGGCACCTTGTCGGGCAGCTTTGACAGCGTCACCACCGATTTCGCCTTCCTGACCCCGGAGCTCGCCTATGACTATGGGGCGGGCACCGTCGATCTCAACCTCAAGCGCAATTTCATCGACTTCAGCAGCGTCGGCCAGACCCGCAACCAGCGGGCGACGGCCGGCGGCATCGAGAGCATCGGGCTGGCCGCAGGTCACCCGGTCTACGATGCCATCGCCCTTCTGCCCGACGACAAGGCGCTGATCCGCGCGGCTTTCGACCAGCTTTCCGGGGAGATCCATGCTTCCGCCAAGAGCGTGCTGATCGAGGACAGCCGCTTCATTCGCGATGCCGCCACCGGCCGTATCCGCGCCGCCTTCGGCGATGTCGGCGCTTCGTCCTTGCCAGTCACCGTCTATGGCGCGGGCGGTCCGCAGGCGGCTTCGCCCACCGCCGATCGGCTTGCCGTCTGGGGCCAGGGCTTCGGCGCCTGGGGCCGGATCGACAGCGACGGCAATGCCGCCAAGCTCTCGACCTCGACCGGCGGCTTCTTCGTCGGCGCCGACATGCCGGTTTTCGAGGCCTGGCGCTTCGGCGTGCTCGCCGGCTACAGCCGCAGCGACTTCAAGGCCCGGGATCGTGCCTCTTCCGGCACCAGCGACAATTACCATTTTGGCCTCTATGGCGGCACGAGCTGGAACGTGCCGGGCGGTCGGCTCGGCCTGCGCACCGGCCTCGCTTACACTTGGCACGACATCGACACCAGCCGCTCGGTCGTCATTCCTGGCCTCGTCGACAGCCTGAAGGGCGACTATCGCGCCGGCACCTTCCAGGCCTTCGGCGATCTTGGCTATCGGGTGGATACATCCTATGCATCGCTGGAGCCGTTCGCCAATCTCGCTTATGTCAGCCTCGACACGGGCTCCTTCACCGAGCAGGGCGGGGCGGCGGCGCTCCATGCCAATGGCCAGGCCACCGACACCTATTACTCGACCCTCGGCTTCAGGGCCGCGACGAATATCGATGTCGGCGGCACTACCGCCACGCTGCGCGGCTCGCTCGGTTGGCGCCACGCCTTCGGCACCACCACGCCGCTCTCGACCCAGGCCTTCTCCGTCGGCAACGCCTTCACTGTGGCGGCCGTGCCGATTGCCCGGGATGCGGCAGTGGTGGAAGCCGGCATCGACGTGGCGCTTTCGCGCGCCGCAACCCTCGGTCTTTCCTATGATGGGCAGCTTGCCGCTTCAGCCCGGCAGCATGCCTTCAAGGCGAATTTCAACTGGCGGTTCTGACGCCCGGCGCCAGTCGATTGCCTCGCAAAGCTGACTTCCGTTATATTGTTCACCAGGCCCGACAGCAATGATGGCTCATAGTCATGCCGGGCGCGGCATCATCGCGGATCGAGGCTGGGGAACGTCATGGCGAGTTTCGTGCAGTTCCTGCAATATTCCGGTGTGTTTGCCGCCCAAAACTTCCTGGTGGTCCCGGAGGGCGGCTTCAATCTGGTTTGCCTGCGCGATGCCCAAGGCGTTCACCTGGCCTACGACAAGGCCCGGCTGCAGATCGACGATATCAGCGTCGAGCAGGTCGAGCGCATTGCCCAGGATTATGTCGACACCCGCTACGGCAAGCTGCAGAGCCAGGAGCGCGACGATCAGTTGCTGCGCCTGCGCACCGCGCTCTATGGCACCATACGGCCGCAGGCCGGGGCACGCGCCCTCAAGGTTCAGGCCAAGGGGACCGGCATTCCCCCACTGACGGGCACGCGCGGCAGCACGGTCATCAAGCTCGACGTCGCCATCATGCCACGCAAGAGCTACTCGCTCGCCTTCAAGTTCCTCAGGCATTTCGACCAGGCGGGCAAGGTCGTCAACGCCACGAAGTTCAAGCCGGATGACGCGCCCTGGTTCCTCACCCGGCTGAACTGGATCTTCGGGGCCCAGACCAACATCTTCTTCACCCCGGCCGGCGCCGACTGGATCATGGTGGAAAAGGCCCTGGGGCCGAAGATCATGCGGGATGTCTTCCGCCAGGACATCGTGCCGCTTAAGCAGAATGGCGCCGATCTCACCTGCTTTCTCGTCGGCGATTACGATGCCATGGCGAGCGAGGCGGCGGGGCAGTTCCTGCCGGACGAGCAGGTCTGCGTGGTCGTCGACCGGGGCAATCCGGGAGTGTTCGACTATGGCGAGGCCTTCATCGGCGTGATGGCGCACGAGGTCGGTCACTTCCTGCACCACAAGCGCAATCTGGGTGGCAGCGGCCACCATAACCGCGGCGGCATCCTGCTTTCCAGCGGCCTCGAAAGCCTGGAGCTGGACAGGCAGCTCGTCAGCGACCTCAACGCCTGGACATAGCGCCTGGTTTTCCGGCGCTCCGGCGTGTTTTCGGCAGGTTCTGCGATTTGTCATGCCGGGTTTGACCCGGCCATCCACAAACACCGGCAAGGGGCTGGATTGCCGGGTCAAGCCCGGCAATGACAAGGTTCGCGCATATCAGAACTCTGCTGCAGGCAGCAGCTTCCCGCCTCAGGCCGGCAACACGACCACCTTCGTCCCCACCGGCGTCTGGCCGTAGAGGTGGAGCATGTCCTGGGTGAGCAGGCCGGTACAGCCGCTCGTAACGCCGGAGCCGATCGACTGGGGAATGATGGTGCTGTAGAGCGTGTAGAGCGTGTATTTGCCGTTCTGATAGAGATAGAGCGTGCGGGCGCCGAGCGGGTTGTTCAGGCCGGGCGGCATGCCGCCGGCATATTTAGCGGCCTCCGGCTGGCGCGCGATCATCTCCCTGGGCGGCGTCCACACCGGCCATTCGGCCTTGCGCCCGACATAGGCATCCCCATGCCAGAGGAAGCCCTGGCGGCCGACATTGGCGCCGTAGCGGGTGGCGATCCCCTCTCCCTCGATGCGGTAGACATAATATTTGCTCGGATCGACGATGATCGTGCCGACCGCTTCCTTGCTGGGGTACTGCACTTTTCGGCGATAATATTTCGGGTCGATCTTGCTGACATCGACCGCCGGGATCGGGAATTTCTCCTCGGGCACTGCCGCATAGAGCCTCGCCGCCTCGGCCCGGCTCAGGCCGCCTGACGTCGCACAGCCGGCCAGCCCCAGCGCGCCGAGACCGGCAGCCGAGCCGACCAGAAACGACCGGCGGCTGAGAAGTCCCGATCCGAGCCCGGGCTTGGCGGCCTCGTCCATCTCGCCGGTATCGGCAATCCCACCGTCCATGATCATGATCTTCGCGTTCCCTTGTCCCATTGCCCGACCAGAGAAGACAGCGGCATGGGCCGCCGAATGTCTCGCTGGGCTGAAATTGCCCTTACATGGTCCGATTGGCAAGCTCGGGCCTTCGCGCGGCCGGTTGCCATGCACCAAAATCGGTGATCTCTCGCGGGCCCGCAATCGACTTTCGCCGAACTCCGAGAAAGTTCTGCAGATCATGGCAGCGACGTCCGGGGCCAAGCCGCGCGCTTCATGCCTCGCCTATGGCGAAGGGAGCCCGCGACTTTTCCAGTCGCTGCGCGGGACCGGATTGCCGACCTGGAAGGCGAAGGCGATTACCTTCGTCGCCTTGGCATCGACTTCGCAGCGATAGCTCAGATCGTACCATTGCGAATTGGCGGCGAACGCCGCCTTGGAGTCCTCGAGCACGCTCCCTTGCTCGAGCAGTTCGCGAGGCAGCATATCGGGGACATAGGAGGGCGAAGCATGCAGCAATTGCTCGTGGAGTTCCGTCACGCAAAGCTGGCCCGCTCGCTCGCCGCGAGACATGCTTCCCATCGCGAGCATTGCGTTGATGTCGTTGGTTGTCTCCTGCGAAAACAAGGTCTTGGCTTCAGGAAGCTTGGAATTTGGTTGAGCTTGATTTTGGGCTTGAGCGTTGATTTTGGCTGGCGCGGCCGGTGTCTTTGTCGCGACATCCCGGGGAGCGGGATCGGCCGCAGCCGTCATCACGGGCAGTGGTTTCGGCTCACTTGTTTGCGCCGGATCGGGGCGGCCCGGAGGCGAGGCAGAACCGTTTGCGGAGCTGTTGCCATCCCTAGCCCTTCGAGGCCCACGATCCTTGTCGCCAAAAAGAAACACCGGCTTCATGACCGGCTGCGTCGCCTGCCGATCGCCCGTCGCCTTGGATGACGGTGGTTTCGCCGCACTTTCGGCCGGCGGCTGTGCGGGGCTGGCCGGCGGCGGAGCTTCGGCTTTCGGCTTTGGTTTCGGGGGCGGATCGACCGATTGTACCAAGTCGACCGTTATCGTCTGTTCTTCCTTCAGGGGTGATACCAGCGATCTCGGCAGGATGAGCGCGGCGACCAGCAAATTGAGGAGAAGGGAGGCCAGCAGGCTCCACTTCCACCATCGCTGATCCTGCTGATCGTTTCTCATCCCGGAAGATGTGGAACCAAATATCGGCAGTATCAAGCACGAGGGCCTGCCGGGTCGAAATATCCTTCGGCAGCTAGGGCGGATAGTCGCCACCGCCACACCTGCAGCTCGGCAACGGCTCATCGTGCGATGAAGTCCTTCCGCCACTTGCCAACAGCAACCTCATGGACTTCAAGGAATGAAACCAGGGTCGATTTTGGTATACTATGTGGTGCTGCGTTCTCGGGGCGGATGCGCGTGATGGATCAGGAGAGAATTCTAGCTGCAGTCCTCTTGGTCGATGTCGTGGGGAGCACGCCGCTCTATGAGCGCGTTGGCGATGTCGGCGCCTTGCGGCAAATCTCGGACTGCCTGGATGCGGTACGCGCGATCACCGCCCGATATGGCGGCGAATTCATTCACTCGAAGGGCGATGACGTCCTAAGCCTGTTCAAAAGGCCGGAGGCGGCACTGAAGGCTGTCCGCCAGATCAGCAGCCAGCTGACGAATGGGGCGTTGAGGACCAGGATCGGATTGCATTTCGGCGCGGTCATTCGAATGCGGGGCGACATCTTCGGCGACGTCGTCAATGTCACCGCGCGATTGTCCACCACGGCAAACCCCGGGGAAGTGCTGGTCAGCCAGAGCTTCTTCGAAGCGCTTATTCCGGAAAGCCGCAATGCCTTGCGGCTCCTCGACAGCATGGCCTTCAAGGGAAAGCAGGAGCCCTTCGATGTCTATACCCTGCGGGAGGACGATGTGGCGCTCAGCACGCAGCTTGCCCGCCAGAGCACGGTTTTCGATAGGCTTGCCGGGCCGGTACGGCACCTCAACCTCGTCATCCGATATGGCGATCAGCTGCGATCCTGCCGCAACAACGAATCCGTGACCATCGGCCGGTCCCCGGAGTGCGATATCGTCGTGCCGCGGCCCTGGGTCTCCAGGCATCACGCGACCTTCACCATTTCGAACGGCAGGGCCAAGCTTGCCGAGCGAAGCTCGTCGGGCACCTTCATGTCGACGGGGACGGATCTTGAAGTATTCGTGCGCCGCGAAGACGTTCTGCTCTTCGGCTCCGGCTTGATATCGCCCGGTGTGCGATCATCCCTCAGTGAGGCCCAGATTCTATACTACGAAATCATCTCGGGCTGACCGCTGCTCACGCAGTTCAGCAAGACCGGCGGTTCGCCGGTCTCCCAAAAAGGATAGGTGCCGCCTCACGGATTGACCCATTTATTCTTCGGGTTTTTCAGCCAATCCTGATAGTGCCCGATGATGTCGTCGCGTGTAATCTTGTAGCCCTTCCTGGCGGCGGCTGCCTCGATGTTGTCGATCATCATCTTGCCCATCGCCTGCATCACCTGATCGGCGTCGGGATTGCCGGTGGTCCAGCTCGTCGGCCAGCCTGTATAGGGGTTCCAAGGCACCGGAACGCCGCCCAGCTGAATGGGCGACAGATTGTCGGAGGCGATCTTGAGCCCCATGGTGCTGACATAGGCAAAGGCTGCGTAGGGTGCGGCCTGATCGAACGCCTTGTCCCAATCGATATTGGGTTGATCGAGTGCATCCAGGACACCGGGCGGTTGCCACTGGAAGGTGACGACCACCGAGCGGTCGCGTTCGTCCTCGTCGAGGGATTCCAGGTGCGGCCAGCTATCGCGATAGAACGGATTGGCGGACACCTGCTGCTTGGCTCCGGAGCCGCCGGACGTGAAGAATTTTGCCGATGAGCCGGCGAGCTTGCGCAAATATTTGTCGATGTTTGCCGCGCGTCGTTCGGAGAGGCCATTGTTGTCATAGCTCTCTCCGCCGGTCCGGCTGGCATGGCCTTCGACGCCGATCCTGAGCTCGGCATGCGCCTTGATGAACAGGCGCATTACGCCGTCGATCGCCTTCAGGTGCAGCGGCTTGGGCGCGTCGCTGCCCACGTCGTAATTATAGAGGAGGAAGAACGCGAAGTTCTTCATCGGCGCTGGCAGCCAGAGGGCCAGGCCGTCGCCTGTCTTGTTCGGATCGGTTCCCTTGCCCACGAGCTGCGCCAGGACCTCGTCGCGGATGCGAAGCCATTGGACGACCAGATTGTGGTCCGCCTTCGGGTCGAGCTTGCGCGAGATGCCGGTGCGCGCTCGAAACCGCCGATCGGCCTCTCCAGACACATAGTCGCGCTGAGGTGTGGACAGTTGTTCGTAACGCTTCGACCAGACGCCGGGTATGTATTGGTCGGTCATGTTCGCTCCACAAATGCGTTGCTGTGCAGAACGATCGGTCCTTGCCCGTCGCTCGGCGAGCGCGCGGGAGCAATCGTTCTAATGCGGGTTGAAGAAACCGAGAACGCGGGTGGCGGACAGCGAGTGCAGTGCCTGCACGAAGCCCTCCACACTCAGTGTTCGAGGTGTATCCAGGCGCATGCCGCTTCCACCGACCAGTCGCACGAAACTCGAATTGCCCAGGGCCGCGATCGCATCAGGATGCGGCTTGGCGTCGTCGTCGACGCCGGCACGTGCAAAAACCTCCTGGAAGAACGCGGGCATGATTGTGCCTCTATATTTTGCGCTCGCACGCACATCCCGGAAGAACAGCTCGCCGCGAACGGCAAGTTGCCAACGTCCGCGCGACCTGACACCGTGCCTTGTTTCAAGTCATTCGCCGCCAGCTCTTGCATGCAGCCAAAGGCGGATGGCTCAGGGATCCTTGCCCGGCAGCTCATTGCCGGATCCCGCTATATTATGCCAAGGCGCTGATCAGTATATCCCCCAAAGATGGGACCCCCAATAAGTATCGCCGGATTAGGGTGCTCATTGAAAAAGAGAATAGAATTTCTGAAAATATATTATTCTTATAGAAAATAACAATTAATACAATTTATGTTTATTTTCAAAATTTCCAAAAGGAAATTATCAAATTTGACGGGTTATGACGCAAAAAGCCGAGACTGTCATGTCAATATGAGAGTAAGATTCGATGTTTGGATATATAGTATTCGTGATTTTTTCTTGAAATTCAATCCAAATTGAAAGTAATTACATTTCTTGTCGACGATATTCTAGCCTCCAAAGCTCCCCGCCTGTCCCAACACATGCGCGTAGCCTCTGTCGAAATAGAGCAGGGCGTGGCCGTCCTTGCGGCTGCGGATGTCGACGACCTCGCCGATGAAGATGTGGTGGCTGCCCACCAGATGCCGGTCGATCAGGTGGCAGTCGAAGGAGACGATGGCGTCGGCCAGCGCCTGGTTGCCGGAGGGGAGGTCGATCCAGTCGGCGGCGGCGTAGCGGGCGTCCATGTCGGCGCGCTGGCCGGCGAAATAGCCGGCGAGGTCCTGGTGGTCCGGTGTCAGCACGTTGACGCAGAACCGGGCGTTCTCGATGAAGACGCCGGTCTGGGCCGAGCGGCTGTTCATGCATACCAGCAGGGTCGGCGGCTCGTCGGTCACCGAGCACATGGCGGTGGCGGTGAAGCCGCCGCGCCCGGCGCTGCCATTGGTGGTGACCACGTTGACGCTGGCGCAGACCCGCGCCATGGCGTCGCGAAAGTGGGTCCGGGAGACGGGATCGGGCATGGCGGCGGCCTCACTCGGCCGCGGCGGCGCGTGCCGGGCTGGCCTCGCCGAGCGGCGGCAGCCAAGTCTCACCGGTCCAGCCCTTCTCGTCGTAATCGGCCATGCATTGGTCGACCAGGGCTTCCATCTCCCGAAGGCGTCCGCCACGCTCGGCGCCCTTGAGCACCTGCAAGCGGACTTCCTCGGGTGCGCCGGCATAATTGAGCTCGTACAAAGCGTGGCGGCCGGCGAATTCCGTGCCCGTCGCGTCCCATAAGAGCTTCATGATCTTGATGCGCTCGACATGGCCCATGTCGTTGGAGCCGCGCACATATTGGGCGAGGTAGCGGTCGATCTCGGGGTTGGCGAAATCCCGGGCCGAGGAGGGCAGATAGATCAGGCCGGAGGCGATGGTGCGCCTGACGATGTCGATCACCCTGGGATAGGCTTCCGACATGAAGGTGCGGTAGGCGAGCGCCGCTTCCAGGTTCGGCAGCACGGCACCATCAGCCCAAGGAATGGGGTTGTGGGCCATGGCATTGGCGAAGGACCAGAACTGGTGGCGGATGGCGATGACTTCGCCGAGCATGGCCTGGTTGCCGCGGAAGGCATCGCCGCCGGTGGCGCGCAGGGCCTTGGCGAGCAGGCCGGCGAGGAAATCGAGCTTCACGCCGAAGCGGATGCAGCCCTGAAAGCAATAGCCATGCATGAAGCCGGAGGCGGGATGGAAGGACAGGATCTTGCCGGCATCGCGCAGCACCAGCACGTCCTCCCAGGGGACGAAGACATTGTCGAGCACCAGGATGGCGTCGTTCTCGTCAAAGCGGGAGGAGAGCGGATAGTCGAAGGGCTGGGCGGTGCGGTTGGCGGTTTCCTCATAGGAGGTCCGGCAGAACATCTTCACCCCTGGCGCGTTCATCGCCAGGATGAACATCACGGACAAGGACGGGTCCTCGGTGACGGTGGCCGAGCTCTGGGCGAGGAAATTGTAGTGGGTGAGGGCGGAAGAGGTGGCGACGACCTTGGCGCCGGAGACGTAGATGCCCGCATCGGTTTCCTTGGTGATGTGGACGAAGACGTCCTTCACCGCGTCGGCCGGCTTGTGGCGGTCGATCGGCGGGTTGACGATGGCATGGTTCATGAACAGCACGGCTTCCTGGGCGCGCTTGTGCCAGGCCAGCGCATTGTCCCTGAAGGGGCCGTACCAGTCGGCATTGGCGCCGAGCGTGTTCATCAGCGCCGCCTTGTAGTCGGCGGTGCGGCCCATCCAACCATAGGTCATGCGGGCCCAGTGGGTGATGGCGTCCTTCTGCGCCACCAATTCGGCCGAAGAGCGCGCGACGCGGAAATATTTGTGGGTGTAGCCGCCCGAGCCCGTGTCGGTCGGCGCGGTCAGGATCGGCTTGGTCTTCTCGTCATGCAGGGCGTCGTAGAGCCGGGCCAGCGAGCGCGCCGAATTGCGCATGGCCGGATGGGCGGTGACATCGGCTACCCGTTCGCCATTGATGTAAACCTCGCGCCCGTCGCGCAGCGAAGCGAGATATTCGGCACCCGTGAAGGGTCGTTTTGTATCGGCGCGAAAATCTTCTGATCGCATCGCCGTCCTCCCTGATGTTCGTTGAGGTGAGGCTAGGCCTTGCCGGCGGCGTGTGCCATGGACAGAATGGCAAAATCGCTTGTACTTTTTTCGGCAGCGCTGATGGCTGAGCAGGTTCCCAGTTTCTTCGTCTATGGCGAGCCCGATCGCCCGATCGATCTTGGGTTTTTGCATGTGGAAACCGTGATGGAGCGCAGATCACTGCATTCAGGCCGGGTTTCCGCTCATAAACATGACAGGATGGCTCAGATCACCTTCTGGAGCAGGGGCCGGGGCGAATATTTCATCGAAGATCGGCGGCTGGACTTTATCGCACCAGCTGTCAGCTTCATTCCCAGCGGCGTGGTGCATGGTTTCACTGTCGCGCCGGATGAAAGCGATGCCGTCGTCGCCTCGATTGCCGACAGTGCGCTGCCGCCGATCGCTGCGCTTTCGGCCCTGCCGATCGAGGAGCCGCTCATGGTGCGCGGACAGGCCGAGAGCCGTTTCTGGCCTTCTCTGGCCGCGACCATGCAGCGGCTGCTCGAGGAGTATCAGCTGGGGCAGGGGGCACCCCTGGCAGCCTTGCTGGCCGTGGCGATGAACGACATCGCCCTGCTCGGCCGGACCGGCCGTACCGGCGAACGCGAGGGCCATGACCTTGCTTTCGCCTTCCGGCGCCTGGTGGACCGGCATTTCCGGGATGCCTGGCCGGTCGAGCGCTATGTCGCGGCGCTCGGCACCACGCCGCATCTGCTCGCCAGGGCTTGCGGCACCTCCCATGGCCTGTCCGTCAAGGCCTTCATCGACAGGCGGCGCCTGATCGAGGCCAAGCGCCTCCTGGTCTTCACCATTCGCTCGGTCGAAGACGTCGCCTATGAGATCGGCTTTCGTGATCCAGCCTATTTCTCGCGCTTCTTCCGCAAGCATGTCGGCGAGCCGCCGGGCCAATGGCGCGCCGGGCAGGTGCAATCTTCCCATCTGGGGGCGGCGAAAGAACCATCGCCGACGGTTTGATCAAACGTCGATGTATGCGAGTAGTGCTCAATTCCCTGAGCCGCTATCGGGGGACGATGCATGGATGAAGTGAAGGAAGCGCTGCCGGTGATCGAGGAAGCAAGGTTGAAGGAAACGCGGCGTTCCCTGCCGATCGCGCTCCTGCGGGCGCGCGAGGCCGTCATGAGCCATTTTCGCCCCATGCTCGCCAATCACGGTGTGACGGAACAGCAATGGCGCGTGCTGCGTGTCCTGAACGAGGCTGGCACGCTCGATGCCTCCGAGGTCGCCGATCGTGCCTTCATCCTGGCGCCCAGCCTGACCCGCATGATCCGTTCGCTGGAGGAGCGCGGCTTCATCTCCAAGCACAAGGACAAGGGCGACGGGCGCCGCGTGCTCCTGAAGCTCGCGCCCGCCGGCGAAGACGTCATCCACGAAGTCCTGCCCGACAGCCGCAAGATCTATGCCGTGCTGGAAGAGCGTTTCGGCCGTGAGCGCATCGATCAGCTGGTCGACCTTCTGGGAGAACTCGCGACGTTTCGCAACGAATCCGAAACGCCCGATGATCTTGCGTGAGCCGATGACCGCACCCGCTTCAGTCCTGCACGAGTTGCCCGGTGGGGAAGAGCTGCTCGCCTGGTTCGGCCGGGTACCGAGCTTCCACGATGGCTATTTGCTGGAGATCGCCTTCTTCGGCAAGGGGCAGGCGCTCATGCGCATCCATGCCTGGATCCTGACGGACAAGGTCGATGACCAAGGCCATCTGATCACCGACAGACATGCCGTCGTCACCTTTGCCCTGGACGGTGTGAATACCATCGAGTGCAGAGATTTCGACATGGTGCCCGGCATCATCCTCGATCTGGATGTCACGCGGGTGGAGGAGGGCCTACGCTTCGAATGGAGCGCGAGCTATGGCGTGGGTGGTGCCGTCACGGCGCGGCAGGCCCGCATCACGCTGGAGCCGGGCAGGCCCTGAAGGCGTGCCTCGCGTGTCAGGCCGCGACCAGTTCACCCGCCTACCTGGCGGGTCGAACATTCATAGATCCTGTTTCCCGTGCGGGCGTCGATGCCTTCCAGGCTCACCTCATAGCCCCAGAGGCTGCGGATATGGCGCAGCGTCGCGTCGCGGCTGTTGGGCTCCAGCACGATGCCGTCATTGACCTTGTGCTGGAGGCGCAGATGCCGGTCGCCCAGCAGATCCACGTCGACGACCTGGATGTCCGAGCGGTTGGCGCCGATATCGTAGCTATGGGCGAGGGCGGTGCGAATATTCTCGTAGCCGCGCTCATTGTGGATCGAGGCGACCTTGTAGAAGGATTCGTTGGCGGCATCGGACAGGACGAACATCCGCCATTTGCGGATCAGCGTCGGGCTCAGATATTGGCGGATGAAGGACTCGTCGCGGTAATTGGCCCAGGCGTCGAGCAGGACTTCGCGCCAATTGCCGTTGCCCGCGAATTCCGGAAACCAGTCGCGATCCTCCGGCGTCGGCTCGGTCGAGATGCGCTGGATGTCCTGCATCATGTCGAGGCCGAGCGCATAGGGATTGATTCCGGAAAAGCGGGGATCGTCATAGCCCGGCTGGAACACCACGTTGGAATGGTTGCGCAGGATCTCGAGCATGGCGCCCTCGCTGATCCGGCCACGGTCGAACAGCGCGTTCATCAGCGTATAATGCACGAAGGTGGCGCAGCCCTCGTTCATCACCTGGGTCTGGCGCTGCGGATAGAAATATTGGGCGATGACACGCACGATCCTGAGGATTTCCCGCTGCCATGGCTCGAGGATCAGGCTGTTCTTCTCCAGGAAATAGAGCAGGTTTTCCTCGGGAAGATTGAGTGCTTTCTTCCGCTCGGGCGTGCCGTCCTTGGCATCGTCGGGCCTGTCGCCGCCTTTGGAGGGCGGCAGCGTGCGCCAGAGATCATTATAGGTGCGCTCTTCATATTCCAGCCGCTCGCGCACCCCCTCGCGCTGCTTTTCCGAGGATAGTTTGGGCGGGCGGCGATAGCGGAACACGCCCTGTTCCATCAGTGCATGGGCGGCATCGAGTATGGCCTCCACTGCAGCGACGCCATGCCGTTCCTCGCAGCGGGTGATGAAGCCCTTGGCGAAATCGAGATAGCCCAGGATCGCGCCCGCATCCGTCCATTGCTGAAACAGATAATTGTTCTTGAAGAAGTGATTATGGCCGAGCGCCGCATGGGCCGTCACCAGGGCCTGCAGGGCCATGGTGTTTTCTTCCATCAGATAGACGACGCAGGGGTTGGAGTTGATGACGATTTCATAGGCGAGCCCGCGTCCACCCTTGCGGTACATCAGCTCCTGATGGAGGAAATGCTTGCCGAACGACCAATGTCGATACATCAGCGGCATGCCGACGGACGAGTAGGCGTCGAGCATCTGTTCGGAGGAGATGATCTCCATCTGCACGGGATAGGTGTCGAGATTGAGCTCCTCGACCGCCAGCGCCTCGATGGCATCATAGGCCCGCGACAACGTCTTGAAGTTCCAGTCCGAGCCTGAGAACAGCAAGTCGGCGTTGGGCGCATGCTTGGGCGTCGGCTTGGGCATCGGCGCTCCTTTCACCCGCCCTGCGAGGCGGGCTGCCTGGTGAAGAGCTGGCGAAAAACCGGATAGATGTCCGAAGCCTTGGCGATGCGGCTCATCTGGAAGTTCGGCCAACGCTCGGTAACGGCCGCATAGGCCTGCCAGAGCGAGGTTCCGTTCTCGGTGCCGCCGAAGATATGACTCTCGCGCTCGTCGATGATCTCGACATAGGCGAAATACTGGCACAGGCGCATGATCTCGCCATCGAGCAGCGCGATGCAACGCCCGGAATCGGTGGCGATGTTGTCGCCGTCCGAAGCCTGGGCGGCGTAGATGTTCCATTCATTGGAAGGATAGCGCTCCTTGATGATGCGCTGCATCTCCTCTAGGGCGGTCGAGACCACGGTGCCGCCGCTCTGCGTCGAGTAGAAGAAGGTCTCCTCGTCGACTTCCTGCGCCTCATGGGTATGGCGAATGAAGACGATGTCGGTGCGCTCGTAGCGCCTTTTCAGAAACAGGTGTAGCAGGACGAAGAAGCGCTTGGCCAGGTCCTTTTCCCGTTCCCCCATCGAACCGGACACGTCCATGAGACAGAACATCACCGCATTGGCGTTCGGCAGCGGCTGCGCGTCGAAGCGGTTGAAGCGGATGTCGACCGGATCGATATAGGAGATCACCCGGCGCCGGCGCTCCAGCCGGTCGAGCTCCGCGTGCAGCTCGGCGATGCGCTGGTGGGCTGCGGCTCCCGCTGTTCCGGTATCGAGCTCCTGCAGTTCCTGGAGGATCGCGTCCAGGTCCTCCTGTTTCGGGCGCTTGAGGGCAATGCGGCGGCCATGGCTGTTGCGCATGGTGCGCCCGACATTGATATTGGTCGGCGAGCCGCTCACCGAAAAACCCGCCCGCCGCGGCTTGACGATCAGGATCTCCTTGAGGTTGAGCTTGACCATATCGGGCAGCTCGAGATCCTCGAAGAAGAGGTCGAGTACCTCCTCGCGGGTCAGCACGAAGCGGAAATCGTCTTCCGAGTCGGCCAAGCCCGGAGCCGAGCCTGACCCTGCTCCCTGATTGGGCTTGGAGACCCTGTCGCCCGGCGCAAACTGCTTGTTGCCGGGCAGGACGTGATGGCGACCGCCGCTGTCCCTGGCTTCGCGGAAAGTCGGTTCGCTCGTGCCGTGCACCGGCATCGAGACGGAATGCTTGGCATCCACATCCGCGATCTTGCCCGTCTTGATCTGGTCGCGGATGCTCTGCTTCAGCTCGGCGCGTGCCCGACGCAGGAAGCGCTGACGATTGCCAAGGCTCTTGTCCTTGGGGTTGAGGCGGCGATCGATAAAGATTGGCATGGGAACACCACCCGGCCGGGATCAACCCGCCTTGTTTACACGCATATACCAATCCACCAGCCGACGCACCTGCCGCTTGGTGTAGCCGCGCGCCTCCATGCGCTGCACGAACTCCGTATGCCGCTTCTCGGTCACGCTGTCCTGCTTGGAGCCGAAGCTGATCACCGGCAGGAGATCCTCAACCTGCCCGAACATCCGCTTCTCGATGACTTCCCGCAATTTCTCATAGCTGGTCCAGGCCGGGTTGCGGCCGTTGTTCCTGGCCCTGGCGCGCAGGGTGAATTTAACCACCTCGTTGCGAAAATCCTTGGGATTGGCGATGCCGGCCGGTTTTTCGATCTGGGATAGCTCCTTGTCGAGCACCTCGCGGTTGAGGACCTGGCCGGTATCGGGATCTTTGTAATCCTGATCCTCCACCCAGGCATCGGCATAGGCGATGTAGCGGTCGAACAGGTTCTGACCATATTCCGAGTAGGATTCCAGATAGGCCTTCTGGATCTCGTGCCCGATGAACTCGGCGTAGCGGCTGGCTAGCTCCGATTTGATGAAGTCGAGATAGGTGGTTTCCGTTTCCTTCGCGAACTGCTCGCGCTTGATCGCCTCCTCCAGGATGTACATCAGGTGCACGGGATCGGCGGCCAGTTCCTGGGTATCGTAGTTGAAGGTCTGCGACAGGATCTTGAAGGCAAAGCGCGTGCTGACGCCGGTCATGCCCTCATCGACGCCGGCGGCATCGCGATATTCCTGGACAGCCTTCGCCTTGGGATCCAGCTCCTTGAGATTTTCGCCGTCATAGATGCGCATCTTGGTGTAGAGCGGCGAATTGTCGAACTCGGCCAGCCGGGTCGACACCGAGAAGCGGCTGAGGATATCGAGCACCTCCGGCGCGCAGGGGCTGCTGGCCAGTTCGCTTTCGCGCAGCAGTTTTTCGTAGATCTGCCTTTCCTCGGTGACGCGCAGGCAATAGGGCACCTTGACCACCAGGATGCGGTCGAGGAAGGCTTCGTTGTTCTTGTTGCTCTTGAATTGCAGCCACTCCGACTCGTTGGAATGGGCCACGACGATGCCCTGATAGGGGAAGGCGCCGAAATTTTCGGTGCCATTATAGCTGCCTTCCTGGGTGGCGGTCAGCAGGGGATGCAAAACCTTGATCGGTGCCTTGAACATCTCGACGAATTCGAGCAGCCCCTGGGTCGTGCGGTTGAGCCCGCCGCTGTAGGAATAGGCGTCCGGGTCCGACTGGCTGAAATGTTCGAGTTGGCGGATATCGACCTTGCCGACCAGGGCTGAAACGTCCTGGTTGTTTTCGTCGCCAGGCTCGGTCTTGGCGATGCCGATCTGGCGCAGCCGCGAGGGCACCAGCTTGACGACACTGAATTTGGAGATGTCGCCGGACAATTCATCGAGACGCTTGGCCGCCCATGGGGAGATCAGGCCATTCAGGCGCCGCCGCGCGATGCCGTATTTGTCTTCCAGGAGCTCGCCCATCCGATCCGGATTGAACAGGCCGAGCGGCGACTCAAAAACCGGGCTTATCTTACCGCCCACTTTGAGCGTGTAGATGGGGCGCTCTTCCATCAACTTCTTCAGCCGTTCCGCTAGGGAAGACTTGCCACCGCCGACGGGACCGAGGAGGTAGAGGATCTGCTTGCGCTCTTCCAGGCCCTGGGAGGCATAGCGGAAATAGCCGACGAGCCGCTCGATCGTATCCTCCATGCCATAAAAATCGGCGAAGGCAGGATAGGTCTTGACCGTGCGGTTGGCGAAAATCCGCCCGAGGCGCTCGTCCTTGCTGGTATCGACCAGTCTCGGCTCGCCGATTGCGTCAATCATCCGCTCGGCCGCGGAGGCGTACATCGACTGGTCCTCGCGGCATGCGAGCAAATATTGCTGGAGGCTCATCTCCTCCTGCGCCGCGCTGGTATAATGTTCCGCAAACAGGTCGAAAACGTCGCTTCTCTCAGTCATGGCAGCCTCCCATGGTGGCTGATCGGGTTGACTGCGCCCTTGCTCACTCAACTGCAGGAAACCCGTAGAGTTCCGAGTGACTCACAAAGAACATCCGCTAAGATTGCGGCAGATTATGGTAGTCTGGTGCCGATAAGTATTTTTATCTAGAGTGCGATCGAAAAATTAATGTTCGTCGCTCAGCCACCTCACGCTTGTGGCCCTCACCGCAAGTATGAATCGGCTGATCAACAAGGACCAATCTAACGCATCATCGTTGATTCGTCCGTGCATGTGCGCACCGTTCACAGCCAAAATACACTGCCGGCAGCCCGGAAGGGCACGTGATGCGGAGGCGGGCATGGCCATGGCTGGCAAGCCGCGGCAAAGCGACGCGACCGGCGTCGAGGCCGCCTGATGTGTGTTTTCTCGAAGGGACGATCAGCGATAGCGAGCGAAGACCTGGGTGGTGCCGTCCTTACGCAGCAAGAGGACGTCATAGGGCTCGGCATCGGCTCTGCCTTCACCCATGCCGGGCGAACCGATGGGCATGCCGGGTACCGCCAACCCGACCGCGTCGGGACGTTCGGCGAGCAGGCGCGCGATCTCGCGGGCCGGAACATGGCCTTCGATGACGTAGCCGCCGATCAGGCCGGTATGGCAGGAGGCGAGGCTCTGCTCCACACCCAATTGCAGCTTGCGCCGCTGCAATTCGTCCGACGGGAGTTGCCGGACGTCGGTTGCATAGCCCCGCTCCTGCAGATGACGGGCCCAGCCGACGCAGCAACTGCACCCCTCATTGGTGAGGATCTCGATGACGGGGCCGGCCGCATGGGCAAGGCAGGGCAGGGAAACCAGCGTCGCAACCGAAAGGCCGCGAAGGACTTTCACGACTGAGTTTATTTTCATCTTCAGGCCTTTGTATCGATAATTCGATGTAATTTCTGAAGCTTGGTCTCACGCGGCTCATGCATGTCGAGCATACTGGCAAACTTGCCATCGGCATCCATCACATAGACGCCGGCGGTATGATCCATGGTGTACTCGCCGCCTTCCATCGGCACCTTGCGGGCATAGGCGGCGAAGGCCTTCACCATGGCGTCGGTTTCCGCCCTGCTGCCGCGCAAGGCGAGGATGCGCGCATCGAACGAGCTCATGTATTGCGCCAACAGGTCCTGGCTGTCCCGTTCGGGATCGACAGTGATGAAGAGGACGTTGAAAGCATTGGCGGCAGGGCCGAGGGTGCTCATCAGATCGGTGAGATCGGACAGGGTGGTCGGACAGACGTCTGGACAATGGGTGAAGCCGAAAAAGGCGAGATAGGGCTTGCCGGCAAGACGTGCATTGTCGATCGTCTCTCCCTTGTGGGAGGTCAGCCGGAAGGGACCACCGACCCTGGCCATGTCGATGACGGGTTTGTCGGTCGCCGGCCCGGCGGCGCCTTTCCATGTCTCCGGCAACAGGGCGTTCGCCGCGAGCAGGAGCGCGGCGACCGCGATGGCACACCAAGCGGCGATGCGGACGATTTTCAGACCTATCATCGTGCCCGCTCCTTGCGCAGGCCTTGCCCTGCCAATTCCAATGTCAATTCCGTTCGCCTCGTTTGTTTTGGTGGATTCTCGGCCGCTTCCTCGAAGGCAAGGAGCGTATCGGCAACTTCGGTCCTGAACCAGGACGAAGCCGGATCCTGGTCGAGACGGGCCGACCAGACCATCGAGACGGCCGGCAGCGCGAGGTCGAGGGGAGCCGGCCCCGCCGCCAGGCCGAAGCGCGGCCCGTAAAGCTGTGCCATGCGCGTCGGTATCGTCGTGATCGTCGGGGAGGCGGCCACCGTCGCCAGCACACTCAGAAATTCGGACGATGCCGACACCACGTTGAGCTTGGCGTCGATGGCATCGAGGGCGGCTTCAAGGCAACCTTGCAGGCTGTCGGTCAGTGTGACCAGCGCATGTGGCAGCGCCAGATAGTCGGCCAGGCCGATCGGCATGGCAATATCAAGCCGGCCAGGATTGAAGACGCAGCTCAAGGCCTGCTCGAACAGGAATTGCGCCTTGTGGCGCTGGGCAACGGCCTGGAAGCAGCCGACGGCGAGATCCAGAGTGCCTTCATCCAGCAGGCGATGAACCTCGTCGCTTCCCGCCTGTCGGCTGAGCAGCCTCACGCCGGGGGCGGCTCTGCGCAGGCGGGCCGTGAGCCCGGGTATCAGCAACAGCTCCACCTCGCTGGAGAAGCCGAGGCGGAATGTACGTTCCTCCGTCGCCGGGTCGAAGGTGGAGGGCGCGTGGAGTGCGGCTTGAATCTGTGCCAGGGCCAGGCGAACCGGCTCGGCCAGGGCAAGCGCATGGGCGGTGGGCTGCATGACGGTGCCGACGCGGACGAAGAGTTCGTCCAGCAACAGCACGCGCAGGGTCGACAGGCTGTGGCTCATCGCCGGCTGCCCAACCTTGAGGCGGGTCGCTGCACGCGTGACGCTGCGCTCCTGCATCAAGGCGTCGAAAGCCACCAGGAGGTTGAGATCGAAGGAACGAAGATCGAAATGGTTGATGTGCGACATGAGCCGTATCGATTTCTAATATGATCTCGATAACGCTAAATCCTGCACCAGACAATGCCGTTCTTCGAGCCGGCAGATGTGGAGCAGGATATGAAACAGGACACGGAACAAGCCCTCGGATCCTATCGGGTCGGCGCAGCCACCATCACCAAGATTCCGGAATTGGCACTCGACGGGGTCGATGCCGCTCTCCTCTTTCCCGATTGTGATCCCGGCGCGGCAGCCGAGGAAGCACGAAAACTGGGACGAGGATCGGTCGACGAACAGACGGGGCTGTTGCGCCAGAGCGTTCACGCCTGGCTGGTGACGACACCGGATCGGGTCATTCTCGTCGACACGGCTTCCGGCAACGACAAGGAGCGTCCCGGCCTGGCGGTGCTGCATCACCTCGACGAGCCGTTCCTAGAGCGGCTGAAGGCGGCGGGCGCCAGGCCTGATGACGTCGACCTGGTCCTGCTGACCCATATTCACGCTGATCACGTCGGATGGAATACGCGCAGGGTAGAAGGACGCTGGGTTCCAACCTTTCCGAATGCCCGCCATGTCTTTTCCGCCCGCGAGCGCGCCTATAATGCGGCGCTCGCGGCAGCGACAGGCTCGGACGCCGCGATCCGGGCCGAAGCGGACCTGGGCGCCATGGCTCGCCTGCCGCTGCCTGGCGTGTTCGAAGACAGCATGAATCCCATCATCGAGGCGGGACTGACCCGGGAAATCACGGTGGACGGCTCGGAAGCGGAGGAAGGCTTCTTCTTCTTTCCCAGTCCCGGCCACAGCATCGATCACACCTCGATCGGTTTTCGTTCGGAAGGCGAATACGCCCTGTTCTGGGGCGATGTGCTGCATCATCCCCTCCAGATTGCCAGGCCGGACTGGAACTCGGCCTATTGCGAGTTCCCGCCGGCAGCCGCCGCGTCGCGCCTTTGGGCACTGAACCATGCGGCCGAGACCGGTGCCCTGGTGCTGACCACGCATTTCGCCGAGACCTCCGCCGGCCGCGTCCGTCGCGACGGCAAGACCTTCAGCTGGCAATTCGTCTGAACAAGGAGCCCGTCATGACTTTAGCCGACACCCTGTCGATGCCGCGCATCATTGCCCGGACCCAGCTGATCGCGAGTGACACGCCGGGCGTCCAGCTGCAGCTCCTCAACAAACGGCCGGACGGCATGAATGCCTTCTGTCCCGAGAGGACCCTGGTGATGATGCATGGCGCAACCTTCTCCTCGGCGAGTCTGTTCGACGTGCCAGTCGGCGAGGGCTCGTTCATGGATGTGCTGGCGCGTGCGGGCTACGATGTCTGGGCTGTGGATGCGCGGGGCTATGGCGGCTCCACGCGCATGATCGAGATGGAGGAGCCGCCCGAAGGCGGTGTTCCGCTGACGCCGGCCCTTACCGCGGCGCGGGATCTTGCCGCGGCGGTCGACTTCATCCGCCGCGAGCGTGGCATCGCTCGGCTCGGTGTGCTCGGCATGTCCTGGGGCGCGACAATTGCCGGCATCCTTGCCAGCCGGCCCGAAGCGCCTGTCGAGAAATTGGTGCTGGTGACGCCCCTCTGGCTCTCGGAAAGGCCGTTGCGCATCGATGCGGGCGGGCCGCTGGGAGCCTACCGCCTGGTGAGCCCGCGGGCCTTCGAGGCAGGGTGGCAAGCGCCGGCGCCCGAAGAGGCGAGGGCGACCCTGATTCCCAAGGGCTGGTTCGAGGCCTGGGAGAAGGCGACCCTGACGACCGATGCGGATTCGCCCGTGCCGGGCACGATCAGGGCCCCTTCCGGTGCCGTGCAGGATGTGCGCGAGCATTGGACCTCTGGCAGGCCGCTCTATGATCCGGCCGGCATACGCTGTCCGGTGCTGGTGATCGGTGCGGAATGGGATGTCGACGTCCGGTTCGACATGGCGCATGACCTGTTCGCCCGCCTCACCAGGGCGCCTTACAAGCGGTTCGTCGAGATCGGGCAGGCAACGCACATGGTGCTCATGGAAAAGAACCGGGCGCAGGCTTTCGATGCGGTGATCGGCTTCCTTAATGAAGGTTTCATGCAGGGCGATTAATGCGGAGCGATTACTTGGCTCGATAGCGGGCGGGCGTTCGCGCATGCCGAGCCTTGACGGTTCCGGGGTGTGAGGCGAGCTCTCGGAATCGATGGCCCAAGGAGAAGAAGGCATGAGGATGCGCGCGATCGGCTGGCGCAGAACCGTGATGGCTCTCGCCATCGCCGCCGTACTCGCCGGGCTCGCCTTGTTTTTCTTCCTCGCACGCTTTCTCGATCCCGATGCCCTGTGGAAGATCGTCGACGGGCAATGCGTGCCGGAACAACAGCAGCAGGCCGAGCGCCGGCATTGCATCGAGGTCGACCTCGGCAAGGGTGTCGATCACGGGTTTGCCATCCTCAAGGACAATGCCCCGACAAAACCCTATAATTACCTGCTCATCCCGACGAAACGCATAACCGGCATCGAGGACGAGGCCCTGCTGGCGCCGGATGCGGAGAACTATTTCGAGCATGCCTGGGCCGCGCGCTTCCATCTCGGCGCGATCCTCAAGCGCAACCTGGATTGGAACATGGTTGCGCTGGCCGTGAACTCAGCAAAGGACCGATCCCAGAACCAGCTTCATATCCATGTCGGCTGCGTCAGGCCGGACATTCGCAATGCGCTGAAAAACAGCGAAGCGAAGCTTTCAGAAGGCTGGTCGCCCCTCGGGCTGCCGACCTCCGATCGTCCCTATCTCGCATTAAAGCTGAGGCAGGACAGCCTCTCCGGCTTCGACCCGTTCCGAAAGATCGCCGACGACATTCCCGGAGCCAGGGCCGCGATGGGTCTTCAGACCGTCGTCGTGGTCGGCGCGGTCTTCGGGGACGAGAGCAAGGGCTTCTATATCCTCAGCCGACGCCGGGAGGATGGCTCACCGGCTCATGGCGAGGACCTGATCGATCCGACCTGCCAATTGGCCAGGCAGTCGCAATAAGACTGGCTGGGACCGGAGCCTGGAGGCTGCTACGCTGACGGCCACGCAGCAGCGCGGTCTCGCGATGAGGCCGAGCAATGCGGCTGCACGGGGAGGGCGCCATGATCGATGAGACGATCGCGAGGGCAATCGTGGAGCAGATGGCGGAAGCGCTGATCTTTGCGACTGTCGACGGCAAGATTGCGCTGTGGAACAGGGGAGCGAGCCTGCTGTTCGGCTTCGAGCGGGATGAAGCGATCGGCCAATCGCTCGATCTCATCATTCCGCCGCATCTCCGGAACGCGCATTGGTCGGGGTTCGATGCGGCGATCGAGACCGGACGATTGAAGTTGAATGGCAAGCCGACCCTGACGAGGGCGCTGCACAAGACGGGGCGCAAGCTCTATGTCGAAATGAGTTTTGCCCTGGTCGAGACCGACCAGGGCATCCTCGGTTCCGTCGCCGTGGCGCGTGACGTCACCGAGAAGGTCGAGCGGGAACGGGCTGGCGCGATCCGCTAAGGCGTTTTGCGATTTGACGGAATCGGCAAGAATCGCAAAGACGCGCCGAACCAAAGAGTTAGAGTAAGCAAGCGTTCACGCTTGAACGCGTTTTGCTCTAGGGAGTGCGTTCAATCGACAATGCCATCCTTGCCTTCGATGGCCATGAGCGTCGCGGTCAACAGGGCGATCAGCCGCTCCTTGCCGTCGCGCTCGGCAAAGACCTCGGCCTGGGCGAGCGTCAGTGTGCGCCCGGCCTTGATCACCTTGCCGCGCGCCATGATATGCTCGCCCGCTGCCGGGGCCAGGAGATTGATCTTGAATTCCGCCGTGAGGACACCCCTTTCGGGCGGCATCAGGCTGAGAGCGGCATATCCCGCCGCGCTGTCGGCAATGGCGCTCACGGCTCCGGCATGGACGAAGCCGTGCTGTTGCGACACTTCGTTTCTCGGCACGAGAGATATCTCGACTTGGCCCGGCAACACAGCGGCGAGCCTTGCCCCAAGCGTGCGCATGAGGCCCTGCTTTGCAAAGCTGGCCCGAATGCGGGCCTCGACCCGCGCAATGTCCGGTTCCGTCACAGGACCTCCATTTGGAAGATAATCAATGCAGCGTCATCCGTGACGCAAGACGCCGACACTTCGGCACACTGGCTAATAAGCCAGCGATGCCCCGATGGAAATCATGCGATGAAGACTGGCTCCGGCCGATCGCAAGTCCCGATCGGCAAACGTCTTGCGCTCTACGTCGAATGAACTGCTCAGCATGATAAGACGCATTGTAATCACTAGGTTTTCTTGAGATAATGCAGACAGTGCGAAGAACGCCCGGCTGAGGATGTTCTCAAGCAACGCACGGTGGTCCTCAAGGGCGTTTGAGCCAAGCTCATCGTAGCCTGAGAGGAGGCGCGTTATGGCAACGTTCAAAGTCATGGGGCCCTTGGGGCTCTTGCAGCACCGACGCTGGGAGGACATCGCCTCGATGATCCTCGGCGCCGCAATCATCATCTCTCCGCTATGGCTCGGCACCACCGAAACGCCGACCGTGATGCTGGTCACGGCCC
This sequence comes from Labrys sp. (in: a-proteobacteria), assembly GCF_047605565.1. Taxonomy (NCBI): domain Bacteria; kingdom Pseudomonadati; phylum Pseudomonadota; class Alphaproteobacteria; order Hyphomicrobiales; family Xanthobacteraceae; genus Labrys; species Labrys sp. (in: a-proteobacteria). Next base: position 79,582 of record NZ_JASGFM010000031.1, read on the forward strand.
TGGTCGGCGCGGCCGTCGTGGTGCTGGCCAGCCTGGAGGTGGTATTCCTGCGACGTTGGGAGGAAATCCTGGCGCTCGCCTGCGGCCTGTGGCTGGCAATCCAGCCATTCGTGTTCGCCTATGATCCACCGCTGCGCAACTGGCACATCGTGCTTGGCGCGCTGGTGGCGATCCTGGCGATCCTGGAACTCTGGCAGGACCGCAATCGCGACATGTCGGCGTAGTTTGCGCGACCGGACAGATATGGCCAGGCCTCTCGCCAGGCCTGGCCTGCTTGTCAGGCAGTCAGAAGCCGAACCTGATCTGATCCCTATCCAACAAGTCGAAGAGAGCGCTGTATGGCGCCAAGGCCGGCTCTGTCCTTGTTCCATGGAGACTGAAGAGTCGGGCGTGAGGTCGATGCCGGAAGAGACGCGCCGTGCTTGGTGAAAGCCCGCGAGCCGCCAGTTCGAGCACGCTTGGCGGCGGGTTCAATTGCTGTAGTGTCTCGGCTTTCGAATGCGAGTCGCGCCAGAAGGGAAGAGATGATGACTGCCTTGTTGCCGAATGTGGACCCCGAAGGTCTCCTCGAATATTCGGTGGTCTTTACCGATCGCGCGCTCAACCACATGTCGCAGGTCTTCCAGGGCGTCATGCGGGACATCTCGCAAACCTTGCGCCGCGTCTACAAGGCGGAAGAGGCCGGCGGCGTGGCCCTGGTGCCCGGCGGCGGCACCTATGCGATGGAGGCGGTGGCGCGTCAGCTCGCCCAGGGCAAGAAGGTGCTGGTCATCCGCAATGGCTGGTTCTCCTATCGCTGGACGCAGATATTCGAGATGGGCGCCATTCCCGCCGAGAGCATCGTGCTGAAGGCGCGCCAGACGCAATCGGAATCGGGCGTGCGCCAGCTGCCCTTCCAGCCCGTGCCGATCGAGGAGGCCGTGGCCACCATCGAAGCGGAGCGCCCGAATGTCGTCTTCGCGCCGCATGTGGAGACCGCCTCCGGCATCATGCTGCCGGACGGATACATGAAGGCAATCGCCGATGCGGCGCACAAGGTCGGCGCGCTCTTCGTCCTCGACTGCATCGCTTCGGGCTGCGTCTGGGTCGACATGAAGGAAGTCGGCGTCGACGTGCTGATCTCGGCGCCGCAGAAGGGATGGAGCGCTTCGCCCTGCAGCGGCATCGTCATGCTGAGCGAAGCCGCGAAAGCCGAGGTGAAGGCCACGACCAGCTCCTCCTTTGCCTGCGACCTGAAGAAGTGGCTCGAGATCATGGAGGCCTATGAGAAGGGCGGCCATGCCTATCATGCCACCTTGCCGACCGATGCCCTGCGCGGGTTCCGCGACGCCGTGCTGGAAACCGAGGCGAGGGGCTTCGAGAAGGTGAAGGCGGCACAGCTCGAGCTCGGGGCTCGCGTGCGCCAGCTCTTCGCCCAGCGGGGTTTTGCCAGCGTTGCCGCGCCGGGCTTCGGAGCCCCCGGCGTGGTCGTCTGCTATACAGACGATCCCGGCATCAAGTCCGGCGCCAAGTTCGTTGCCGTCGGCGTGCAGGCGGCTGCGGGCGTTCCGCTCATGTGCGACGAGCCTGCCGACTTCCAGACCTTCCGTATCGGCCTTTTCGGCCTCGACAAGCTCGCCGATATCGACCGCACCGTGGGCAGTCTCGAACGGGCTCTGGGAGAGGTCGTGGGTACCGCCAACATCAGGTAGCTGCGAAGCGGAGCGTATTGCCGGCCCTGTCCCCCGAAGGGATCACGAAGGCTGGTGAAGAGCGGCGGGCCGGCGCTGCAGATCAGACGTGTTCTGGTCGTGGCGCAGTTTCAAGAGATCGGCCGCATCCCGCACCACTTTCGAGATCTCGAGCAGTTGTTTGACCAGGGGACTTGTCTTGCGCCAGATCATGCCGATGGTGCGCGAGGGCTGGGGGTTTGCAAAGCGGGTGATGGAGACCTGTGCCGAGCGCGTTTCCATCGGCACGGCCATTTCAGGGATCAGAGTGACCCCGATGCCTGCGCCGACCATCTGGACGAGCGTCGAGAGGGAACTGCCGTCCAGCAATTCGCGTGTCCGCAGGGACGGGGCATTGCAGAAGGCCAGGGCCTGATCGCGGAAGCAATGACCCTCCTCCAGCAGGAGCAGCCGCATTTCGCTGAGCATCTCCCGGTCCGGCACGGGCTTTCCCTCGTCCTCGCTCGGGCGCACCAGCACGAAGCTTTCGGTGAACAGCGCGACCTCGTTGAAGGAAGGTTCCGATACCGGCAGGGCGACGATGGCCGTATCGAGACGCCCGTCGATGAGTTCCTGGATCAGCCTGGGGGTCACGGTTTCGCGCACATGGATATCCAGGCCTTCATGCGAGCGGGCGAGATTGGAGACGAGGGTCGGCAGCAGATAGGGGGCGACGGTCGGGATGACCCCGATGCGCAGCGGCCCGACCAACTGGTCCTGCCAGGCCTGGGCCAGGTCTCCCAGCGCCTCGACGGCGCGCAGAATGTCGCGGGCCCGCGTGGCGAACTCGGTGCCGAAACTCGTGAGCCTGATCTGGCGCGCACCTCTTTCGAACAGCGCCAGGCCCAAGCCTTCCTCCAGCTCCTTGATCTGCATCGACAGGGCCGGCTGGGAAATCGCGCACGCATCTGCCGCCCGGCCGAAATGGCTGTGCCGCACCAGAGCCTCGACATAGCGCAGCTGCCGCAACGTCAGATTTTTCATAACCTAGCCTTATCGCGACAATCGGAAAAGCTGACTTAAACTGATGGCCGGACTCTAGTAAAGCTCTAAACGGGGATGGTGATGCGAGTCGAAGGCGACTCGAATCCCACATGTGACCCCGCCAATGCCGCCTTGAGGGCGCACAGAATCCGGGTGGCCGCGATTAATGTCGTTTGCAAGGTGTTCCATTGCGGTAAGCGGCTGGCATGAAACCATGCCGCGCCCCGTGTGCCATTCGTCCCGGTGGCCGTGACACGCGCGTGTTGTTCTCAGACGCGATAGTGCCCGGCCAGGCAAATTTCATCACAAGAACCATTGGAGGCAATGATGGACGGAAGCGATACGCCGAACACCGGCAAGTGCCCGGTAGCG
>NZ_JASGFM010000032.1:0-80744 GCF_047605565.1 Labrys sp. (in: a-proteobacteria)
CAGCCAGCCCTTGAACAGGGCTGGCTGACATGCTTTTCAGGGGCATGCGCTACGCCACGATCCTGCAGCCTGGCCAGATTTGGATGTCTTCCGGTCGCGAGGATTCCCAGCGAATCGTCGTCGATGTCTTCAAGGGCAAGGTGCTCTATCGCCTGGCGTCGCAATCGGCCGATGATGCGCCGCAGGAGGCCTCCCGCAGTGCGTTCCGGCGCTGGATTGCCGAGAACGGCGCTGAATTGACCGATCAGGATGCCGAGGCGGGACAGAAGGTTTCACCCAGCGCCGAACTTGGAAAACGGATCCGGGCATTGCGGCAGGCCGCCGGCATGACCCAGCAGCAGCTTGCCGATGCGGTCGAGGTTTCGCGTGCGGCGGTCGCCTTCTGGGAAACCGGGCGAGAGGGCAGCGTCAACAAGCATCTGACGGCTTTGTGCCAGGCGTTGGGTGTCGGGGAAGACACTTTGCTGAACGGGCTCGCCGAAGAGCGTATCGAGATCACCCTGTCGCCCGACGAGGCCGATCTCATCGCACTCTATCGCATGCTCAGCCCGAGCCGGAAACTGAGCGCGCAGAAATGGCTGGAACGCCAGACGAATCAGCGCGAATCCGATGATGGATGAGGCGCCCGCGCCTGGGTGAGATGCAAGCTCCTCGTCTCGTTCCCGGTGCAGGACTCCTCGTTTTTTTCAACGGTTTCCCAGCCGAAAACCTGCCGGCCTCGGCGGAGAATGCTGCAGCCTTGCCATGACGACCGGTCAGAGCGTCCCCGGGCATCGCATTGCCATTCCAGAAATGGGCTGGATTAGCCAAAAGTAGAATTATATAAAATCAAAATAGGTATTAACGCCGCCGCGTCGCCGCCTGCGAGCGACGGGTTGGCTCCTAACCTCGGAAGGGATTGCCTGGTGTCGGTCAGTTTTGCGAAGCCGTTGCATTCGCACCGGCCCTCAGGCCTGTCTCCTGTCCCTTCCGGGCCATGAAGGGTAGGGACATGTTGGATTCCTTGCCTCCGGCCGAAACGGCGGATCCCAGGATGGTGGGGGATCCTGCCCTGCGCCTCTGGTTCGATCAACGCGAATGTCGGCCGGTCTCGATCGAAGGCGCCATTCATACCTTTGTCGTGCCGCCGGACTTCAGGCAGGCGCGCCTCGTCTCGCGATCCGGCCAGGTCGAAGCTGTGGAGGACGATGACCGTGTGCTCGGCGTGGCTGTCGGGCGCATCTGCCTGCGCGGCGAGCATGGCCTTCGCGAGGTCGCGCTCGACCATCCCAGGCTGGAACACGGATTTTATGCCTGCGAACGCGAGGGGCAGGTCATGTGGCGCTGGTCGAACGGGGACGCCCGGTTGCCCGCCGACCTGCTGGATTATGACGGCTCCGCCCCGGTCCTGATCGAGATCCACCTTCACACAAAACTGTCGGCCTACCGGGTCGATCCGAGCGAGGGCGGCAGTGCAGCCGATGGTTCGGCCGGCCGAAACGCGGTGGCGTAGCGGGAGCGTTCGTGGCTGGCAAAAGTTTTCGAAAGACAAGGTGGAATCGCCGCAATGATGCATTCATTGCTGTATTCATGACGGACGGTGTTTCTCCTCTGCAGTTTTTATCGCGCGATCCGGCTCGTGAAATTGCGTGATATTTGCTGCCGAACCGATAAAGATCACCAGCCGGAAGAGGACAACGGGCAAGAGCTGAATCGCCTGCAGTCTTTTTCCGCCCCTGCGATTTCCCGTGGCACTATATCCACAAACCACATGTCGTGCTGGACCAAGATGTAATTGTCATGGCGACGGCGATCGTCAACAGATAGTAATGTGTTCGACGTATCGATGTAGGTCTTGATCAGGAGCTTGAAGCCCAAGGATGATTGTTTTGCCATTTGGCTAAGCCTCCCCGTTTGATGGGGTGTCTCTACCGCCCGAGACGCGGATGCAGGACCGGTACTGACCGGCCGCCGCGATCGGAACCAAAAGCGTGTTTGAATACCGGTGTAGTATGGGCAAGAGCTCTCGTTTCTGGACAAAATTGGCACCGATCAAGAAGATGCCTTCTTTCGCGTCGTCGGGGTATCAGGCCAATCCGGACCTCAATCTACCGAGTGATTTCGACTGGCAGGTCTACGTCAGCGCCCACACCGATCTGCAATCCTTCTCGCAGGCCAGGGCCGAAAAGCACTATGCCAGCCATGGGGCGGCGGAAGGTCGTCTCTATAGCGAGAAGGGTATCGGCCACTACATTGCCGAGCTCGAGGCCGAGCATGGCAAATTGCCGGAGCTGTTCGACTGGAAGGAATATATCGAGCGCTATTCCGACCTCTCCTCCCTCGGTTCGTCCTATGCGGCCGCCAGGCACTTCCTGCTGCATGGCCGCAAGGAAGGGCGCGTTCCCTACCAGTTCGATGCCGATCTCTACCGTGCCCTCTATTTCAAGGGCATCCAGATACCGAACGACGCCCTGCTGGAGCATTATCAATCCATCGGCAAACCGGCCGGCGCGGTCGCGACGCTGGACCAGCTCGCGCAGAGCGAGGGGCTGCAGGACGGGTATTGGCTGCGCTTCCTCAATCTTGAGGAGTTCAACCTTCTCAACTCGCGCTGGGTCGGGGAGGCCGCCAACAAGCAGGAGGCCCTGCAGGCGATGATCCGCGAAGGATTCGAGCGCCTGGCGCCGATCTCCTTCGTGCACGCCTTCGATCCGGTCTATTTTGCCGATGCCAATCCGGCGCAGGCCGGCAAGACGTCGGCCGAACTCTATCAATATTGGCTGTTTACTGGTCTGAAAGCCAAGGTGCCCGGCAATGCCGCCGAACATCTCAAGCTGCACGGCCTTGCCTTGCTCGAATATCCGGCCGGGTTCGACTGGCGGGCCTATGGCAGCCGGCCTGGCGTAACGCCCAAGCATCGCTGGGACCTGCTCTATCATCTCACCGTCAACGACGCGATCCCGGCGCATGAGATTCCGCTCGGCCCGAGCGGCGGCCAGGACTTCCTGCTGGCCCTGGCAGGCGCCTTGAAGGCGCGCAATCCCGACCGTGCGGCCAGCCTCTATGCCTTCCTCGACCGCAAGGGCCCGCTTGGGCCGGTGGAACGGGAGCGCTGGGCCGATTGCCTGGCCGCGCGGGAAAAGTGGGAGGAGGCGCTACCCCTCTATCGCCAGGCCATCGACGCCGGCTCGATCCAGGTCCAGACCGCCGTCAAGGCGATCGAGGCTGCCTTGAAGCTGCGCGAGCCCGAGCAGGCCGTGGAGGTGCTTCTCCAGACCCGGACGGCTTCCGGCGGCGACATCCGTTGGCGCGAGGCGCTGCGCCAGACCATCGATGCCGCGTTCCGGGAAGCCTGGATGGCGGCCGAGGAACTCTATGCCAAGGAGCGCCGCCAGGAAGCGGACGATGTCATGACCAAGGTGGTCGCCGACATCGCAAGCTGGTGGAACACCTTCGATCCGCCCGGCCCGCCGCTGCCGGCAACGCCCGATCAGCGCGTGGTGATGCTGGCCAATGTCGATTTGCGGCAATGCACGCAATATCGCGTGACCCAGAAGATCGAGATCGCCAAGGTGGCCGGCCTCAAGCTGGAAGTCTACACCCAGGCGGAGGTGGATGACTTCATCACGGCCATGCCGGGGGCCAGCGCCGCCATCTTCTATCGCCTGCCGGCCCTGCCGTCGAACATCCGGGCGATCTCGATCTGCCGGGCGCTCGGCATCCCCAGCTATTACGACATCGATGACCTGATCTTCGACGGCACCCATTATCCCGAGCCGATCGAGACCTATGGCGCCTCGGTCAGCAAGAGCTTCTATCATTCGCTGCAGATGGGGGTGCCCCTGTTCCGGGCGGCGCTTGCGATGTGCGACTATGGCATCGCCTCCACGACCCTGCTCGCCGGCTACATGGAAAAGCTGGTGCGCACCGGCCGCTGCTTCGTCCTGCCCAACGGCATCGACAGCCATGACGCCGACCATTTCCAGCAGCGCATTCCGCGCGTGCGGCGCAACGATGACGTCGTGCTGTTCTACGGCTCGGGCACCAAGGCGCATAACAGCGACTTCCTCGATCTCGTCGGCGGGCCGTTGCTGAACCTGATGGAGCGCCACCCGAATGTGCGCCTGATGGTGGTGGGCTATCTGTCGCTTGACGAGCGTTTCGATGCGGTGCGCGAGCGTATCACCCAGCTCGAATGGACCAAGGACGTGCAGTCCTATTGGTCCTTGCTGGCCGAAGCCGACGTCAACATGGCCGTGCTCGTGCCGGCGCCGACCACCAACGGCAAGAGCGAGATCAAGTGGCTGGAGGCCGCCGCCTTCAACGTGCCTTCGGTGGTCAGCGCCACCCATCGCTATGAGGAAGTGCTCGAAGACGGTGTCGACGCCTTTCTCGCGCGTACGCCCGAGGAGTGGGAAACCGCGCTCGAGACCCTGATCCGCTCGCCCGAGCGCCGTCAGGCCATGGCCGAGGCGGCGCGCGCCAAGGCCGTGAGCTTCCACAGCCTCGAGCGCAATGCCGAACGGTTCAAGGAGCTGCTGGCACCCGCCTTCAATCGCAGCGACACCCGGCTGCAGCTTTCCCGGCGCAAGAAGCGCATCCTGTTCTTCAACATCTTCTTTCCACCGCAGACCATCGGTGGCTCGACCCGCGTCATCAGGGACAATATCGACAGCTTCATCGGCTCGAACTTTGCCACCGAATGTGATTTTGCGGTGATGACGTCGGACAATGACAACCGCAAGCCCTACCAGCTGCGGGTCGAGAACTATAAGGGCATCCCGGTCTTCCGGGCCAATTCCCCGATCGAGGACATCCAGGAGTGGCGGCCCTTCAACGAGCGCTATGGCCAGCTCTTCGCCCGCGTGCTGGAATTCTGGCGGCCCGATCTGGTGCATATCCATTCCCCACAGCGGGGGAGTGCCTCGCTGATGACCGCCTGCATCCGGGCAGGCGTGCCCTATATCAACACCGTCCATGACGGCTGGTGGGTCTCCGATTACAACTTCCTGACCGATATCACCGGCGCGCCGGTCGAGCCGGAGGAGGCGCTGCCCTCCAGGCCTCCCTTCGGCAAATCGATCGGGCGTTCGCTCGAACGCCGCCGTCGCCTGCGCATCCTGCTCGAACGCTCCGCCGCCATCCTGGGGGTCTCGGATGCGTTCACCCAGATCATGCATCGCGCCGGCTACCCCGCAGCGCGTTCGGTGCCCAATGGCGTGCCGGCGATGGAACGCATCAGGAAGACCCGCTCCCCCAATGGCAAGGTACGCCTGGTCCAGGTCAGTGGCGAAACCCACCACAAGGGCTTCCACCTCGTGCAGGCCGCCTTCAAGCAGGGGCGCTTTGCCAATCTCGAACTGACGATCGTCGATCATCAGCGCTTTGGCGGGCCGGTCCTGGAAACGCGTTGGGGCGAGACGCTGGTCCGCTTCGTCGGCAAGACCAAGCAGGAAGACATGCACACGCTCTACGCGCAGCAGGACGTCCTGCTGGTGCCCTCGGTCTGGCCCGAGAGCTTCGGCCTGGTCTCGCGCGAAGCCACGTCCGCCGGCCTGTGGGTGATCGCCTCCGACCGCGGGGCGATCGGAGAAGGCATCGAGCATGACGTCAATGGCTGGGTGCTCGACGTCGCCACGATCGAACCTTTGTTGAGTACGCTCGAAGAGATCAACGCTTCCCCCGAGCGCTATCTCGCTTCGCCGCCGGCCCTGGCCGTCAAGCCCCGCACCGCCGCGGACCAGGCGCGCGACCTGATCGCGATCTACCGCGACATTCTCAAGCGCGCGCCCGAACAGCAGCCCTGGCCCTATTTCATGACCGGCGACTTCGTGGAAGACGAGGATGCAAGCCCGGAGGATCGCGACTGGCTGAAGGGCAAGCGCAAGACCTTCTTTGCCGATTTCGGCAGCACCAAGGGAAGTGGCACCAGATGAAGCTTGATCTTTGCGCCCGATGACGTCGCTCGAAGCCACAAAGACAAGCAGAAACAAAGAGTTGTAGAAGAAGCTCGTTTTTCCGAGAGGCGTTGCTCAGGCGCTGCCGGATATTGGGGGAGTGGAAGGCGTTGGAAGGGGTGGTTCTGGACACGCTCACGGGTTCGGCTGGCGGAGGCGGGCCGTTATGGGGTCGGTTCGACCCGGACTGGTATCGGCGAACCTATCCCATTGCCGCCGAAGAGGCGGATCCCCTGGAGTTCTATCTCACCCAGGGCATGAAGCTCGGGCACTCGCCCAATCGTTATTTCGACGAGGCTTTCTACGTTTCCGAGCATGAGCAGGTGGCCCAGGCGATCGCCGAGGGGCGGATCACCTGCGGTTTCGAGCATTATTGCCAGAGCGGGCGCAACGAGCGCTCCGCACACTGGCTGTTCGAACCGGGGTTCTATCGCCAGCTCTACGCGGATTTGACCGATGCCGCCCTGATCAAGGGGGGCTTTGCCAATCTCTACGACCACTATCTGAAAAGGGGTGCCCAGGAAGGGCGGCAGGCCCATCTGCTGTTCTCGCCGCAAATCTATCGCCGGCACATGGCCGACATTGTCGGCCAGCCGGTCCCGACCGCCACGGGCGCGTTTCAGCATTATTTGGCCTGGATCGACGAGGGCAGGGGGGATGTCCCCACCTCGCCCTATTTCGATGCCGCCTGGTATTGTCTGCACTATCCCGAGGTCGAGCAGGCCGTTGCGGAGCAGCAGTTCAAAGGCGCTCTGCATCACTATCTGTCGAACCCGGATCCATCGTCTTTCGATCCGCTCGAATATTTCCGCGAGCGTTTCTATATCGAACGCTATAGCGACATCGAGAAGGTCATCGGCCGGGGCAAGTGGTTCCGCAATGCCTATCTGCATTTCCTGCGCTATGGCCAACATGAGCTGCGCAACCCGACCAACTATATCAATCTGCAATATTACTGGGCCCGCCGCTCCAGCGTGGTGGTCAATGCAGAACTGGCCAAGGTGGCCGATCCCTTCGCCCATCTCCTCACCGTCGGTCTCCTGAAGGGGCTGCCCTTCGCGCCGACCGGCGCCCCGATCGACGTGCCGGAGAAGCAGGCCCGCGCCCTGTTTCTCAGCCATGCCGAGAACATGGCTCCCCAGCATGCGCGCCGGCCGATCGACTTCACCGTCGAAGGCCGCGCCGATGTCTGCGTCATCGTGGTGGTGCACAACCACCTGGCCATGACCTTGATGACCCTGGCGTCACTACGGGACAACTACGCCGGCGGGATCCAGCTCATCCTGGTCGACTCGGGTTCGACGGACGAGGTCAAGCAGATCCAGCGCTATGTCAGGGGCATGGTCCATCTGCGCTTCGAGACCAATATCGGCTTCATTCATGCCTGCAACAGCGCGCTTCTGCATGCGAATGCCCCCGCCATCCTGTTCCTGAACAATGATGTGAGGCTTTCCACCGGGGCGATCGCCGCCGCCATGGCGCGGCTGGAGGCCGATCCGCAGATCGGCGTGGTCGGCGCGAAGGTGATCCGCACCAATGAAAAGCTGCAGGAGGCCGGCTGCATCATCTGGCGGGACGGCAAGACCAACGGCTATATGCGGGACTGGGCGCCGCTCAGCCCGGAAGCGAATTTCGTCCGCGACGTCGATTTCGTCTCCGGGGTCTTCCTGATGGCGCGCGCCGATCTGATTGCACAGATCGGCGGCTTCGATCCGCAATTCGCCCCGGCCTACTACGAAGACGCCGACCTCTGCCTGCAGGTGTGGAAGGAAGGCTACCGCGTCGTCTACGATCCCAATGTGGTGGTCTACCATTACGAATATGGCAGCTCGCGTGACTCGGGCGCCGCTTTCGGGCTGATGCACAAGAACCAGAAGGCTTTCCATGCCAAACATTTGCAGGCATTGAAGCATCGTTTTCCGAACACGCCGGAAGCCCTGCTGGAGGCGCGTTTTGCCGGCAAGACCCAGCCGAAGATCCTCTATGTCGAGGACTATATTCCGCTGCGCGGCCTGGGAGCCGGTGCGGTCCGGAGCAACGACCTCATCCGCGTGATGGCGGGGATGGGCTATCAGGTGACGGTCTTTCCGGTCCACGGGACTGCAGCGCCGATTGCCGAAATCTATGCGGATTTTCCTGATAACGTCGAGATCATTCACGATCTCAATCATCATGACTTCAATAAATTCATTAATGATCGAAAGAATTATTTTGATTGTATCTGGATTTGCCGCGCTCACAATCTGAATTTTCTTTATAGATACCTTGAAGATCTCAATCTCAACCCGAACAAGACGAGCGTCGTCCTTGATACGGAAGCGGTCTTCTCGCTGCGGGAGGAGCTGCAGGCGAAGCGTGAAAACAGGCCCTTCGATCTCGGCGAGGCCATGGCGCGGGAATTCGAGCACGGCCATTTCTGCCAGGAGATCGTCACCGTCAGTCCGTCTGAAGCCGCCGTGCTGCACAAATTCGGCTTCCCCCATGCCAGGGTGGTGGGGACCTACCGGCCCGTCACCCCGACCCCTCGCAGCTTCCAGGATCGGGCCGGCCTCCTCTTCGTCGGCAGCCTCTATGCCGAGAACACGCCCAACTACGATTCATTGAACTGGTTCATCGAGGAAATCCTGCCGCTCGTCGAGGCGGAGCTCGGCTGGGAAACCCGGCTCAACCTGGTCGGGCATGTCGCCCCCGGCCTGGCCCTCGACCGTTTCCTGTCGCATAGCCGGGTCACCTGGCACGGGCCCGTGGCCGATCTCGCTCCGATCTACGATAGCTGTCGCATTGCCATCGCGCCGACGCGCTTTGCTGCCGGGACGCCCTACAAGGTCTATGAAGCGGCCTCGTTCGGTGTGCCCGCCGTGATCACCGACCTGCTTCTCGGGCAGCTTGGCTGGAGCAACGAGCGGGAAGTGCTGTCCGTATCAGTCGATGACACGGAGGGGTTCGCCGCTGCGATCGTCCGGCTCTACCGTTCCGAAGAGTTGTGGCATCGTCTCCGGCAAGGCTGCTGCGACAGGCTCCAATCAGAGCACAACGAGGACAGGTATAGGGAAGCCCTGTCGCAGGTCCTGCCTGCCCTCCATCGGTCGCAGTGATGCCGATGCCCGGCCATTTGAATAGTGAATTGGGCGTGAAGCTGATATGGTGTCACCGTCCGCGAGGGACGGGGCGTCAATCCTGGATGGCAGTTCTTCGGTCGACATGATTCAACTCAGCAATGTGACGAAGTACTACAAGGTCGAGAAACATCGAAAGATGATCCTCGACCGTGTCTCGATGATCTTCGATACATCCTATGCCTACGGCCTCATGGGCGTGAACGGGGCGGGGAAATCCACTCTGCTGCGGCTGATTGCGGGGACGGAGATGCCCAATGGCGGCAAGATCCGCCGCTCCGTCCGCATATCCTGGCCGATCGGATTTGGAGGCGGCTTTCATCCCGCCATGTCGGGCCGCGAGAACGTGCATTTCGTCGCCAGGGCCTATGGCGCCGACATTGCCAGGGCAGCCCGCTTCGTGGAGGATTTCTCCGAACTCGGCGACTATCTCGACGTGCCCATCAAGACCTATTCTTCCGGCATGGCGGCCCGACTTGCCTTCGCCCTGTCGATGGCGATCGAGTTCGACGTCTATCTCATCGACGAGATCATCGCCGTCGGCGATGCCAAGTTCCAGCTGCGCTGCCGCCAGGCCTTCGACGAGCGGCGCAAGAATGCCGGCCTCATCGTAGTCTCTCATTCGATGGGGACGATCTCGACCTTTTGCGACCGAGGCGGCGTCCTGGCGGATGGCCGGCTGACCATGTACCCGAACGTGCCCGACGCCATTGCCATGTACAACCGTTTGAACCGCTGACGGATCGATGAACGATATCCAGACTGAAATCGACGATCGGCAAAGCAGGTCGATCGAACGCGTGCGGTCCGTCTCGAAGGCGCTGTCCGATGCCTCGCGTCGTGCCCGTTTCTCCAGCCGGTCGAAACAGGCCTTCTATGGGGCACAGGGCCTGCGCCGGCGGGCGCGCGAGCGCATTATCCGCCTGGTTCTGCTCGTTCTCGTCGTGGTTCTGCCCAATATCGCGTCGATAGCCTATTTCGGCTTCATCGCTTCCGACCAGTATGAATCGATCGCCAAATTCACGGTCTCCAGCGGTGCCCTGCCCAAGATGGACGATCTCGGCTCGGCTACCGGCCTGCCGCCGATCGCGATCGTGCAGGATACGATGATCGTGGTGTCCTATGCCGAAAGCCAGGCCCTGGTGGCCAAGCTGCAGGACTCCATCGATCTGCGTAAATATTACAGCTCGGACAAGATCGACCGTTTCTCCCGCTTCAATGCGGCGTTGCCGATCGAGAAATTCACGAATTATTGGACACGGCGCTCCTCGGCTGCGGTGTCCATGCCGTCCGGTATCGTCACGCTCCGCGTGCGGGCGTTCAGCGCCGCGGATGCGAAGACGATCGCGACCGCAGTGATCCAGCAATGCGAGGCAATGATCAACCAGCTCAACGAGCGCATGTTCAAGGACACCGTCTCGGCGTCGGAACGGGATCTGCAGCTGGCCGGGGAGGCTCTCAAGACCACGCGCGTCGCCTATGAGAAGGCCCGTAACGCGGAAGGGATCTTCGACATCAAGGAAGAGAGCAAGAATCTGGGCACGCTCCTGACCCAGCTCGAGGGCCAGTTGCTGACGATGCAGTCGGAATATGCGACCCGCTCGGCCTATGTTGCCGCCGATGCGCCCCAGATGCGCTTGGCGGCCCAGCGGATCGCCTCGCTCAAGGAGCAGGTGAAGGGCGTGCAGAACCGCATCACCACGATGCAGCAGCAGGGCGACAAGGGCGCCCTGTCCCAGAAGCTCAGCCTCTTCGCCAATCTCGATCTCGAGCAGAAGATCGCGGAAAAACGCTATGCCCAGGCCTCGATCAGCCTGAACATGGCGCGCATCTACAGCGAACGTAAAATGCTCTATCTGCATACCGTGGAAATGCCGGCCGAGGCCGAGGAACCGCGTTATCCGCGCCGCTGGCTCAGTATCGGCGTGGTCCTGCTGGGCTCGATCCTGGCTTGGTTCATCTGTATCGGCCTGGTCGGGGTCATTCGTCGCCGGCTGGCTTGAGACGTGCCATTGCGCTGCGTTCAGCGCAGCGCAATGGCACGATAGAGATCCGCCAGTTCGCGGCCCTGGTCTGCAGCCCTGCGCAGGAGGCCTTGTGCTGGAGGGGATCCGGCCCGCCATGCCTCGGGATTGGCGTTCATCGCCCCCAGGATCTCGGTGAGCGCCGCATCGCTGGAGACATCGATGACCACGCCTTGCTCGGGCAGGCGGATGCATTCGCCGATCGCTCCCCTGTCGGAGGCCACCACGCGCAGGCCCAGCGAGGCCGCTTCGCGGGCGACCAGGCCGAAGCTCTCCGGCCAGACCGAAGGCGCCAGCACCGTGTCGAGCTCGGCATAGAGCGCCGCCACCTTTGACGGAGGGCAGGGGCCGCGCAGGAGAACCGGCGTGGCGCCCCAACAGGTGGGCAGGCGTTCATCCGGTGCGAGGGTGTGATCGATCATGGTCAGGGCCAGGCGCTCGAAACGGCCTTTGCGGAGAGCGGCCTCGACAAGGGTCGCGCCTTTCTGGATCGAGCGGCCACCCAGATGCCCAAGGGCGAGACGGCCGTCCGTTCTGCGGCGGCGCGGATGGAGCTCCAGCGCGGGCACGCCATTTTCCAGCGCCTCCGCTGTGACGATGCCGGCATCGCGATGGAGGGCGGCAAAGGACTGCGACACGGCGAGCACTGCCGCGGCCTTACCCAGGAGCGCGGCCAGTGCCTGGCGACGCGCGACCGACTGCGGCAGGCTGACCCCCTCGACGGCGCAGGTGTCGAACGGGTTCTCACCCGGCAGCCGCAGGATACCATCGCGATCGATGAAGAACTGGGAATCGCTGAGCCACCAGCCGTCATGGAGCGTGATGAGATAGGGGATCCCGGCCTGCTCCGCGGCTTCGACGATGGAAGCGCTGAGGCGCTGGATGCAATGGAAATGCACGATGTCCGGCTGGACGAGATCGAGCACTCGACGGAATTGCCTGCCGTGGTTCGGGTTGAAGGGCTGCCAGTCCCGCAGAGGGGCCGGTGGGACGGAAACCCGGAAGACCGGACGGCCTCTGTAGCTGTCACAGCTCAGGCTCTCATAGGGCAGGCGTCCCTCGTCGCTGGCGAAGATACTGACCTCGATATCCGGGCAATGATCGATGAGGTGATCGACATTGTCCTCCACCACGCGGGTAGCGCCGCCATGGCTTTGCGGTGCGAAGAAGACATTGCAGACCAGTACCTTGAGAGGCGATGATGACGACGGGGAGGTGCTTTCGCGTCCTGCGGGGGCGAAGGTCTCGGCCAGAATGGCGGCGCCCCTGTCGAGGGCGTAGCGCTGCCGGGCTTTCTCGCGGGCCCGGTTCCCGATGTCCAGCCGTAGTTCGGGGGAGTCGATCAGAGCCTTCAGGCAATCGCGCCATTCCTGCCCGTTTTCGGCCAGAAAGCCGTCGACGCCGTGCGACAGCACCTCGCGATAGGTGGCGGTGGCACTGACCACGGATGGCATGGCGCAGGCGGCGGCCTCCAGCCATTTGATTTCGCTCTTGCAGTCGGCGCTCCCTCCAGGCGAAAGCACGGCGAGATTGATGTCGCAGGCCTGCAGCACACTCCAATATTCGTCGATATCCTCGACGAAGCCGACCCGGGTGATCCGGTCGGCATGAACAGCGAATTCCGGCCCGAGCCGCAGATGACCGGCGACGACCAGGCGCAACTGCGGATAGTCGCGCAGGAGGTCGAGAAGAATGGGAGCAAGCTCCCGGGTGAAATCGAGATTATGCGCCTTGGTGCCTGATCCGTAGAACAAGGTCACCGGCTTGTCGGACGGCTGCAATTGGCGCCTGCGGGCGAGGAAGGCGTCGTTGCGCGCGTCGAGCCCGTTGGGCAGCACCAGCGACCTACCCAGGCGAACCAGCGGCTGCATGTGCCGGGCGAGCGCGGAGGTGGAGGCGATCGCCGTGTCGCACAGCCTCATGGCGAAGCGATGGAGCGGTACCCCGAGCTGGAGCTGAAGGTGCTCGTGCGGCGTGATCTGTCCCTCATAGGTCGACAGGTCCGGTGGGAAATAGCGGCCGTCGAACAGGAGATCATCGATTTCGTAATAGGTCGGCAAGCCGAGGGCGCGGGCATGCAGAATGGCTCGTTGCACGGCAGGCGTTGCGGTCACCCGATAGAACAGTGCGGCCTTGGCGCCGGCAAGAGCGGCAATGAACGCCTCGGCCTGTGTCTCGTCAAAGGCCTCGGCCTGCAAGCCGGCCTGTTCGAACTGGCGCAGTTTCTGCTCCACCCGATAGTGCCGGCATTGGCGCAGCTGCTGGTTGGCCAGAATGATGACGGTGCCCCCGGCTGGGAGCGGCAGTGCGGGCGGCAGGCGGTCGAGCGCGACGAGTGCCGCCTCAATGCCGGCGAGGGCGGCCTCGATCACGCTGTCGGCTTCCTTGCGCCTCCCGAGGGCGTAGAGCTCGAGCGCGCCGGCCTTGGCATGATCGAACCAGGCCTGAAGGGTGCGATGGACGCAGGCGAGGAAGTCGGCACGCTCGTTCCAGCGTTCCTGTTGTTCGCGCAGGACGTGCAGGGCCTGCTCGAAGGCGTTTTCGCCGATCAACAAGGCGATCGCTGCCTGCACGGCATCCCAGGGATGGTCGTCTCGCGCGATTGCCAGGCGGAAATCGGACAGGGCTTCGCCGGCGGATCGAGCCTGTCGGGCCTTGCCGCGCCGACAGAGCAGCGAGCCGTCGAACCCGGCCGCATCGCGTGCCTCGGCCTGGTCATAGGCTCGGGCCGCCAGGGCGAGACGGCCACGCCTGAGCTGAAAGTCTCCGATTGCCGCCAGGAGATCGAAACCGGCGATGTCGCCGACGTCTCCATTTGTCTCGAAGCCTCGTTCGAACAGGTGCGCCAAGGCCCCGGCACGATTGGCTATCCCGGCGCTTTCAGCCGGCGGCAGCCCCGCCCGATAGGCCTGCCAGGCGAAATCCGCGGGATAGCAGCGCCCCCCGAGATAGGGCTCCAGGAATGCGGTTTCGTTGGGCGCGCGGCCGGCCGAAACGCCTTCGGTGAGCCAGGTCCGGTAGAGCTCAGCCGCATCGGTTGCCTCGGCCCGGCCGTAGGTCTGGCGATAGAACTGCGGGTCGAAGCCGTGCTTGAAGCTGATCGGAGCGAGGCGCTCGATGCCACTCTCCACGAAGATGCGCAGCGCCTCGGCGCGCGACAGGGCGCTCGAGGGCAGCCAATCCAGGGCCATCGCCGTGAATTCGGGCGTGCGGAACAGAGCTGGCCAGGCGCCGGGAACGGCGTTCGTTCCGCCGGTCGGCATGTCGAGGAGGAAGGGGCGGCCTTCCTGCCTGCCATGCTCGAGAAAATGGCGGATGAACTGGTGGTCGTGCACGTAAGCGAGGGCAAGGTCCTCATTGAGGAGGCGATAGGCCGTGACGTCGAAGGCGGGTGGTAGCGGACCAAAGCGCCGCTCCCACTCCGCGATTGCCTCGCCGAGATTGCGTGGACGCCCTTCGCGTCGGCCATGCTCGACATAATGGGCCCACAGGCGCTCGGCACTGGGCAGGCCCTGCAGATCGGGATGATGGGCGGCGTAGAAGACAGGGTCGAAATCGGCTGCGATCGCCGGGCGTTCACGAAACGATTTCAGCAGGGACCTGAGCCGTTTCACCGACCGTGGCCTCCCACCCGCATGGCCGAACCGGAGTGCTGGTCGCCGCTGCTCACAGCCGATGGTCTTCCACGGACGCATAGGTGAGGGCGCCGATCGCCCAGATGATCAGCAGGGACAGGAAGAACATCAGGGGATAGACGAGGCGGTAGGGATATTTGGCGAATTCGGGCAGGCTTGGCGGCACGAACATGCTTAGATAGACGGCCTGTCTCTGTGCCCTGATCTCGGCGCGATCCAGCGCCGCCTGTGCCCGGGCGTATTTGCGTTCGTTGAGCAGGCGGTCGACGTCGAGCTCTTCATATTTGGCAAGCGAGGTGGCCAGGGTCTGGGAGTCGCTGCCGGTCAATTGTCCGCGCAACGCCGCGATCTGCTCATCCAGGGAGGCGATGCGATTGCGCAGGACGCGCAGGCTGGGGGCGTCGGGCTGAAGCTCGGCCGCCATCACCGCCTCGTCATTCTTCAGCTTCAGCCGTTCCGTCATCAGGGGCATCAGCAAGGTCGCGATCTGGGTACCCTGTTGGCTCGGATCGATCAGCGCGTCCTTGTTGCGAAAGTCCTGCAGCGCTTTGAGGCTGTCCTGCAACTGCTTGAAGACCTGGCGCGTTTCGGCCTCTGCGGCCTGGGTCGCGTCCCGCCGCGCCCGCTCCGACATGCGATTGATCAGCTTCTCGCTTTCGGCCAGCACGGCCTGGTTCAGCCGCAGGGCATCCTCGGCGCGAAAGGCGGTGACATCCACCGTGACGATGTTGGAGACGGGGTCGACATAGGCATCCACCTTGCGCTGCCAATAGTCGGTGAGTTCGTCGATCGAAGCTTTATTGGACAGGCGGGCGATGCGGTCCACTTCCGGACGCTGGAAGATCTCGCGGATGTTCAGTTGCGCGCCGATGTCATCGATGATGGCACGGCTGCGGATGTAGTTGGCAACGATATGCGCGTTCTGGGCGGTTGCTACGGGTATCATCGAGCTGCTCGTCGGGGTGGCCGCGGTTTCCGATTCGCCGCCCTTGTCCGACATTTCCGGCTCCATGGCCCGCACGGTAAAACGGGCTTCGGACTGGAACTGATCCGATGCGATGACGAAGAAATAGACGAACGCGGCGATGCTCGGGATGAGCACCAGCAGGACGAAACTCCACAGATAAGGCCTGGACTGGCGCGAACCGAGGTCGGGAACGGCTTCGGGCGAACGGGTATCGTCGACGACGGTGACGTCTGTGCTCCGCCCGCGGAACACCTTGGTGGCATTGGCGAACTGGCGCAAGGCGAGCCCGGTCCGCCTGGGCCGTTCCTCCGGGCCGGGGGGCGGCAGGAGCTCCTTGGCTTCGCCGTCCTTTTGCTGCTTCAGATCCGTTCTCATATCCAGATTGCGCTCATCCGCACCGTTATTCCTGTCCGATCGAGCCTGCCGCGGGCGCCGGCCTGCTCGAGGATCTCGGGATCGACCGTTCTATTTCCGCGCATAGATCGACATCGCCGGCCCGTAGCGATGGTCGGGATCCTCATCCTCCAAGGTGATGTGGGCAAAGCCGACCGCCCGCAGGGCGGCCAGCAAATCGTCGCGGTTGAGCCAGCGATGCCGATCCATGGGACCGCCGCAGAATTCGGCATGTTTGGCGGCACCGCGATAGGTTCGCGGATAGGTTCGCACGGCGATGCCGTGAAAATCCTGGACCTGCGGCTGGCGGGCGAAGACGGCTCGTCTCGGATCCGATGGCGGCATGAGTTCATCGTCCACGAAATGGGTCCAGAAATAGACCGCGTCGGTTCGCCTGGCGATCAGTTCGATCAGATGCAGCGGATCGTCGGCATGGTAGAGCACGCCGGACGCAACGATGAGATCGTAGGTTTTCTCGGTGTTCTCCAGCCATTTGACGAAATCGCCGAGCCAGATGCGCGACCGCGACAGGCCGAAGATCTCCTTGGTGATCAAACAGCGCAGAAAAGCCGACTGATTGGCCTCGACGGCATCGACCATGGCGCCGGCGCGTTCGAGCATGACGGTATGGCCGGCCTCCAGCGGTCCCAACTCCAGGACGACCTTGCCCTCGAGCGGGCCGTGCTGATTCATCATCCAGGCGATCCGCGGGTCCAGATAGGTCGCCAGCGGCCCGGCGCTAATACCCAGTTCCGGCGGAAAGCCACTGTTCCAACCCGGGATGACATCGACGGCGTTCTGATGGCTGGGCATCGAAACTACATAGCGATCAAATACTTTTAGCGATTTCTGCTCGGATAGGAATGCGGGAACCGATTGGCGCCGCAGCTTGCCAAGCCATCTCGATAGCATTTACTTTTCCAGTCGGCAGTGTTTCTCGATATGCCACTATGATGGCCCAGCCCCCATCTCTTCATAGCGCAATTCAGCATGGATGAGACCTTAAAATCGCTGCGCCGCAATATGTAGCCCGAAATTTATGTCCAAATAATCTACCTCGAGACAAAATCTCAAAAAACTGCACTCAACCGAGGGCCGCCCTATACCACTCCAGCGAGAGCGCGGGATGGAAGTAGGGGTCGTTCCTAAGTAGGTGGAGCCATTTCGAACGGAAATATCCTATCTCTTTTCTGTACAGCACCTCGGACGGCATCTTGTTGCTGCGCGAGGCGGACTCGTGATGGTGCAGTACCACGCACGGATCCAGCAAGGTTCGCCAGCCGCGCTCGTTGAGGCGCAGGCACAGATCGATGTCGTTCAGGTCGATCGGAAGATTGTGCTGGTCGAAGCCGCCGATGTCGCGAAACTTCTCGCGCGAGACCGCCAGGCAGGCGGCCGTGACCGCCGACAATTCATGCGGCAGGGAGAGCCGTCCGAAGAAGCCGGTATCGGTGCGTGGCAGGCGTCGCTCGAAATGGGCAGCCCGCCCGCCCATGCCGAGCACCACGCCGCCATGTTGCAGCGTATCGTCCTTGTAGAGAAGTTTCGCGCCGACGGCCCCGATGTCCGGTTGCCGGGCCCAGCCCGTCAGCCGGGACAGCCAATCGTCGGACAGGATCTCGGTGTCGTTGTTCAGGAAGACCAGCGTGTCACCGCGGGCCCGCCCTGCTGCCTCGTTGCAGATGGCTGCGAAATTGAAGGATCCGGGGCTGCGCAGGATGGAAAAGCGAGGGTCCTTCGTCACGTTCTCCAGATAGGCCAGGGTGTCCGGATCCCTGCTGCCATTGTCGATGATGACGACCTCGAAACGGTCCTGCGGGGTGCGGTCGAGCAGACTGCCGATGCAGGCCGACAACAGGTCGGCCCGATCCCGGGTCGGAATGATGATCGTCGACATCGGCGACTGCCCCCCGGCGAGCATGACGGCCGGGCTGAGCGGAGGAAGAGGAACGGCCGGGCTGGCATGCGGGGTGGCGAGCAGAATGCGGCGAACATGCACGGCCCGGACGAGGGCGTCGACGGGCGGACGAAACAGCAGGTCCTCGACCGTGGCGCCGGAGGGCATGACCTGACGCAGCCAATTGGCACGAGCGAACCAGGCCCGCCCGAGCAGCGCCGCATGGCGGGCGAGGACGGGGCTCCAGTCCGGCTTGAAGCGGGGCGTGCCGTCACATTCCTCGTCGCCATAATAAAGGGCTGCCGGGTCTTCGACGGCTCGCTGGGCAACGGCGGCCAGGGCGAAAGCGGTCAGCCGGTCGTCTGCCCGCAGGCCGATCACCAGATCATCCTCCGCGATCCCGTTCAGGAGGGGAGCAAGGGAGGTTTGGGGGGAAGCCCATGACAGGGCGATGCCCTTGAGTGGTTGGGAGGCGAGGAAGTCGTGCCACGCCGCCGCATGCTTCGATGGATCCCCGATGATGACGAGATGGAAACCTATGCCGAGGGCAGCCGGCGATGGCATGTCGAGGCCTGTCCACTCGATGGCGCGGCTGCGCTCGAGGCGCCAGGCCTCGTACATGGTGAGGGGCGTCGCCCCCAGCGCACGCCTGAGCCGGGTTTGCTCCACCTGCCGATTGCCGCGCATGCCGGCCCACAGCGCGCTCATGACCGCCTTGGGGTGGCGCCGTGCGCCTCTGGCCAACCGCCGGAACGGGCCGACGCGGCCAAGGCTCACCAGCCGGAACGCGAACGGGCCGGCCCAATCGACCGGCGACAGGTGCAGCTCGGTTGCATCGGACGGCAGGAAGCCGATCCAGCTTCCGCGGCCGAAGGACGGAGCGGGCAGCATCACTTCCTCCTCGCCGCCTGGGCGGACGATGCGCAGGATCGGCCGGGTCAGGGGGTCGAGCAGGCTGGCCTCGAAGACGAGGCGGACCCAACGCCCGGCCCATAGCCGCGCCGGCGCTTCGATCCTGAGCCAGGGCAGGCCACTTTGCGAGATGGTCCGGCCGTCCCGCAGGACGACATCGACGAGCGGCGTAAGCTTCATGCCGGCGGCCGTGCCTTGCGGGATTGGCGCCCGGTGATGACGGTCATGCTTGGTCGGCCTTGAACAGGAGGGACATGTCGGTTTCGCCGGAACCAGTCGGGATTGTCGTCCAGGAGCGCGGCGATGGCAGGCTTGGCGGCAGAATTTCTCGGGGGGTGGCCAAATGCCTGGAATACCAGGGGCTGTAAGCTGGATCCTCGAAGGCATCCGTATGATATTTTTGGCGCAAGGCCTCCTTTTCGCGTTGGAAGCGTTCCTTGTTCGCCTTGGTCTCGTCACTGCCCCGTGAGGCGGATTCATGATGGGTGAGGGTGGCGAAGGGCGTCCACACGGTCCGCAGGCCGGCGGCGGCTGCACGCAGGCAATAATCGACATCGTTATAGGCGATGGCAAAAGCCGTCTCGTCGAACTCGCCGACCCGGGCGTAGCATTGGCGCGAGATCAGCATGCAGGCGCCGGTGACGGCACTGAGCGTCTGGCGTACCTTGAGACGGTTCATCGGTCCCGACGAGTCCTGCGCTGCGTTGGCGTACCAATGGCCGGCCAGACCGCCGAGCCCGACGATGACGCCCGCATGCTGCAGCCTGCCGGTGGGATAGAGCAGGCGGGCACCGACGATGCCGGTTTGCGGATAGTCGAGGCAGCTCACCATTTCCTTGAGCCAGCCGGCGGCGGCGATCTCGATGTCGTTGTTGAGCAGCAGGATCGCCTGCCCCTTTGCTTCCCGCATGCCCCGGTTGACCTGGCGCGAGAAGTTGAAGGGCTCGGTTGTCATCACTGTCCGGAAGTTATCGTGCTGGCCACGCATGGTCTCGTAGAGCGACAGCGTCTGTGCGTTCGTGCTGCCATTGTCGACGACGATGATCTCGAAATCGGCATAGTCGGTGCGTTCATAGAGGTCGGCCAGCAGGCGGCCGATCAAAGCGGGACTGTCGCGATTGGGAATGACGATACTGACGGAGGGCCACCGGTGGCGATCGGGTACAAGTTCGACACGGTGAAGATCGGGTACCAGTGCCGGACCAACCGGCGCGGCGATGCCGTCGCTGGCATAATGCGCGGCCAGGGCCCGGCGGGCGTGGCCGACCGCCGTGGCCAGGTTGGCGTTGGAAAAGGACGTCCGGTGCCGCCGCCACAGATAAGCGGGGTAGGGCAGGTGGACGATGGTCTCGGCCGGCAGTCCCGAGAGATAGCGCAGCAGGAGTTCATAATCCTGCGAACCGTCGAAGCCGGCGCTCAGGCCGCCCAGCGCCTGCAGACGCTGGCGCCGATAGAGCGAGAGGTGATTGATGTAGTTGACCCCGGACAGCAGCACGGGGTCATAGGCGGGCTTGAAGAAATAGCCCGTCGGTTTCAGCTTGGCGTCGGTGATGGTTTCATCGGTATAGATGAACTGTGCGTCGGGATGGCGGCGGATGGTCTCGTTGAGATAGTCGAGGGCCAGCGGCGCGAGGGCGTCGTCATGGTCGATGAGGCCGACCCATTCCCCCTGCGCCGCGGCGAGGCCAAGATTGGTGGTGTCGGCAATGCCCTGATTGCGCGGATTGCGCAGGATGCGGATCCGGGGCTGTCCCTCCAGGCGTTCGAGCCAGGCGAGGGTAGCCCTGTTGCTGGATGCATCGTCACACAGGAGCAGTTCCCAGTTGCCGGCGCGCTGGCCGCGCAGCGAGTTCAGGAGGGTATCGAGAAAGGCGGTCGGCGTATCGCGAAGCGGAACCACGAAGGACAGCAGCGGTGCCGGCGGTCTTTCCTCGGATGGCTCCATCTGCCGAAGGCCGGCCTCGGCCAGATGCAGGACGGCCCGAAAATGCTCCTCCGGCGGGAGCTGGCGCGGAGGTGGCGGCGCTTTGGCCAATTCGTCGAGCTCGAGCAGATGCAAGTGGTCGGCGGCGGTGCCGAGCTGCCGGCGGAGCGAGGCCAGGGAGCGGGCCGTGCGGATGTTCAGGGTGAAGCTGCCCTGCTCCCCGTTCGCCCCCGGATAGTCCTCGCAGGGGTCGAAGCGCACGCGACGGAAGCCTTTGATGCCGCTGGTCCGGAAGGCATAGACGCCGTGACGCGCCGCCGGCAGCGGCAGTACCTGTTCGGGCCGAAAACCATAGCCGGTATCGATGTAAAGGTGCGGTTCGAGCTCTGGGCCGTTCGAAATGACTTCGATGGCGACATATCTGGCGGGCCAGGGGCCGAGCTTGAAGACGAAGTGAGGATCGACCTCGCATACGCTCCATTGCGACGCTCCGACGCGAACCAGCCCCTTATGGCCTTTCATCAAGGGCGCAAACACGATGCCGCTTCCTCACATGGCCAGTCATTCATCACGAACCGGGGAGACATGTCGTCGTTGGTCTTTAGGCTCTTGCGGTCATCCGCGACTAAACCGGGAGATTACAGTAGAGGAAATAACGCGAGAATATTGAAAGATAAACTGTACTGTCCCTTGCGGCAAGGAGCCGGAGAGGTGAACTTGACGGGCAGGTAAACAATGCTTTCATCGACGGTATAGCATTCAAGAACTCATCGCCGATCCTATAGCTGATTCTGGAATAAAAGCGATCTTCCAGTCAATGATCCGACATTTGACGTTTTCTCAGCGCCGGTGCCATAATCGGCTCGCGATGTCCGGCTGCAGGGATGTACTGGCGTGAATGCAGCGCCTGACATCGGCATAAAAACACAAAAACGACATTTGGGAGGGATGAATGGCTTCGAAAGGCGGAGTTGTTGGCGCCGCGTTGATGGCTGCGGCGCTCGCGGGAGCGGCGCTGCCGGCCAAGGCGGGCGAGTTCGATGGCGTCACCGTCAACATTATGACGCAGACGGGCGCCATCCAGGAGCCGCTGCAGCGGCGCGCGCCGGAATTCGAGAAGCTGACGGGCGCCAAGATCAACGTGATCGCGGTGCCCTTCTCCGATCTCTACCAGAAGGTGCTGACCGATTGGGCGAGCGGCACCAATTCCGTGGATGCGGCCGTGTTCGCGCCGCAATGGATGGTGGACTATGTCGCCGGTGGCTATCTCGAGGACATCGGCGGCCGGGTCGCCAAGGACAAGGCGATCGCCTGGGACGATATCGCCCCTTTCTTCCGCGACTTTTCGTCGAGCTATGGCGGCAAGACTTATCTGGTGCCGTTCGATGGCGATTTTCACATGCTCTATTACCGCACCGATATCTTCGACAAGGCAGGGCTGAAACCGCCGACGACCTGGGACGAATATCTGGAAGCGGCCAAGAAGCTGAACGGCATGGAGGTCGACGGCCAGAAGGTCTATGGCTCCTGCATCGCCAAGAAGCGCAACGCCCAGAGCTATTGGTTCGTCACCGACGTGGTCGGCTCGATGACCCAGTCGAAGGGCACGTCACAGGGCACCTTCTTCAACACCAAGGACATGACGCCGCTCGTCGATAACGAGGCCTTCCGCAAAGCGCTGTCCTTCCTCAAGGAATCCGGCAAGTACGGCCCGCCGGACGAATTGAACATGGACGTGTCGGACACCCGCCCGCTGTTCACTTCCGGCAAATGCGCCCTCAACCTCGACTGGGGTGATGTCGGCGTGCTCGCCATCGATCCCGCGACCTCCAGGGTGATCGACAAGACGGGCGCCACCATCATGCCGGGGGCCAAGCAGGTGCTGAACTGGGACACCGGCAAGCTCGAAGCCTGCTCCAAGGAGACCTGCCCGAATGCCATCGACGGCGTGAACCATGCGCCCTATGCCGCCTTCGGCGGCTGGAGCGGCGGCATCAACGTCAAGGCCAAGGACAAGGTCAAGGATGCGGCCTATGCCTTCTTCTCCTATATGAGCGCGCCGGCCCAGTCGAATGTCGACGTCACCATCGGCAAGACCGGCTTCAACGCCTATCGCACCTCCCAGCTCAGCTACAACGACGGCTGGAAGAAGGCCGGCATGAGCGAGAAGGCGGCGGCCTCCTATCTCGGTGCCATCAAGGACAGCCTCAACAGCCCGAACATGATCCTGGACCTGCGCATCCCGCAGAACCAGAAATATCAGCAGGTGGTGCTGGATGAGGCGATCGCCCGCTTCCTGGCCGGCGAGATCGACGAGGAAGCCACCGTCAAGGCGGTCGCCGATGGCTGGAAGGACCTCAACGACCAGATCGGCACCGAGGACCAGCTGAAGTTCTACAAGAACACGCTGGGCGCGAAATAGGGGGCTACCTTCCTCCTGGAGGGGGAGGGGCGAACGAAGTCCGGGGTGGGGTGAAGAGGCGCTTTGTTCTGGCAAGACGAGCGAGGCTGCAGAACGCCCTTCGCCGCGAAAAAGTCACCCCACCCCGACGCTGCGCGTCGACCCCAGGCCATTCAAGAGGAATGGCCGATCCCTCCAGGGGAGGGTAAAGAGCGGCGCCATCTCAAAACCGGTTGAATCTCAAAACGACGCGTTGAGAAAAATATGGCCGTCAACCTCTCCATCCCCGATGAAACCGACCGGCGGGAGCGTCTCTCTCAATGGGTCGATCGCCATTCCGGCCGCATCATGGTGCTGCCGGCGGTGCTCATCCTCTTGGCTTTCGCCATCTTTCCGCTGGTCGCCTCGGCCTATCTGTCGCTGTCGCGCTTCAAGCTCGCCGGCGGCAGCTTCACGCTCACCTTCATCGGCTTCTACAATTATCTGCGCCTGTTCCTCGGGGCCCAGCAATATCACTTCCTCGGTACGCTCAAGGTCTTCGGCCTTCTGGAATGGCTGCTCTTTGCTGCGGCTCTCGCTTTGCTCGCGCTGTGGCTGGTGCGTTTTGCCCGCGACGGCTTCACGCTCTTCGGTTTCCTCGGGCGGCTGATCACCGCCGGCCTGGTCGCCGGCATCGTCTATACCGTGCTCGCCACCACGGTGGCCGGCGGCATTCCCGGCACGCTCCTGAACACGCTGCTCTATGTCGTGGTGGGGGTCTCAGTCCAGTTCCTGATCGGTCTCGGCCTGGCACTGCTCTGCGCCCAGCCGATCCGGGCCCGCAGCTGGTTCCGCGTGATCTTCTTCATTCCGGTGATGGTGACGCCGGTGGGCGTCGCCTACATCTTCCGCATGCTGGCCGACATGCAGAAGGGACCCTTCGCCCCGCTCAGCCAGCTCTTCGGTGTCAGCCAATGGTCCTGGGCCACGGAAGCCTGGTCGGCGCGGCTGATGGTGCTGGTCGGCGATACCTGGCAGTGGACGCCCTTCATGTTCATCGTGCTCTTGGCGGCGATCGAGAACCAGCCGCGCGACCAGCTCGAGGCGGCCCATCTCGATGGCGCCGGCCCCTGGCAGATCTTCAAGGACATCACCTGGCCGGCAATCGCGCCGGTGGCGGCCACGGTGGTGCTGATCCGCCTGATCGAAGCCTTCAAGATCATCGACATGCCGAACGTGCTCACCGCCGGTGGCCCGGGCCTGGCGACGGAATCGCTGACCCTGCATTCCTTCATCGCCTGGCGGACTCAGGATTTCGGCGGCTCGGCGGCGGTCGGCTACCTCCTCCTGTTCGTGTCGACGATCACCTGCGTCTCCTTCTTCAATTTCGTGGTGCGACCCAGCCGGAGGTATCAGGGATGAGTGCAACTCCTGATGATCGTCCCTTGCTGCGCCGCCTGTTCGAGCGCCGCAGCCTGGAGGAACTGGCCCCGATCCCGAAGGCCTTGACCTATGCCGCGCTCGTGGGCTGGACCTTCGTGGTGCTCTTCCCGCTCTATTGGGTGCTGGTCACCTCGCTCAAGGTGCAGATCCAGGTCGATGCCGGCCCCTATTACCTGCCCTTCGTCGACTTCCAGCCGACGCTGGATGCCTGGAACTTCATGCTGTTCCAGAACAACACGCTCTGGCCCTATGTGAACTCGATCATCGTGGCGCTGGTGAGTACCGTCCTGGCCCTGATCATCGGCTCGCTCGCCGCCTATGCCCTGGTGCGCATCCGCTTCCAGGTCAAGCTCGCGGCGATCATCGCCTTCATCGTCCTGGCCGCCGGCGTCATCGTCGCCGTCTCCGTGTTTGCCGTGCCCTGGCCGGCAGCGGTGGTGGCGGCCCTGGTGCTGTTCTTCATGATCCTCGGCACCATCGGCCGGCGCTTCAAGGCGGCGCTCGGCAACAACGACATCGAGTTCTGGATGATCTCCAACCGCATCATGCCGCCGATCGTGGCCGTGCTGCCGATCTATGTGATGTTCCAGAACCTCAAGCTGCTCGACACCCAGATCGCGCTGATCTCGACCTATACCGCCGTCAACCTGCCGATCGTGGTCTGGCTGACGCGCGATTTCTTCGCCGGCATTCCGCTGGATCTGGAAGAGAGCGCCGAGATCGACGGCGCTTCCAAGCTGCGCGTGTTCTTCACCATCGCTTTGCCGCTGGTGCGCTCGGGACTGGCTGCCACCTTCATGCTGGTGCTGATCCTGGCCTGGAACGAATATCTCCTGGCCCTGTTCCTCTCCAATGCCAATGCGCAGACCATGCCGGTGCTGGTCTCCGCCCAGAACACCACGCGCGGCCCGCAATGGTGGTACATGTCGGTGCTGATCGTCATCATGATCGTGCCCGTCATCGTGATTGCCGCATTCCTGCAAAAGCATATTGCGCGAGGCCTGATGGTCGGCGCCGTCAAGGGTTGAAGATGCAAGTCACGCTCAACAACGTCCACAAATCCTTCGGCGCCGTCGACGTGGTCAAGGGGCTCGACCTCGAAGTCAGGGATGGCGAGTTCCTGGTGCTGCTGGGCGCCTCCGGTTCCGGCAAGACCACGGCCCTGCGCATGATTGCGGGGCTGGAGACGGTGACCTCCGGCTCGGTGCGGATCGGCGAGCGCGACGTCACCCATGTCCTGCCGAAATATCGCGACATCGCGATGGTGTTCCAGTCCTATGCGCTCTATCCGCACAAGACGGTGTTCGCCAACATCGCCTATCCCCTGACGGTGCGCAAACGCCCCAAGGCCGAGATCGAGGCGGCGGTGAAGGACGTGGCCCGCCAGGTCCAGCTCGATCATCTGCTCGACCGCCTGCCGCGGCAGCTCTCCGGTGGCCAGCGCCAGCGCGTGGCGCTCGCAAGGGCCATCATCCGCCGCCCCGCCGCCTTCCTGATGGACGAGCCCCTGTCCAATCTCGATGCCAAGCTGCGCGGCCATATGCGCGCCGAACTCAAGCACATGCAGCACGAGCTCGGCATCACCACCATCTATGTCACCCATGACCAGGTGGAGGCGATGACGCTGGCCCATCGCGTGGCCCTGCTCGACAAGGGCGTGCTGCAGCAACTGGATACGCCGGCCAACATCTACAACCGGCCCGCCAACCTCTTCGTCGCCGGCTTCATCGGCTCGCCGCCGATGAACTTCCTGGAGGGAGAGCTGAAGGAAGGGCGCTTTTCCTCCGAGGCCGGCGGCTTCGGCACCACCAACACCAGTTCGACGTCACGGGCGGTTGCCGGCATCCGGCCCGAGGATTGCCGGGTGACCGAGCCGGATCTCGGCAAGTTCGCCGGCGAGGTCTTCGCCATCGAGCTGATCGGCGATCATTCGCTGGTCACCTGCCGCTGCGGGGCGGCCAGCGTGACGGTGAAGGTCGACAAGGAGTTCCAGCGCGAGATCGGCGAAAAGGTCGGCATCGGCTTCGACGACAGGGCCCTCCACCTCTTCGATGGCGAGAGCGGGGAGAGGCTGGGGTAGGTCGTGGATGATTGGAGCGATTGGAGCGCGGGACTGTAACTGTCTGATATCGCGATTGAAACGCTACCTTTTGTCATGCCCGGGCTTGACCCGGGCATCCAGGTGCCGAGGGCTCACTGTGCTGAAAAGAGACTGGGTTGCCGGGTCAAGCCCGGCAATGACAAATGTCGCGCTAGGGTTTGTATAGTTACGCTACGCGCGCAATCTGCACAGGAGTACAAGATGGCCACCGTAAGACTTCTCAGCGACGACGAGGTCGCTGCCAACCCGGCCGCGAAGGCGGTGTTCGACGACATCAGGGCGACGCGCAAATCCGATTTCGTCAATAATTTCTGGCGCGGCCTCGCCAATGATCCGGTGCTGCTGAAACGCACCTGGGAAGAGGTCAAGGCGGTGATGGTGGGCGAGGGCGCGCTCGATCCCCTCACGCGCGAGCTGATCTATATCGCGGTCTCCACCGCCAATTCCTGCCAATATTGCGTACATTCCCATACGGCGGCCGCGCGGGCCAAGGGGATGGATGACGCGCAATATGGCGAGCTCATCGCCATCATCGGCCTGGCCGGCAAGACCAATCATCTGGTCACGGCCATGCAGATTCCGGCCGATCCCGAGTTTCTGGTGACGGGCTGAGATCGCGTTTTCAGCCGTCGTTCTCAGCATTCAGCTCGTCCGGCCGAAGACCGGGCTAAAGCGTTTTGCGATTTGACCGAGTCACCTGGAATCGCAAAGACGCGTCGAACCAAAGAGTTAGAGTAAAAAAGCGTTTTCGTGAAAACGCGTTTTGCTCTAGTGATCCACGCCGGAAGCCTCCCGCAGGATCGCATTGATGCGGTCCTGCCACCCGGGTCCATCAGCCTGGAAGTGCTCCAGCACGTCGCGGTCGATCCGCAGCGAAACCAGTTCCTTGGCATTGGGCAGGGCCGGTCGTGGCGCGGCCGCCGCCGGTGCCTTGGGTGCTGCGGGCTTGAAGACGGCCTCGGCATTCTTCCAAGGATCGCCCGGGGGGCGTGTTCGGTTGTTGCTCATGGCTAAAACTATTTCTTGGGCTGAAACTATTTCTGTTGCCGAAGGATCGGATCTGTCTATCTGCCGCCAATTCGCAGGTCGAGTCCATAGCTGGCACCGATGGGGCGGCGCCACCTGCAACGGCAGGTCTTTCCTCCCGTCCCTGGCCATGCCAAGAATGAGTCGAATCCATATGTCGGACTTATTCTCGGGAGCGAATCGCGATGGCCAAGACGCGCTGGGGCATCCTTTCAACGGCAAAGATCGGCACGGGCAAGGTCATTCCAGGCATCCAGCGGGCGAAGGGCGCGGAAGCGGTCGCCATCGCTTCGCGCGACTTGGCCCGTGCCGAGGCCGTCGCCAAGGAGCTCGGTATTCCCAAGGCCTATGGGTCCTATGAAGCCCTGCTGGCCGACCCCGATATCGATGCCATCTACAATCCGCTGCCCAACCACCTCCATGTGCCTCTCACCCTGCAGGCCGTGGCGGCGGGCAAGCATGTGCTGTGCGAGAAGCCGATCGGCCTGACGGCCCAGGATGCGGCGCAGCTGCTGGTGCTGCCGCGCGACCGGCTGGTGATGGAAGCCTTCATGGTGCGCTTCCATCCGCAATGGCTGCGGGCGAGGGAGGCCGCGCGCTCGGGCGAACTCGGCCAGGTCAGGGCCGTGCAGGCCTTCTTCTCCTATTACAATGTCGATCCCGCCAATGTCCGCAACCAGCTCGACATCGGCGGCGGCGGCATCCTCGATATCGGCTGCTATCCGATCGTCGCGGGCCGCTTCATCTTCGAGGCCGAGCCAAGGCGGGTGGTCGCCCTGGTCGATCGCGATCCGGCGACGGGCGTCGACCGCCTCGCCTCGGCCATCCTCGATTTCGGCGAGGGGCGCCGCACCGAGTTCACGGTGTCGACGCAGCTCACCCCGCTGCAGCGGGTCGACATCGTCGGCACCAGGAAGCGCTTCGAGATCACCATCCCCTTCAACGCACCGCAGGCCGAGGCCGTCACCGTCTATACCGACGACGGCTCCAGGCTCGGCGACGCCTCGGCGGTGGCCGAGACCATCGCCCCGGTCGACCAATATGCCGAGGAGGTCGATGCCTTCTCCGCCGCCATCCGCGGCGAGATCACGCTGCCCTACGGTCCGGCCGACGCCGTGCAGAACATGAAGATCATCGATGCGCTGTTCCGCTCGGAAAAGAGCGGCGCGTGGGAGGCGGTGTGAGGATATTGGGGGGCTGGTCTTCAGACCAGCCTGCAGGCGCCAAGCCGGTGCGGTATAAGGCGGGTCTGAAGACCCGCCCCCCGAATGTCACCATCGTCTTTGCGAAGAGGGAATCTGCCTGAGATTGCAGATCTGCGTGCGCGTGCGGATCGGGCGGCCCTGATAGCGCGAGCCGGGCCGGTACCAGCGGCAGCCATACCAGGGCGGGCGCCGCGTCGTCGTCTCGATATGCACCGATCCGTAGCGGCGGTTGGAGAAATCATGGCCGCCGATGAAGACGTTCCTGCCGAAGCGGACTTCGGCAAGAGCAGTCCCGCCGGCGCTGAGGAGCGCCAGCAGGATGGTGACGGCGAGGAGCCGGAAACGGCCCATCGCGACAGGCTTACTTGGTGCCGAGCAAAGCGGCTTCGAGGATGTCGAGGCCTTCCTTGAGCACCTTGGGCTGGATGGTGAGCGGGGCGAGCAGGCGCACCGTTTCGCCATAGACGCCGCAGGTGAGGATCATCAGGCCGCGCTCGAGGCATTCGGCGGCGAGAGCCTTGGCCGCGGCGGGATCGGGCTCGTTGCCGCCATGGCTGGTGACGAGCTCGAAAGCCGTCATGCCGCCGAGGCCTCGGATATCGCCGATCGGGCGCCCGGTCTTCTTGCGCTTGATCGCCTTGAGGCGCTTGAGGATGAGTTCACCCTGCTTGGCCGACTTGTCGAGCAGGTCCTCGGCCTCGAAGGCCTCGAACACGCCGAGCGCGGCGGCGCAGGCCACCGGGTTGCCGGCATAGGTGCCGCCGAGGCCGCCGGGCTCCGGTGCATCCATGATATCGGCCTTGCCGACGATGCCGGCGAGCGGGAAGCCGCCGGCCAGGCTCTTGGCAGTGGTGATCAGGTCGGGCTCGACGCCGGAATGCTCCATCGCGAACCACTTGCCGGTACGGCCGAAGCCGGTCTGGATCTCGTCGGCGACCAGGAGGATGCCGTGCTCGTCGCACAGGGCGCGCAGGCGCTTGAGGAATTCCGGCGAGGCGATGTAGAAGCCGCCTTCACCCTGCACCGGCTCGATCACGATGGCGGCGACGTTCTTGGGATCGACATCCGTCTTGAACAGCCACTTCAGCGATTCGAAGGTGTCCTCGACCGAAATGCCCTTGTGCTCGATCGGATAGGGCACGCGCCAGACGCCGCCGGGGAAGGGGCCGAACTTGGTCTTGTAGGGCACGACCTTGCCGGTCATCGCCATCGCCAGCAAAGTGCGGCCATGGAAGGCGCCGTTGAACACCACGACGTCGGAGCGGCCGGTATGGGCGCGCGCGATCTTGATGGCGTTCTCGACGGCCTCGGCGCCGGTGGTGACCAGCATCACCTTCTTGGGGCCGGAGATCGGTGCGATCTCGATGAGCTTTTCTGCGACCTGCACGGCCGGCTCATAGGGCGTCACCATCAGGCAGGTATGGGTGTAGCGCTCGAGCTGCTCCTGCACCCGCTTCATCACGGTCGGGTGGCGGTGGCCGGTGTTGAGCACGGCGATGCCGCCGCCGAAATCGATGAAGCGGCGGCCTTCCACATCCCAGATCTCGGAGTTCTTGGCCTTGGCGGCGAAGACCGGCTGGCCCGCGCTCATGCCGCGCGTGAAGACGCTGGCGCGCCTTTCCAGAAGGTCCTCCGTCTGGGTGCGGTTGGCGCCATGCGCCTTGGTGGCGGGTGCATTCATGGATCGAACTCCGATTGCTTGATCAATGCGCTGTGGGCGCATGCTATGGCGCTGTGCGACCGGCTCGTCAATCTCCGTGCGGGACCATCGACGGGCTGTTGTCCGATCGGTTCGGAGCCTTTCCGTGACGACGCTCTTGGATTGCGGCTGATCAGGCGCTTGGGGCGAATCCTGCCACGTCTTGCCGCAAGGCGGCAGGTGCTTTATGCCTGCCGCGGTGGTGCGGATTTGTAACCACTGAAGCCTTGAGGCACCAGTCACCCGGCGTATGGCCGCAGGCGGGGATGCGGGGCGGGATCGGGCATGGAAAGGGCACGGCGCGGTGGCGGGTCCAGGCAACAGGCCTTCGAGCGAAGCTGCATTCGGCACCGAGGAGGCGGATGCCGGCGATGGCGCCGGGCCGGCTTTCGGCGGCCGGCTGCCGCCTTTATCCATGCTCCGGGCCTTCGAGGCGGTCGGGCGCTTTTCATCCATGCGCAAGGCCGGCGAAGCGCTCGGTGTCAGCCATACCGTGGTGTCCCGGCATGTGCGCCACCTGGAAGCCTGGTTCGATCTTCAGCTTGTCACCTCCGGGGCGCGTGGCGTCAGGCTGACCAAGGCCGGTGCCCGGCTGTTCGAAGTGACGACTGCGGCTTTCGGTCAACTCGCCGAAGTCACCATGGAGCTGCGGCCGGCCCAGCGCCTGCGCGGCCAGTTGCGGCTGTGGTGTGCGCCGGGCCTGGCGGCCCGCTGGCTCACGCCGCGGCTCGATGCCCTGCAGGCCGTGCTGCGGGATACGATCATCGTGGTACGCGCGACTTCGGACCAGCCCGATTTCGCCCGGCATGAAGCGGATGCCGCCATCATCTTCGCCGAGGAGGCGCCGGCATCGCCTGTGACGGCTGCGCTGCTCCAGCGCGTGCGCATCTTTCCCGTCGCCAGCCCGGCCTGGCTGGCGACGCAGGCGCCGATTGCGAGCCTCGCCGATCTTGCCGGCCAGAAGCTCATTCATGAAGACAATGCCAGCCAATGGCATCGCTTCTTCCGTCTCGCTGGCTACCGGGCCGCCACGCTGAAGGGGCCGTGGCTGTGGTCGGCCTCGTCGACCCATGACGCCGCCCTGGCGGGCCAGGGTGTGGCGCTGTCGACCAGCCTGCAGGCGGACGGGGACATCGCAGCGGGACGGCTGGTCGAACTCCTCGACACCGACGTCTCGCTGGGCAGCTATTGGCTGATCGCGCCCGAAGCGCGCTGGCGCCATCGCACCATATCGACCCTGCTCAAATGGCTGCGCCAGGAAATCGGCGAGCGGACCCCCACTGCTTGAGCCCGTTAACCAAAGGGCGCTTCCGCCCCCCCAAAAGTGTTGCAAATCGGGCACGGCTGGCAAGATTCGGGTAACCATCCCGTTAAAAAGACACCCGTATGGAGAAGTTTTGCAGGCTCGTTGCAATTCCGCCACAAAAATGATTACCGGTCGTTAACTTTCTCAACGCACAACGAGCGCATGAAGACACGAACCCTCACATCTGCCCTGCGTTTCCTCGCGATTGCGGCGGTCACCTCGGCTCTTGGCGGCTGCGCCCTCTTTTCGACCTCGCGTGTGGCCAGCACCACGAATGAGCGTGAGTGTCTGGCACGTGCCATGTATTTCGAATCCAACCGATCCAGCGACGACGGCATGCTCGCCGTCGGCACGGTGGTGATGAACCGCGTCGAGTCCGGCAAATATCCGCGCTCGATCTGCGGCACGGTTGGCCAGCGTGTGCAGTTCGCCCCGGGCGTGCTGACCAAGAAGATGAACGATTCCGGCCGCGAGCGCGCCTTCCGCATCGCCGATGCGGTGATCAGTGGCAAGCGCTATCCCGGCATGTCGAAGAACGTGCATTTCTTCCATACGGCCGGCTACACCTATCCCTATAACAACATGCATTATGTGGCCGTTGCCGGCGGCAATGCCTTCTACGAGAAGCGCCGCCGCGGTGGCGATGCGCCTTCCGCTCCGCCGGTGATGGTGGCCCAGGCCGAGATGCCGCCGCTGCCGACGACGGTGGCCGCCGCCGAGCCGATGCCCTCGCCGCAGCCGCGCAGATATTCGCGGCCTGCCACCCGGCCTCTGCCGACCGTGGCCTATCAGGATGCCGCTCCGCAGGCCGATCCGGTCATCGACATCCTGCCTCCGACCCGTCCCCGTTTGAGCCCGGCCAAGCGCCGTGCCGTGCCTGACGTGCAGGTTGCCCAGAATGATCCGGATGCCGGCATGGTGCCGGAGGCATTGCCGCCGGTGCGTCCGCGCGGTTCCGTCGGCAAGGTGCATCTGGGCGCAGCCCAGCAGGATGGTTCCCACATCGCTTTGCCGCCGGCCCGTGGCAACGCGCAGCCGCAGTTCAACTTCCAGCAGGGACCGTCCGGTGTCGAGGCATCGGCGCCTGTGGCCAAGCCGCGGCGGCCCATGGTCGCCCAGTCGCGCACCGTACCCACGGTCCGTATCCAGCCCGAGACCGTACAGGCGGATATGGGCGGCATGCCTGAGCCGGCACCCCAGCCCAGGACCAACAAGAGGCGTTCGAGCCTGGAGCCGGAACCACTGTACTGATCGGCTTGCATCAGAGATGACGCCCTTCCGGATTTGAGGGAGGGCATTCGAAGGGCGGATGAGGGGGTCTCTCCGCCCTTTTTCTTTGCCTGGATTCGGGTGAAGGGGGCCAGCGCTCAGGCGATGGTGGTGTAGCCCTGTTCGCGGGCTTCGCGGTCCCAGGCCAGCGTCCTGTCGAAATCGGCCTGCTCCACCGGCGCGAAGCCGTTGAGCCGAAGCGCTGCGCCGAGTGGGGCGAACCAGGGCTGGTGATGGGCGGCGGCGAAGGCGGCCTTGAGCCGCACGATCGTCTCTGCGGGCAGGCCGGGAGCCGCCACGAAGGAGGGGATCGGCGCCAGGCCGGTCGAGCCGATCACGCGGATGCCCTCGGTGAGGTCGGGGCGATAGGCGCGGATCAGTTCATGCCAATAGCCGTCCAGCGGGCCGACATCGATCTCGCCGGCCAGCACCTTGTCGAGAATGCCGCGCGCGGTGACGAGATTGCCGACGACCTCCCGGTAGAGTGCCGGGCGATCGGGGGAGCGATGCGGCAGCAGGTGATGGCGCAATGCGTTGAAGCCGGAGTGGGAATGCTCGACGGTCCAGCCGATGCGATGGCCGAACGTATCCTCGAGGCGCTGGAAGGGACTGTCGGCCTTCACGATCAGGTCGGAGCGGTAAAGCGGCTTGCCGCCCGCCCATGCGGCGGCCGGAATGGGCGCCGCGATCGGGATCACCTCCGAGAGCTGGAAGGCGATCGGATAGCCGCACATGAAGACGCAGCCGAGATCGTCACGCTCCCACAGCACTTCCAGGGGCTGCGGGGCGGGATAGGGCTCGTAGTCGAAGTCCACGCCGGCGCTCGCCATGACATGGCCGAGCAGGACCTTCCAATGCTCCTCGACTTCCGGCGTGACGGAATACATGCGGGCATTGGCGATGAAGCGGGTCATGGGCTTTGAGATCTTTCGAAAACGGATGGATTGTCATCCCCGGCGAGGCCCCTTCCCCTCGCGCTCTCTCGCTATGCTGGCGAGTGGCTCGGTCGGGGATGACAAGGTGCGTGTTGACGGCTCTCACAGCCCGCCCGGCTGGATGGCGAGGCCGGTGCCGATCATGGCATCGCGGGTGACGAGCTGCGCCAGCGCCATTTCGCTCCAGCCCTTGGTGCCGTCGGGCCGCTGGGGCAGCACAAGATAGCGCAACTCCGCGGTCGAGTCCCAGACCTGGATTTCGGTATCGGGCGGCAGGGTGACGCCGAACTCGGCGAGCACCCCGCGCGGATCGATCACGGCGCGCGAGCGATAGGGCGCGGATTTGTACCAGACCGGCGGCAGGCCGAGCACGGACCAGGGATAGCAGGAGCACAGGGTGCAGACGATGAGGTTGTGAACGCCCGGCTTGTTCTCGACCACCTTCATATGTTCGCCCTGCCGGCCCGAATAGCCGAGCGAGGCGATCGCCGCGGTGGCGTCCTCCAGCAGCCAGGCTCGGAATTCCTCGTCCCGCCAGGCATGGGCGACGACATGGGCGCCGTTGCGGGGGCCGACCTTGTTCTCATAGGTATCGATGAAGACGTCGAGGGCCGCCGGGTCGACATAGCCCTTCTCGACCAGCACGGTTTCGAGCTTCTTCACCCGCTCGGCCATGGGGGAGGGCGGCGCGCCATGATGATGGTCGTCGTCATGGTCGTGGTCGTGATCATGCGTGCTCATGGCGAATGTGTCGCAGAGATCGCGGTGAGAGGCAATGGCGCGATGTCCGCGGTCCCAGCCGGTTGCGCTCCCGACGCGAACCCGGTCAGGCTTGCGGGGGTGACGCCGCGGCTGGGCCGTGGACGTCTCGTCCGCCTCTTCTGGATCCCCCACACTTGCGGTGCACCGTCCCGGTCGCTAGATCAGGGCAGGTGTGAATGGCCCGGAAGGCTTGGAGACCCGATGCGCGCGATCCTCGACATCATCCTCATCCTGCTGCAGCTCTATATCTATATCGTGCTGGCTTCCGTGGTGTTTTCATACCTGGTGGCATTCAACGTGGTCAGCCGGCGCAATCCCACGGTGGCGGCGATCGGCGATGCCCTCTATCGCCTGACGGAACCGGTGTTCGCGCCGATCCGGCGCCGCCTGCCCGATTTCGGCAGCATCGACTTCTCGCCCTTCGTGGCGATCTTGATCGCGATCTTCATCGAACGGATCATCGCCTACTACATCTATCCCTACGTGCCTTGAGCGCTTCAGATCCTGGCGCCCCCTGGCGAATCACGCCGGACGGGCTGCTCGTCGCGATGCGCCTGACGCCGCGCGGCGGCAGGGATGCGCTCGGCAGCGTGGAGACCCTGGCGGATGGCCGTGCCGTGCTGACGGCGAAGGTACGCGCCGTGCCTGCCGACGGCGAGGCCAACCAGGCCCTGGTGAAGCTGGTGGCCAAGGCCCTGGGGGTATCCGCGAGCCGTGTATCGATCAGGCAGGGGGCGACCAGCCGGATCAAGATGGTGCTGGTGGAAGGCGAGGGTGCCGCACTGGAACGATCCATTCTCGCCGCGATGGGCCGGTAGCCGCGGAACAAACGACCTCACCTTGCGTTAATCAGGGCAATTTTGCTGGAGCAAGAGTGGGGAACTGGCCATATGGCGATGATTTTGCGTTCACTTCTGGCCGCAGGCGGGATGATGCTGGCGCTCGACGCCCGGGCGGCCGAGGCCCCCGAAGTCGCGGCCTGCAAGGCAAGCGGCCTGCTGGCGCTCCAG
Source organism: Labrys sp. (in: a-proteobacteria) (assembly GCF_047605565.1). NCBI lineage: Bacteria > Pseudomonadati > Pseudomonadota > Alphaproteobacteria > Hyphomicrobiales > Xanthobacteraceae > Labrys > Labrys sp. (in: a-proteobacteria). The sequence goes on from NZ_JASGFM010000032.1 coordinate 35,941, forward strand.
CAGAAATCGCCTGACGTCGCCGATCTCGTCATCGACCAGGAGAGCATTGCGGTCTCGGCGGCGGATACCAAGGTCGGAGACGTACCGGTCAAGACCGTCGTGCTCGGCGAGGCCTATATCAAGCGGGCCAAGGAGACGGGCCGGCCCGACCGCTTCGTCTGTCTGATCGGCGAGAAGGGCAAGGTGCTCCTGACCTTCTTCACGGCGAAATAGCGACACGCGCCCAAGCGCTTCCCGGCGCGACGCCTCAGACCGGCGGCTTGTCCCAGCGCTTGCGGATCAGGCCTTCCTGGGCCACCGAAGCGATCAGGCGGCCCTCCTGCCAGATCTCGCCGCGGGCAAAGCCGCGGGCTCCGCCGGTGAAGGGGCTCTCCTGGGCGTAGAGCAGCCACTCGTCCATCTTGAACGGGGCATGGAACCACATGGCATGATCGATCGACGCCGGCTGCACGTCGGGATCGAACACGCTCTTGCCATGAGCGACGAGCGTGGTGTCGAGCAGGGTCATGTCGGTGGTATAGGCCAGCACGGCCTCGTGCAGGGCCCGGTCGTCGGGCAGCCTGCGGGCAGCGCGGATCCAGATATATTGCCGGGGTTCGCGGGGCGTGCGGGCGGTGTAGCGCTTCATGTCCACCGGCCTGAGCTCGATCGGGCGCTCGCGCTCCCAATAGTCGCGGACGACCTTGGGCAGATGGCCGAGGAACTGGTCCTTGAGCTCGGCGAGCGAGGGCAATTGGTCCGGGGTGGGCACGTCGGGCATGGTGGCCTGGTGGTGCCAGCCCTCCTCGGGGCGATGGTAGGAACAGGAAAGCGAGAAGATCGGCTGGCCATGCTGGATGGCGATGGCGCGGCGGGTGGTGAAGCTCTTGCCGTCGCGCAGCCGGTCGACCTGGTAGATGATCGGCACGGCTGGATCGCCAGGCCTCAGGAAATAGCCATGCAGCGAATGGACATGGCGGTCGGGCTCGACGGTACGGGTTGCCGCCACCAGGGCCTGGCTGATCACCAGGCCGCCAAAAACGCGCTGCCAGCCGCCCTGCGGGCTCGTGCCGCGGTAAAGATTGTGTTCGAGCTGTTCGAGATCGAGTATCGAGATGAGATTCGCAAAGGGATCGGACATGAGGCTTTCCTTGATGGAAGGCAGAGCAGCGATCCTTCCTAGAGCAAAGCGTGTTTTGGTAGAAACGCCCTTTGCTCTAGCTCTTTGGTTGGATGCGTCTTTGCGATTCGAGGTGATTCCGTCAAATCGCAAAACGCTTTGGAAAGTCAAGCGCGGGGTTCGGACATGGCCAGCAAAGCCGATCTTGTCATCGCCGGAGGCGGGTTTGCCGGCCTCGGTCTCGCCTTGGCGCTGAAGACCGAACTCGGTGCGGGCTTTTCGGTCGTCATCGTCGATCCCATGCTCGGCAAGGGCCCCTCGCGCGATCCGCGTTCCTCCTCGATTGCCACGGGTGCCCGGCGCTTCCTGGAAAAGCTCGGCGTCTGGGAGGCGGTGGCCGATGAGGCCCAGCCGATCCTCGACATGGTGATCACCGATTCCAAGCTCGACGATCCGATCCGGCCGAGCTTCCTGTCCTTCGCCGGCGATGTCGAGCCGGGCGAGCCCTTCGGCCATATGGTGGAGAACCGGCTGCTGCTCGATGCCCTGGTGGCGCGGGCCGGGGCCCTTGGCATCGAATTGCGCGGGCAGGGGGCTTCCGTCAGCCGCTACAAGCTGACCGAGGACGGCATCACCGCCGAACTGCCCTCGGGCGACGACATCGCCACGCAATTGCTGGCGGCGGCCGATGGCGGGCGCTCGCGCCTGCGCGAGCAGGCCGGCATCGCCATGCATGGCTGGGACTATGGCCAGTCCGGCATCGTCACCACGGTCGAGCATGAGCTCGACCATGAAGGGCGGGCGGAGGAGCATTTCCTGCCGGCCGGTCCCTTCGCCATCCTGCCACTGACGGGCCGGCGCTCCTCCCTGGTCTGGACCGAGAGGACCGAGGAGGCGACCCGCATCCTCGGCCTCGACGATGCCGGCTTCCATGCCGAGCTGGAGCGCCGCTTCGGCCTCAAGCTCGGCGAGCTCAAGGTGATCGGGCCACGCGCCGCCTTCCCGCTGTCGATGCGCATCGCCCGCAGTTTCATCGCTGACCGGCTGGCGCTGGTCGGCGATGCCGCCCACATCATCCATCCCATCGCCGGACAGGGCCTCAATATGGGCATCCGCGATGCGGCCGCTCTGGCCGAATGCGTGGTGGATGCGGCGGCGCTCGGGCTGGATATCGGCAGCCCGGACGTGCTGGAGCGCTATCAGCGCTGGCGGCGCTTCGACACCGTCTCGATGGGCCTCGCCACCGATGGCCTCAACCGCCTGTTCTCCAACGACCACGACGCCATCCGCCTGGTGCGCGATGTCGGCCTCGGCCTGGTCGAGCGCTTTCCGGCGGCCAAGCGGCTGTTCATCCGGGAAGCCACCGGCCTGACCGGCACGGTGCCGCGCCTGATGCGGTGAGGGATGGAGCGCGGACATCTTGTCCGCCCTTGCAAGAGCGGACAAGATGTCCGCGCTCCACACGCCACTCTGACACTGTCGCGCTTCGAGCGTGAATGAGGCCCGCATGGATCTGGAATTCGCCGGCAAGGTCATCGCGCTGACGGGTGCTTCGCGGGGTGTCGGGCGGGCCATCGCCGAGCGCCTGGCGGCGGAGGGCGCGGCGGTGGCGATCGCGGCGCGGTCGGCGCAGGAACTGGCCGAGGCCCATGCCGTGATCGAAGGCCATGGCGGGCGCTGCCTGGCCTATGCCTGCGACCTTTCCGTGCCGGGCGAGGCGGCCGCCTTCATCGCTGCCGTGATCGAGATCTTCGGGCGCCTCGACGGTCTGGTCTGCAACGCGACCATGGCGGCGGGGCAAGAGCGCGAGGGGCAGGAACGGGAGGCCTGGCAGGCGGGGCTGGCGCTCAATCTCGGCCATGCGGTCGAGGCCCTCCAGGCGGCGTTGCCGGTGCTGGCCGCACCGGGCAGTATCGTTCTCGTGGCGCCGAAATCGGGGGATGACTGGCCGGGGGCGGCATGCCGCGGAGGGCTGGGAGCCATCATTCACCATTTCAGCGGCAAGGCGGCCGGCCGTATCAATCTGATCGGCAGGGACAGCACAGCCCTCGCCGATAGTGTCGCTTTTCTGCTGTCTGCCCGCGCCGTTGCGATCGACGGCGCCGTGCTGGGGATTTGAGGCGGCAAGGGCTCTGCCACAGCGGGCCCATTATGACCGCCCGACCGGCAGGCCGATGGCGTCGCCGGGACGCACGAAAACGTAGCGAAACGAAGAATTGGAGCCGGGTGTGTTCCCGCCTAAACACATCTTTGCTTCAGTGCATCAGGACGCCTTGACAATGATTCTGGGGCAGGAGTAACCGTAGCGGGAATGAATGGGGGCAGAAAACTTCGATTCATTGTCATGTCGAACTTAATCTGAATGCCTATTCGATAATGACGGATCGGATTTTATATTAAAATCGCCTATCAATGCTGCGGTAAAAGAAATGAAAAATATAAATACGAAGATTTATGCTTTTGGATCAGTTGTGTTGATAGGCCTGACGCTCTCTACATCGGCTTTTGCAGATGGGACGGTGACGGTGGTCAATCGTAATTCGGGCCGTTCCATCCAGGAAGTCTTCTTTGCCAATGCTGGCGAAAGTGATCCCTGGCAGCCTGCCGACCTGGCGTCTCCCGTCGCGCCGCAGAGCTCGAAGGTGCTGAACATGAGCGGGTCCAACTGCTTCTTCGACATCAAGGTCCGGTTCAGCGACGGCTATGAGGCCACCTTCACGAATGTGAATGTCTGCCGCGACGATCGCGTCCTGGCAGACTGACGCTTATGCAGAATTTCCCCGCGAAACCCACGGATGGGTCTCGCGGGGAAATTCTGCAAGTGTTTGCTATCTTGCAGATTCCTCTTGATCGGGCCCGTGGCTCGATCAAGAGGGGCCTGCCTAGGCCGCCAGCGCCTCCTGCTGCAGCACGGTTTCGCGCAGGAAGGTGGCGAAGCGCTTGGTGGCGACGCTGGCATTGGCGGGCACGACCAGGGCGATGTCGAGATGCGGCAGCTCCGGAAAGCCTTCCTCCTCGCCCAGGCGGCGCCATTCCTTGGGAATGGAGGAAATGCCGAGAATGGTGATGGCCATGCCGGCATTCACGGCCGAATGGATGCCCGGCATGTGGCTGGACGTGTAGGCGATGCGCCAGGGCTTGCCCATGGCGTCGAGGGCGGCGAGCGCGTCCGGCCGGCAGCGGCAGCCTTCGGGAAACATCGCGAGCGGCAGGGGATCGATCAGTTCGGGCCGGTGGTCGCGTGCCGCGCACCAGGCGCGCGGCTCGCGGCGCAGCACTTCGCCGAGCGGGCGGGCGGGATCCTGGGTGATGATGGCCAGATCCACCTCGCCGCGCTCCAGCATGGGCTCGAGGCGGAAGGAGAGGTCGCAGCGCATTTCCAGCTGCACGCGCGGGAAGCGGCGGGAGAAGGCGCCGATCAGCGGCGACACCATCATGTCGACGAAGTCGTCGGGCACGGCCAGGCGCACCCGGCCGGCGGCCTCGTCGCCGCCGATGGCGGCGAGCGCCTCGTCCTCCAGGCTGAGGATGCGGCGGGCATAGCCGATCAGGATCTCGCCGGCGAAGGTCGGCGTGACGCCCTTGCGCGAGCGTTCCAGCAGGCGCTTGCCGATACGCGCTTCCATGCGCGAGACGATGACGCTGACGGCCGCCTGCGTCTTGCCGAGGGCGTCGCCCGCCGCGGTGAAGCCGCCACGGTCGATGATGGTGACCAGCGTTTCCAGGCTGTCCGTATCGAAATGCCGCATCGGGATAGATCCATAAGGAAATGAAATCCTGCCATAAGATACATTCGTTTTCGCTTATGTGAAGCGCGGCTTATCCTGGCAGTAAGTGACGATCCGGAAACAATTGAAACACCGCCTTTGTCATGTCCGGCAATGACAAAGGTCGAGCCAATTCGATCCGTTCATCCGTCGACGAGTCCCAGTACACGAGTACCAGCTTCCGAGCCCGCCATGAGCGACATCGCTTCCGCCCCGCGTCCGGCCAGCCTGCCCACCCTCGATTCCGTCGGCCTGGGCGCCATGATCGCCTCCGTCCTGGCGATCGCCTGGTCGCCCATCCTGATCCGCTTCGCCGATGTCGCGCCGGCCGCCGCCGCCTTCTGGCGGCTGGTGTTCTCGCTGCCGGTGCTGTTCGTCTGGGCCGAGGCCGAGAGGCGGCGGGCCGGGCGCGGCAGCATGGCATCCCTGGTGACCCGGCCGGGTCTGCTGGCGGCCAGCCTCGCCGGCGTGGCCTTTGCCGCCGATCTCGCCTTCTACCATGCCGCCCTGCCGCTGACCTCGGTGGCCAATGCCAGCTTCATCTCGAACCTGGCGCCGGTGGCCTCGGTGGTCGCCGGCTTCGTGCTGCTGCGCGACCGTATCCGGCCGGCGGTGCTGGGGGCTCTCGCCATCGCCCTGGTCGGCGTCGCCATCACCAGCGGCGCCCATCGCACCGGCCTCACCATGGGCAGGGGCGATCTGCTGGCCCTCGGCGCGGCGCTCGCCTATGCCTTCTATCTCGTGGCGCTCAGGGTGGCGCGCAACACCCGCCTGGCCGCCGATGCCTCGCTGGTTTCCACCGTGGTCGCGTCCATCGGCCTCATCGCCATCGTGCTGGTCGAGGGCGGCCCCTTCCTGCCGCAGTCGCCGCAGGGCTGGGCCGTGGTGATCGGCCTCGGCCTGATCTGCCAGGTGCTCGGCCAGGGGCTGAGCGCGGTCGGCATCGGCCGGCTGCCTGCCGGCGTGGTGGCGATCATCCTGCTCTCGCATCCGGTGCTGTCGGCGATCATCGCCTATTTCGTCTTCGGCGAAGCCCTGAGCCTCGACCAGCTCGTCGGCGGCGTGCTGATCCTGGCCGCCGTGGTGATGACGCGCATCAACATGAAGTGATGGGCCTACGCCCAATCGCGGACTCGACAGCACATCGAGCCGGGCATACCTTACCTTAGGTCGCGTCGACGCTCATGGATTGCAATCCGGTCCATGAGCGACGGTGCGGCCTGAGGCATGCGAAGCGGTGGGCCGTTGCATGCTGTTAGGTGATGCATGCGTTTGTTCCTAGCCCTGTCCGCCCTGATGATCCTCGCGCAACTGCCGGCCGCCGCGCAGGCCGCCGCCCCGCAGGACGTCGAGGACCCCATCTTCGACGATGTCAAACTCTACCGGCCCGCCGACAAGCCGGCCAATGTCATCGTGCTGCTGTCCGATGCCGACGGCTTCGGCCGCGACGAGGACACCCTCGCCAGCGAATTCCGCCAGCGCGGCGACCTGGTGATCGGCCTCAACTGGCCGACCGCGCGGCGCACCGCCGGCGGCCGCCGCCGCATGACCTGCCCCGAACTCGCCGGCCATATCGAGGACACCACGCTGCGCATCGAGCGCGAGCAGGCGATCGCGCCCTATGTCACGCCCGTGCTGGCCGGGGCCGGCCTCGGCCGCGATGCCGCGCGGTCGCTCGCCCTGCAGGCCGACAGCCATCGCATCGCCGGGGTGATCGCCGTCCATACCACCACGATGAGGCCCGACACCATCTCGGCCTGCGCCATCGACAAGGCGGCGCTTGCCAGCGCCGACGTCTCGGCCGCGACCACCGCCAGTTTCATGGCCCTGCGGGAAATCGAGGATGGCGACGAGAGCGCCGCCGAGGAGGCGGCCGAGGCCCTCGGCAAGGATGCCGGCCCGCATGGCCCGGGGGATCTCTCCGACCTGCCGCTCTATGTCTCCGAACCCGCCGAGCCGGCCCATCGGCTCGCGGTGGTGCTGACGGGGGATGGCGGCATGGGCCAGCTCAACGTCGACCTCGCTACCGCGCTGACCCGGCGCGGGGTCGGCGTGGTTACCATCGATTCCAGGCGCTATTTCTGGGCCAAGCGCGATCCGGGCGAGGTCGCCACCGATCTCAAGCGCATCATCAAGCATTACCGCGCCGCCTGGCCGGTCGATCGGGTGGCCCTGGTCGGCTATTCCTTCGGGGGTGACGCGCTGCCGCTGGTCTATAACCGCCTGCCCAAGCGCATCAAGAGCATCGTCGCGGTGGTCTCCCTGCTCTCGATCGCGCCGGCGACCGACATGCGGGTCGAGCTGAGCGACGACGACTATCCCAACGAGATCGCGCTCCTGCCCGAGGCGGCGCGCATCGATGCGCCCAATGTCCAGTGCATCTACGGCCAGGAGGACCGCATGGCCGCCTTGGCCTGCCCGGCCCTGGCCAAGGCGCGGCCGGATTTCGCCATCCTGCGCGAGGCCGGCGGCCACGGCTTCAGCGGCGATGCCGAAAGGCTGGCCGACATCATCGTCGCGCCCCTGCTCTCCGCCGATCCGGTGCCGCGCCAGGCGAGGGCCGGCATCGGCGCCAATCACGGGCATTGAGGGTGGGTCTGGGAGCGCGCGGATGTCCTCGTCCACGGGCGCTGATCAAGGGATGGAAGGCTCGACATCCGCCACCCCTTCGCCCCGTTTACGGGGAGAAGGTAAGGATGAGGGGCTGCGCGACCTCATAAATTGCACGCTCGGCGGAGCCCCTCACCTCTATCCTCTCCCCGTAAACGGGGCGAGGGGGCTCATATGTCGAGCTTTATCTCCAAATGCCTCATCTCGCCCCCACCTCAGCCCTCTACCTTGATCCGCCCGCCGACGCCGGTGGTGAGGGTGCCCTTCTCGCGCAGATAGACCATCACCTCATTGGCGAGCAGCTTGCCGTCGGTCGCCCCGATCAGCACGCGCCCGCGGCCGATGGCGTCATAGCCGTCGCCGCCGGCCAGCATGAAATTGTTGGAGGCGACCTTGTAGCGCTTCTGCGGATCGAGCGTCTCGCCATTGACGCTGACCGAGGCGATGCGTGCCCCCACCGGCGCCTTGGCGTCCACCACGATGGCCAGGCCCGAGACCTGGGGGAAGCGGCCGGCATAATTCTCCAGCTGCGAGACGCCGTTTTCGAGCGCGGCCTTGATGTCGGCGCCCTTGAGCTCGACCAGCACGCTGGTGTTGCCGAAGGGGAGTTCGGAGAGGATGTCGCGCCGGGTCAGCTTCGCGCCGGCCGGATAGAGCTTGTTGGCGCGGATGCCGCCGCCATTGATGATGGCGCAATCGGCGCCGGTGCGGGCGCGGATGGCATCGGCGATGAGATCGCCCATGGCGGTTTCCTGGGAGCGCACGCTGGCGGTGCGGCTGTCGAGCTCGACCGCGGTGGTGGCGATCGTCACGTCGAGTTCGCGCGACAGCTCGGCCTCCAATTTGTCGACCGCGGCCTGCACCTCAGGATCCGCCTCGACCGACAGGCTGTCATGCACGCGAAAGCTCGGCAGCCAGGCGATCTTGCGGCTCAGACCTTTTGAACCTTGGCCTTCGCCGCTCGCCGTCGCCACGAAATCGATGGCGGTGACGAAATTGCCCTCCTCGTTGGATTCCACCATCACCGTGCGGCCGTCATAGCTGATGGCGAGATCATGGTCGTGGCCCGTCAGCAGCACGTCGACCAGCCGCGAGCGCACGATCTCATTGTCCATGGCGCGATCGGTATGGGCGACGCAGACGATGAATTCGGCGCCTTGCTTGCGCAGGATCTCCACCTCGCGCTTCAGCGTCTCCAGCTCCGGTGCGAAGACGAGGTCGCCGCTCTGCGACATCTGCGGCGTCGCCGCCAGGGCCAGACTGGTGACGCCGACCTTGATGCCGCCGAGCTCGTGGATCGAATTGTCCTTCATGCCGGGGACCGGGCTGCCATCGGCCCGGCGCATATTGGCGGCGTAGAAGGGAAAGTTCGCTTCCCCCATGCGCTTGAAATAGACCTCGGTGCCGAAGTCGAACTCGTGATTGCCGGGCACGAAGATGTCGGGCCGGATCATGTTGGTGAGGGCGACGATGTGCTCGCCCTGGTCGAAGCCCGACATCAGCGAGGGCGAGAAGCAATCCCCCGCATGGCAGAACAGCATGGGCACGCCGCGGGCGCGCTCGGCCTTGACCACGGCCGCGAGCTTGGCAAAGCCGCCGCGGCCCTTGGTGTCGCCGGCCTTGTAGATGTCGTTGACGAGCAGCAGCGAGAAGGTGGTGCCGGCAGGCGCGGCTTCGGCGGTCTCGGCCGCGCCCGACAGCATGGTGACGGAAAAGCCGGCGGCAAGGCCGAGGCCCAGCGTCTGGCGGCGATTGAGACGAGGCATGGCGGGCATCCCGAAAGGCGGTGGAGGAGGGAAAGTTCCACAGGGATGTGACGGGGGCAAGTCGGGGGGGAGGAGTGGGAGATTCGGGACGGTCGGCTATCGAGTGAAGTCAAGGGGAACTGACATTCATTTTTGGGATGCGGACCTCACCGAGATGGTGATTTTGCGAACCTTATCGGAATGTCCGTTTTGCGCTCCATTTCGGTTGTATGGCCCAATTTTGCGATTGCTCAGGAGCAAACATTGACCAGTTGAGAACCGGGAGGACGTCTTCGTTGACGGGGCGCAATAAGTTCTAACCGAAAGAGGGCTTCGCCCCGCTGGAGCGCTGAGCCGGGTTAAGTTCGACGCGAGCCTCAGCAACCGCGCGAAGATGCCCTGTTAGGCTAGCTGTTTCGGACGTGTTCCGGCATGCAATTGATCAAAAAATCGCTTTCGCGGTGTAGATGGTGTCTTTGTCGAATAATTTTAGAATCATGAGCCGATCTACTTTACAATAGACTTGATTGAGAAGTATTAGAAGATAAGAAAGCGAGCATATAGGCTGATCCGATCGAGTGGATCAGGTTCTCGCTTTGAAAGAAGGCGGAGGGGGGCTCTCATGCGTGTTCTTATAGCTTTGTCCGGCCCAGTCGGCGTCGGAAAATCGAGCTTCTGCGAAGTCTTGAAGGCTCGGTTTGACGCTGATCGGTTTTCGACACGCGAATTACTTTTGACTATCGGTGCGAAAAGAGAGCGAGAAGATCTTCAAGCGACTGGAGAGCGCCTTGATCGGGAAACGGATGGAAAGTGGGTGTCTGACGCGCTCGCGAGGAAGTTGTCAGAAAATAGTCCCCAAGTCATTATCGTCGACGCGATCCGTATCAAAAAACAGATTGATCACATCCGCCGCCATTTTGGCGATCGGGTTCGCGTTTGGCACGTCTTCATCGACGCTGACGACGAGGTTCTCCGCGCACGCTACCACAATCGTCACAGCCAAATCGGAGAGTTCACCGACTACGACCAACTCCAGAACAGTGAAACGGAGCGTGCCATTCGATCGCTGAAAGCGGTCGCGGACCGCGTCGTTGACGCCTCCCGCTGCGAACCCGATTCTGTCGTCGCTCAGGCGGTCGCTGGCCTGGGTCTTTATCCCCTCGAGCTCGATCGTCTCGTCGACGTTGTCGTGGGTGGCCAATATGGCAGCGAAGGCAAGGGGCACGTCTGCAGTTATCTCGCCTCCGGGTATGACATGCTCGTCCGCGTCGGCGGCCCGAACGCCGGACATTGGGCAGCTCTCCCGGAGAAGATCAAATACATTCAGCTCCCCTCCGGAACCGCCGCCAACGCGAAAGCTGACATCGTCATCGGCGCCGGAGCGACGCTTTACCTGCCGCAACTTCTGAAAGAAATCGGGGAGCGCGGGCTGACCGCCGTGCGACTGTCGATCGACCCCCAGGCAATGATCATTGAAGATGCCGACCGGACTTACGAATCTACCCATGGTGACGCCATTGGCTCAACCAAGCAGGGTGTCGGCGCCGCGACTGCCCGAAAGATTCTAGGACGGTTCCACCCCAGTCCAATCGACATTCCAGTGAGATTGGCCCGAGACGTCGCAGAACTAAAAAACTTCGTGCGGCCCGCCATCCCGTTATTCGAGGCGGCGTTCGCGAGGGGCAAGAAGGTCTTTCTGGAAGGCACGCAAGGCACTGACCTGAGCTTGCACCATGGGGTCTGTCCGAGCGAGGACGGCCCGATCGCTAAAGGGGCTTGGCCGCACGTGACGTCGCGTGACACCACCGCCTCGGGGTGTCTCGCTGACGCGGGCATCGCCCCGGGGAGGGTCCGGAAGGTGATCATGGTGACGCGGACCTATCCGATCCGGGTCGGCGGCACGTCCGGGCCGATCGCGCGCGAAATAACCTACAAGGCGATTTCGGATCGCAGCGGTGTGCCGGCGGAGGAGATCGCAGGCACCGAGAAGGGCTCAATATCGAGAAACCCGCGTCGTATCGCCGAGTTCGACTGGGAGCAGGTACGTCGCGCGTCCTCCCTCAATGGCGCAACCGACATCGCTTTGTCGTTCTCGGACTACATCAGCATTGAGAACCGAAAGGCGCGGCAATACGCTGACTTGACCGAGGAGACGCGTCACTTCATCGAGGGAGTCGAGCGCGTAACGAACGCGCCAGTCTCGCTGATTTCGACCAGGTTCGAGCCTCGGGGGATCATCGACCGAAGGAATTGGTTATGACCGTCGACGAACTCCTCGCGACGTATCCTCGTCTTTGGCACATGGCGATGGATGGGAGTTGGCCGTCGATCGAGAGGCACGGCCTTCTCAGCACCAGCGCTCTGCTCGATCTCTACGGCTACGTAGGCAAGAAACGCCATGCGATTGAGGCGGAACACCGCCCGGTCTCGATCCCGATCGAGACCGACGGATTGCCAGGCGCGATCGTGCGGGACCAGAAGCCAATGTCGGACAGTGCGCTTAAAAAGTGCCTGCTCGACGGGCTGACACCCGAGGACTGGTACCGCTTGCTGAACAAGAAGTGCTTCTTCTGGCTGTCGCGCAAACGCCTGCAGCGGCTGCTTGGGGCAAGGGCGTATCGCGCAGATCCACAGGTCGTGCTGACCGTGGACACAGCGAGCCTTTTCAAAGCCAACGAGAAGAACGTCCTGCTCTGTCCCTACAACAGCGGCTCCACGATCATGAATCCCGTGAAGCGCGGAAATGACACGTTCCAGACGACCGCCGACTATGACTTCGCGACTTGGAGAAAGGCTCGCGGCAAGGAACAAGCCGTCGTCGAGCTAGTCATCACTGGCGGCGTACCAGACATTCGGAATCATGTGCTCGCCGTTCACCGCGTACATGAGGAGAAAGCCACGCCGCTTTGGCGCAAGCCTGGCTCGTCCGAGGATGAGGGACCTTACGTGAAGACCTGACCCGGTCAGCTAACGACGATGCGGGCCGGTCTTCCAGCCTTGCGGACGACATCGGCGATATGGCTCGTCAAGCCGACATTGCCGACGAGCGCTAGGCCGGCACCGGGGTGTAGCGTGCGCAATGCGGCCCGCAGCTTCTCAAGACCGTCTCGAGCGTCGAAGCGAACCCAGTCTTCGGCATCGCCCGGAACCAGCACCTTGGACGTGCTGCGAGTGGCGCCGAGGTGCAACTGGACTATCCACACCCGATCACCGTCGTGAACCCATTCGAAACGAACCGGACCGAGTGCGTCCTCAAGCCTACGATTGGTGGCTTTGACTGAGTCCACGATCAGCGCCGGCAGAAGCTCCGGCGCTTTCACGCCCAGCATGAACAAGTCGCCTTCTCCCTCGCGTCCCTCAACCGCCAGCGATCCGTCGCCGGTGACGATCGCCGCACCAGAATAGCGCGCTGGAACGGCGGCTTGGCAAAGAACCGACCGGATGGCGTCTCCGGTCTTGTCTTCCTCGGCAAGCAGAGTGAACGGGTCAATCCAACCCTTGACTGTCGTATAGAGGCCGGGCTCTGGCTCGCGCGGGCAGGTTCGCGTCCACACTTCGCGGCTCGCGGTCGCAAGGCCGAAGCTGAACGGAGCAACGCGACGTCCGATAACAGTGGTTCGAGGCGTTGGAAGTCCCACTAGATGGGCCATCAACAGGCCGTAGGCCTTGTCGCCGAGATGCCGGCTGAAATTGTTCGGCCAGATCAGCGCAGGTTGGTGCTGCTCCAGGCCGATCTCTTCATGCTCCCAAAGCAGTGTATGCGTGTGCCGCCATCCGCGCGGACGCGGATGTACACTGAACTCGATGCGTACGCCGCGAGTTTCGCCGAGCTCTGGCCTGAAGCCATAAACAGTCTCAAGCATCGATAGGCCAAGATGCAGCGGCAGGGACGCGACGCCGTCTTTCTCCACGCAGCGCGGCGTGTCGTCGGGCGAAAATTCGATAACGCCGCCCTGTGCGACACCAGACACGCCGCCATCTTTTACATCAACGGTCTCATTAGCGATGACGAATAAGCCGTCACCGGACAGCCGATCGAGAACGCTGACCGCATCGTCGACGTTGGTTATGCCGTAGACAAATTCGCGGCTGCGTGGATCGTCGGGACTGAAGCTCCTGAGATTTATCGATGCCTCGGGGCTGCGCATCAGCAGCGTCTCTAGGGCGAGGCGCTCAGACAAGAACGGATCGTTGGGCGTGTGGCCCGCGACTCGGCTGAACTCCTGACGCGTCCCGGTGCCGTCTGGCGAGAAACTGATGAACTGCGCAACGTTTCCCGTCTCGGCTAGTCGGTCGAGGGAACGGTCCTTACGGATCTTGGGCGCGTAGTTCGGCTTCATCACAGGCGCAATCTCGGCGAATTCGCGGTTGGCAAAGAGTCTCAAGTGCGACGCGCTATGCAACGCGGGAGCGCCTCGTCGCGGTCGCATGTAAGGTGAGATCGCGATACCGCGCCAGGAACGCTTCCTTAGCCTCAGTCGGCGTCAGGCATTTGACCGTAATTGGCGCGGGCTCAATTCCATCAGAAAACGCCCACAGCGATGTCTCGCGTGGCATAATTTGTACCTGTTCGGCGGCCAGCACGCGCAAATCGGCAGCCTTTACTTCTTTCGGCATCGGCTGCTGTACACCGAAACGGCCAAAGATCGCCTTCTCGACGCGGGCTTCGATCTGCTTGAAGTCAGGCAAAAGCTGCTTCAGAGGACGCGTGATGTCGCCGATGAAAGCCTCTGCCGCGTCATGCATTAGCGCCGCGTAGGCATAATCGTGCGCGACCTCGCTCACCAGCAGGCTGTGCTCCGCGACGGAGTAGAAAGTGGAGCACTGACCAGCATATCGGCATGTGTTGGAAAGGCCAGCTGCGATATCTTCTATTCTGAAGTCACTGCTCTCTGGATCGAGGAAATCGAACCATGTGCCACTTTGCAGCATTATTCTCGGGCCAACGGCAACGCTAACGGCTATCATCTCATCATCCTCGGCCAACAAGCGGTACTTGAACATCGAACGATCGCTACAGCGCAAGCCGCAAAATTAGGTTGTCCACGCTCCTCACATGGCGTCGGAGAAATCGCGATGCCGACGCCGCAGCTTACAATGCTCGCTATCGGTGCTCGTGTCGATTGCCCGAGAACCTGACGTGCTGTGTCTGTGGTCGCGCCGTTCCCCAGTTGCCGCTGAAATGCTACGGTAGTAAGTCTGCTGGAACGACGGTAACAGTAGATTTAATCTTCTTTAGATTTTCCGTCCTCGATTAAATGCGCTGTCACCCTAAGTTGTATCTGCGTAATTCTCGCTACAAGATCTGCTCGGCCTATTCTTTAATCGCCGCTTGCCGATACTACAAAGGCTCGAAACGAAAGCCCTTGCCCGTGCGTGAGAGACGGCCGACACCGGGCGAGTCGAGATGGGCCCCTGCGATGCAATAACCATTGTCGGCTGCCAGGGCCATGAGGCGCATGCGGCTTGCGCGCGCCTGTTCCTGGTCGGCGTCGAACTCCCAGGTCAACTCCGGCCTGTCGAATTGCAGCGATGGTACGTGGATCGTGTCGCCCCAGATCAGGATGGTCTCGCCCTCGCTGGTGACGCGAAAACAAGTATGGCCGGCCTCGTGGCCCGGAGCGGCCAGGGCCTCGATATCAGCCCCCAGGAATTGCCCCGGCTCGAAGGGTTCCGCTCTCTCGTGGAACCCCTGGAGTCTGGCTTCGTCCCGGAACAGCCCGAGTTCTGCCCGCGGCACCAGCAGGCGGGAGAGGTTCGGGAAGGCATCCTCGCCATTGGGCAGAATAAGCCCGTGAATATGATCGAGATGCGTGTGGGTAAAGGCGACGGTCCGGATCCGCTCGACGGCAATGCCCGCCTCGCGCAAGGCCTGAGGCAGAAAGCCCATGCTCGGGTGCCAGGCGTTCGATGATCCGCTGTCGATCAGCGTAACCGCCTCGCCGTCATCGATGGCGAAGGCGTTGACCGATAGCCTCAATCCGCCCTCGACGAGATGAAGCTGCGGTGGCAGGTCGGGGCCGAAGGGGCGGTCGCCCGGCTGGCGCAACCGGGTGACAGGCATGTCGACATAGCCGTCCCGGAGGGAAATCAACGCCAGGCGACCGAATTCATAGGCGGCATGATGCTCGCCGGCGGCAACGCGCTTCATCGATGTCTCCTATGATGCCGCCCTCTCGCGTGGCGTCGGGAATTGAGCCGCGAGACGAGCGATGGCCATCCAGTCGTGCCAGGGAGCCCGGAGATGGGCCCTGGCCGATGCTTGGCGCTACTTCTTCAACCTTTCCAAAATCGCCCGGGCCACCGGCTCGTAATTCCCGTCGAAATGATGCCCGCCCGGCCGTTCGATCAGCGTGGCCTTGCTCATTTCGGGGAAGACGCAGGCAGTGCCGTTCTCCACCACTTCCTCCTTGCCGTAGAAGCACATGGTCTTCTCGAAGGGCAGGCCGGGCAGATAGGGCTTGAGGTCGACATCCGAGGAGGAGGCGACGCCAAGCCAGCCGGAGACGGAGATCTCGAAATCGGCGGTCGGCTCCAGGCCCAGCATGGCGAGGAGGTTGATCTTCTTCTGCATGGGCGGCGGCAGCTTCTGCCAGACGAAGGGGATCACGTCGGCGCCCAGGGAATAGCCGATCACGGCGACGCGCTTGGCGCCCCACAGCTTGGTGTAGTAGCCGATGATGCGGGTGAGGTCGCCGGCGATGACGTCCGGTTCCTTGGTGCTCCAGAAATAGCGCAGCGAGTCGACGCCCACCACGGCGACGCCTTCCTTCTGCAGGATCTCGCCGATGGTCTTGTCGATGTCGCGCCAGCCGCCGTCGCCGGAGATGAAGATGGCGAGGCCCGTGGGCGGGCCCGAGGCCGGCAGCTCCACCAAAGGCAGGTCGCCGAGTTCCTGGTTGGGCGGCGCGCCCATCTCGACGGCGGCCTTCACCGCGGCATCGATGAGGGCGTCCGCTCCGCCATCGGCGACGATGGATTGGGCATCCTTGGTGCCGGTGACGAAGGCCTGGGTGGTCGCGTCAGGGGCGGCGGCGCCGACATAGGTCCAGCGCCCCGGCACCTTGGCGAGCGGCCTGTACTGCCATTTGCCGTCGGCCGCCTTGGAGACGGGCGCGCCCTCGCACATGCGGAGCTTCGAGGCCATCTCGTCGGAAAAGCCGGTCGAGACGGCGCCGGCGGCGGTGTTCTCGGGCGCCTGGGCAAGATTGATATAGGCGAAGGTGCCGCCGAGCGTGCCCAGCCCCATCACCACCGGCCAGCGCCAGGTCTGCATGCCCAATTGGCGCTGCGCCTCGCGGGCCGAATCCTCGATGTCGCCGAAGGCGTAGTGGCAATCCTCCTCGTCGCCCTTGGCGAGGCCGTCGATGAAGGCCTGGCTGTCGATCAGCATCACGGCGGCGCCCTGGTCCACCAATTTGTCGGCCACGGCCCGGTAGGCCGGCGTGAGCCCGTCCTTGTCGGAGAGCAAGGCGACGAATTTGGTGGGCTCCTCCTCGGGGGCGAGCACGGTGACGGTGCCGAGGATCTCCTCCTGCACCTTCACTTCGCGCGGGGCCGCCAGGGCCGATGCCGTCGAGGCCAGCAGGGCGAAACAGAACAGGGCGATGCGGCGCATCAACTGGCCTCCTCGGGCAAAGCGCGTCTCGGGCTCGAAGCGATCAAGCCGGTAACATCCATGAGAATCTGCGGTAGGGCCAGGCCCCCCGGAAAGGCAAGATATTTCGGGCGCCAATCCGGCTTGAACTTGTCCTTGTAGGCCCTGAGGCCCTCGAAATTGTAGAAGCGGTCGCCGCGCTTGTAGACGAAGGAGCCGACGCGGCTCCACAGCGAGGCGAGGCGATGGCGCGGCAGGCCGGAGAGCGGCGCCATGCCGAGATTGAACCAGGCGAAGCCCTCGCTTTTGGCCTGGGCCAGCAGGCCGATGAACAGCAGGTCCATCATGCCGGCCGGGCCCTGCGGCAGATAGCGCATCAGGTCGACCGTGTATTCCTGGCGGTCGGCGCCGCGCCAGATATTGGCGAAGGCGACGATGCGACCGTCCTGGCGGATCACGGCCTGGTCGTAGCGGCGGATATAGTCCGGCGACCAGAAGCCGAGCGAAAAGCCCTTCTCCTTGTTGCCCTTCTCCTCGAGCCAGGCATCGGAGACGGCCTGCAGCTCGGGCAGGATGGCCTCGACTTGCGCCGCGGGCACGATCTCGAAGGAGGCGCCGGAGCGCTCGGCCTTGGCGCGGGCCTGGCGCAGGCGCCGGCCCTCGCTGCCTTCCAGCGTGAACTTGTTCAGGTCGACCCAGGCTTCCTCGCCGAGCTTGGCGAGCGAAAAGCCGGCATCGAGATAGGCGGGCAGGTGGCCGGTGGTGACCTGGTAGAACACCGGCGTGCCGCCATTGCGGTCCACCAGCTCCTTGAAGCGCCAGACCATGGCGTCGACCTCGTCCTCGGGCGCCACCGGGTCGCCCATGGCGATCCAGCTGCGCCCCTGCACGCCATACATGGTAAAGCCCTTGCCGCTGGCCGAGAGCAGGAAGCGCTTGTCGCCGAGCAGGGCGAGATGCGCGTCCGAGCGGGTGGAATCGCTGATCAGCGGCACCAGGGTTTCGAGTTCCTCGGGCGTGGCCGGATCGAAGGCGGCGCGGCTCGGATGCATCAGGATATAGGCGGCGATGCCGATGGCGACCACGGCCATGGCCAAGGTCGCCCGCAGGAAGCGCGGGGCGTCCGCATTATAGGCGAAATCCCACCATAATTTGTGCTGGTAGTCGACATTGGCATAGGCAAAGAAGCCGAGCCAGATCGTGGCGCCGATGGCGACGACGCAGGCCAGGATCCACTCGAAGGAGGGTCTGACCGAAAACAGGTCGGCCTGGCGGTAGAACTCGTCCTTGTAGAGCACGAGCAGGCCGGCGACGATCGAGCAGATGATGGCCTCTTCGATGTCGAGGCCCTTGAACAGCGCGAAGACGGCCCCGGCGACCAGCAGCAGCACCGCGATGCGCTGGGCATTGGCCATGCGCCGGACCAGGCCGTAGGAGATCACCAGCAGGACCAGGCCCGAAATGCTGCCGGCCAGCTGCGAGACCTCGACGAAGGGCAGGGGGATCACGCCGCGCAGGATGGCGATGCGGTAATGTTCCTCGGGCGTGGCGCTGGAGAACAACAGGATGACGCCGCCGATGAACACCGCGATGCTGGCGGCGCGCGGGATGATCGGCCGGGCGATCTCGTGGATGGTGCGGGCGATCCGGCCCACCGATTGCCGGCGCTGGCGGATCTCGTAGCCGCCGAACATCAGGCAGGCGATGGCGAAGGGAATGACGTAGTAGACCAGGCGGAACAGGATCAGCGAGACCAGCATGTCCGCCGCCGGGATCTGCGGCTGGGCCAGGATCAGGGTGGTCTCGAACACGCCGACGCCGCCCGGCACATGGCTGATGACGCCGAGCACCGTGGCGACGGCGAACACCGCCAGGAAGCTCATGAAGCCGGCATCGGGGCCCGCCGGCATGATCAGCCAGAGCGCGCCGGCGGCCGCCACCGTGTCGAGCAGGCCGACCAGGATGGCCCCGAGCGTCGCCCCCGGGCCGGGCAGGGGCATGGCGTGCTCGCCGACCCTGATCGTGCGCGGGCGCAGGGCCGAGACGAGCACCCAGATCGCGACCCCGCCGAGCACGGCAAGGCCGATGGCGAGGTTGAGGCCGGGGGCGAGCCCGTCCAGCGGGGCCAGCACCGAGGGCTGGAACAACAGGCAGATCGCGGCGACCGTGGCGATGCCGAGCCAGAAGGTGAGGGTGGTCAGCGCGCCCACGGCCAGGATCAGGCTCGGCTTCACGCCGTGCGACTGGTAGATGCGCCAGCGCACGGCCCCGCCGGTGAGCACGCCGAAGCCGAGCGTATAGGTGAAGGCGTGGCTGATGAAGGAGGTGAAGGCGATGATCGGCAGCGGCACCTGCCGCGCGCCGACATGGCGCAAGGCGAGCAGGTCGTAGCCGATCAGGGCGCTGTAGGAGAGGGCGGTGGCGAGGAAGGCGAGCGCCACCTGGCCCCAGGCGATGCGCGACAGCGCATTGTTCACCTCGGACCAGGTGATGCCGGAAAAGATCTGGTAGAGCGCGGCGGCGGCGATGGTGAAGATGGCGAGACCGACCAGGAGGCCGGCCTTGCTCCAGTCGATGCGCCGGAGCAGCCCGGTTTTCGGGCGCTCGGCCGTCGGGATGGCGGCCGCCGGGACCTTGGGACCGTCGTCGCGCGCCACGGCGCGGTCGAGCGAGCCCACCACTTCAGCCATGCCCTGTTCCCGTTTCAATGCGACTATCCCAGCTGCTGAATCGTTTCTATACGATCAGAGCCTCCTGTCAGCAGTAGAACGGGTTCGAAGTGGCCACCGTACCCGGTATCCACTCCTGAATTGTTCAGTCCAGGATCAGGAGACGGGCCGTTCATGCTGACAGAACATGGCATTCCAACGGCAGCCGCGTGAATTGTGAGTCACAATCCCGCCATCGCCTCGGAAGGGATGATGGCGCCGCGATGGGTGATCACGCGCGCGGCAAGGCGGTGACCCTGCAGGGCGGCTTCCGCATTGCTGCGATCGCGCCGGCGGGCGGCAAGGTAGCCGGCATTGAAGCTGTCGCCGGCTGCGGTGGTGTCGACGGGCGAGACGGCCTCGGGCACCGGCACATGGCCGTCGACGCCGTCCCGGCGCAGGAAGGCGCCGTTGGTGCCGTCCTTCACCGCGATCTCGCCGATGCCGTGGCCGGCCAGGCGGGCGATGGTGTCCTGCGGCGTGGCATCGCCCCACAGGGCCTGCTCGTCGTCGAAGGTCGGCATGATGATGTCGACCAGCGGCAGGAAGCGGCCGAAGACCTGGCGGGCGCGGGCGGGATCGCCGCCCCAGCCGCGCGGGCGGTAATTGCCGTCGAAGGCGATCGCGGCGCCGCCGGCCTTGGCGCGGGCCAGCACCTGCGCGAAGCGCTCCAGGCCCGCCGGCGCATAGAGCGACAGCGTGATGCCCGAGAAATAGACGATTCCCGCGCTCTCGATGCGGGCGATCAGCGCCTCGGCCTCGGGAAGCTCGAACAGGCTGCGCGCCGGCGCGCTGTCGCGCCAATAATAGAAGCGCCGCTCGCCCTTGGCATCGGTCTCGATGACATAGAGGCCGGGCACCCGGCCGGCCAGGCGCGGCACGCCGGCCATGCCGACCTTCTCGCCTGCGGCAAGGTCGGCGATCGCCTGGGAATAGGGATCGTCCCCCAGTGCCGTGGCATAGGCGACGTCGAGCCCGAGGCGGGCCGCATAGACGGCGGTATTGAAGGTGTCGCCGCCATAGCCCAGCGACATGCCGTCCCCGCGGCGCGACAATTCCACCATGCATTCGCCGATGGAGACGAGATCGGTCATGTCGTTGTTCCTTGCGAATTCAGATCGAAGTGGAAGCGTGGGGCACTATGCTGGCGTGTTAATGGCGCGACGCTGGCCGCTCCTTCGCCCCGTTCTTACGGGGAGAAGGTGAGGATGAGGGGCGGCGCGAGGGGACTGGGTGAGTATTGAGGTGCCCCTCACCCCTCGCACTTGCAAAACAAGTGCGGACCTCTCCCCGCTCGCGGGGCGAGGGGGACATCGGCGTTGCGCCTCGGCTTGCTTCGTCCCACCTTGTCCAACGCGGATCACGACGTCCATCTCCTACGCCTGCGTTCCCGGATTGGCGCTGAGGAATTCGCCCATGCGCACCAGTGCCCGCCGGATGTTCTCGGCGGAATTGGCGTAGGACAGGCGGATATAGCCCTCGCCATGCACGCCGAAATCCGGCCCGCCGATGGTGGCGACGCCGGCCTTTTCCAGGAGGGCGGAGGCAAGCGGCTTGGCCTTCCAGCCGGTCGCCCGGATGTTGGGGAAGGCATAGAAGGCGCCCTTCGGCACCACGGAACTGACGCCGGGCAATTGGTTGAGGCCGTCGACCACGATCTTCCGGCGCCGGTCGAACTCGGCGACCATGGCGTGCACCGCGTCCTGCGGGCCGGTGAGCGCGGCAAGCCCGGCCCATTGCGCGCTGGCATTGACGCAGGAATAGGAATTCACCGCCAGCTTGCGGGCGGCATCGCCCCAGGCTTTCGGCCAGAGCGAGAAGCCCATGCGCCAGCCGGTCATGGCATAGGTCTTGGACCAGCCGTCGAGCAGGATCAGGCGGTCGCGGATGGAGGGATAGGACAGCAGCGAGACATGCTGGAGCCCGTCATAGCTCATCTGGCTGTAGATCTCGTCGGAGAGGATGGCGACATGCGGATGGGCTTCCAGCCCCTGCACCAGCGCGTCGATCTCGGCCTTGGGCGTGACGCCGCCCGTGGGGTTGGCCGGCGAGTTGAGGATGAGAAGGCGGGTCTTCGGCGTGATCAGCGCCAGCGTCTCGGACGCCGAGAAGGCAAAGCCGTTCTCCTCGCGGATCGGCACCGGTACCGGCGTGGCGCCGGTGAACTCGATCATCGAGCGGTAGATCGGAAAGCCGGGATCGGGATAGAGGATCTCCGCGCCGGGCTCCCCGAACATCAGGATGGCCATGAACATGGTGACCTTGCCGCCCGGCACCACGATGACCTCGTCGGGCGAGACGGCAACGCCGGTGCGGCGCTGGACGTCGTCGGCCACCGCCTCGCGCAGCGGCAGGATGCCGGTAGCCGGCGTATAGCCGTGATGGCCGTCGCGCAGCGCCTTGATGGCGGCTTCGACGATATGGTCGGGCGTGGGGAAATCGGGCTGGCCGATGCCCAGATTGATGATGTCGCGCCCCTCCCGCGCCAGATCCGTCGCCCTTGCGAGCACGGCGAAGGCATTCTCCTCGCCGATGCGCGAGAAGGCCGGAACGAGACGAGGCGCGCTGGGGGAAGTCATCGGGATGGCATGTCCTGGCGGTGCAAGGGCTGTGGCGGGAATCGCGAGCAAGGCAAGATTTAATGCGGGCGCATCCTCCTGTCTTTGCAAATCGCAGTAGGGCGCGTGTCAAGGAGGATTTCGACTTCATCCGAAAGCCGGAGAGGCGGGCAGGCCAGGCATGATTGCCTCCTTCCGAAGTCTAGTCGGCGTAGGCAGACGCTACCATGTGGCTGAATTGACGAAACAGGCGCGATCTGGCTCAGGTTGATCTTGAACAAGATCGACGACTGAAGGTTACTGGCGATGGCCGTGACGAAGCCTCAAGCGCTTTGCTCTGGGGAGCAGGAGGCTGGCCGCTCGCCGCAGCATTTGGCATCCCTGGACGGCTTGCGTGGCTTTGCCGCCCTGTCCGTGCTGATCTTCCATCTCGGCCACTGGTTCGGCATCCCGGGCCTGGCTTCCAATGCCAGCCTTGCGGTGGACCTGTTCTTCTGCCTGAGCGGTTTCGTGCTGAGCCTGGCCTATTGCAAGCGCCGGCAGTCCCTGTCGTTTTCCGGCTTCATGCGCGCCAGGCTGATCCGACTTATGCCGCTGATCGTGCTGGGGCTGGTGGTCAGCGCGCTCTATGTCGGGCTGCGTTCCGGGCACCTGGAGGGCGAGGTGCCCTTTGCCGCTCTGACGCTGGCTCTGCTGCTCGGCCTGGTCAACCTGCCCTATCTCGATGCGCCCGACGCCATCGGCGGGCCCCAGGTCTTCCCGCTGAACGGCCCGCAATATTCGCTGTTCCTGGAACTGGTGGTCAATGCGTTCTGGTGGGCGACCCGGCGGGTGAGCCAGCTCCCGCTCGCGATCGCGCTCTTCCTCGGCTGCCTGGCGATCCTGCCCTTCACCGGCCTGGGCGGAGATACCACGGACACGCTCTGGCGCGGATTTCCGCGGGTGGGAGCTTCCTTCTTCGCCGGCGTCGCCGTTTTCCATCTGCTCGACCGCCTGCCGGGCTGGCTGGGCGGCCCGCGCCTGTTCTGGACGCTGGCGGCGGGGATGGCGGTGCTGTTCTATCTGCCCTTCGAGGTGCCGCTCTGGATGCAGCTCGTCTGGATCGCGGTGCTGGCGCCCTGGCTGATCCTGGCCGGCGCGCGCACGGCCCTGCAGGGACGGATTGCCACCTGGTCCTCCCTCAGCGGCGACCTGTCCTATCCGGTCTATTGCCTGCACTATCCGCTGTTCTGCTGGATCAACGGCCTCTATCGCCTGCGTTTCGGGGAGCAGAACGCCGGCATCGAAGGGCCGGCCGTGATCGTCATCGTCTGCGTGGCGAGTTTCGTCCTGCTCAAGCTCTATGACGAACCGCTGCGGCGGGCCCTGGCGGAGGGCGTGCGCCGCTGGACCTACCGGCCGGCATCGTCCGCCGGCGCGTGAGCCCCGCCAACGACCATCCTTCACGACGATCCTTGGCGCATTTTCCCGAAAAGCCGCTGGACTTTTCGATTGAGAAAATGCGTAAAAACAAAAGCTTATCGAGGATGGCTGCGCATCTTTGCGATTCGCGACGATGCCGCCGGATCGCAAAGCGCCTCGTCCTCCGATCTCGCCCTGAAACGCCGCCCAAGGCATCGTCCTGCTATTCGTCGCTTAGGCGTTGCGAATAGTCTGACAAAAGTGTTAAGTCGTCTGGTTGCAGGAAGACTGCCACCTGCCGACGACGCAGGCGGGGCACGAAGACAGGGAGGCTTGCCATGGCTGACACCAAGAACAAGACGAAAAGATTGCGGTCGCAGGCCTGGTACGACAACCCGGACAATCCGGGCATGACCGCGCTCTATATCGAACGTCAGCTCAATTTCGGCCTGACCCGCAAGGAATTGCAGTCGGGCAAGCCGATCATCGGCATCGCCCAGACCGGCTCGGATCTTTCCCCCTGCAACCGACACCATCTCGTGCTGGCCCAGCGCGTGCGCGAAGGCATCCGCGAGGCGGGCGGCATCGCCTTCGAATTTCCGGTGCATCCGATCCAGGAGACCGGCAAGCGCCCCGGCGCGGCGCTCGACCGCAACCTCGCCTATCTCGGCCTGGTCGAACTGCTCTATGGCTATCCGATCGACGGCGTGGTGCTGACCATTGGCTGCGACAAGACCACGCCTGCCTGCCTGATGGCGGCGGCCACCGTGAACATCCCGGCCATTGCCCTGTCGGTCGGCCCGATGCTCAACGGCTGGTGGCATGGCGAGCGCACCGGTTCGGGCACGGTCGTCTGGAAGGCGCGCGAGATGCTCGCCACCGGCGAGATCGACTACGAGAACTTCATGGAGATGGTGGCTTCGTCGGCCCCCTCGACCGGCTATTGCAACACCATGGGCACCGCCACCACCATGAACTCGCTGGCCGAGGCGCTCGGCATGCAGCTGCCCGGTTCGGCCGCCATCCCCGCGCCCTATCGCGAACGCCAGCAGATTTCCTACGAGACCGGCAAGCGCATCGTCGACATGGTGCATGAGGACCTCAAGCCCTCCGACATCATGACGCGCGAGGCCTTCGAAAACGTCATCGTGGTCAATTCGGCCATTGGCGGTTCCACCAATGCGCCGATCCACATCAACGCCATCGCCCGCCATATCGGGGTCGAGCTCGACATCCGCGACTGGCAGACCATCGGCCACAAGGTGCCGCTGCTGGTGAACCTGCAGCCGGCCGGCAAATATCTCGGCGAGGACTACCAGCATGCCGGTGGCGTGCCGGCGGTGGTCAACGAACTGATGAAGCACAAGCTCATCCACGAGAATGCGCTCACCGTGAACGGCAAGTCGATCGGCGAGAACTGCAAGGACGCCAAGATCGAGCTGCCCGACGTGATCCGCAGTTTCGACACCGCTTTGGTGCAGGATGCCGGCTTCATCGTGCTCTCGGGCAATCTGTTCGATTCGGCGATCATGAAGACCAGCGTGATCTCGAAGGAGTTCCACGATCGCTATCTCGCCGATCCCAAGAACCCCGGCGCCTTCGAGGGCCGCGCCATCGTGTTCGAGGGGCCGGAGGATTATCACCACCGCATCGAGGATCCCTCGCTCGGCATCGACGAGCATTGCATGCTGTTCATCCGCGGCACCGGGCCGATCGGCTACCCCGGTGCGGCCGAGGTGGTGAACATGCAGCCCCCGGCGGCCCTGATCAAGCGCGGCATCACTTCGCTGCCCTGCATCGGCGACGGGCGCCAGTCGGGCACCTCGGGCTCGCCTTCCATCCTCAACGCCTCGCCGGAAGCGGCAGCGGGCGGCGGCCTCGCGATCCTGCAGACGGGCGACAAGGTGCGCATCGACCTCAACAAGGGCGAGGCCAACATCCTGATCTCCGACGAGGAACTGGCCAAGCGCCGGGCCGATCTCGCCGCGGCGGGCGGCTTCCACTATGCGCCGAGCCAGACGCCCTGGCAGGAAATCCAGCGCGCCATGGTGGATCAGCTCGGCGACGGTATGGTGCTCAAGCCCGCGGTCAAGTATCAGAAGGTCGCCCAGACCTATGGGGTCCCGCGCGACAATCACTAGTCGGTGACAAGATGTCACCGACATGATTTTGACGGGATGCTTGCATAGAAGGCGGGGCCGGCCAATGCCGGCCCTTCACGTTCTGCCGGGACCCGCGCCATGACTTTGAAACGCTTTGCTTTTCCTCTCGCCGCCGGATTGCTCCTGACGGTCGCCGTGGGTGGCAGCGCTCAGGCGGGCCTGTTCGACTTCCTGTTCAGGCCGCGCCAGGAATCGCGACCGGCGCCGGCACCCGTGCCGCAACAGCAGCCGCAGCAGCAGCGTTCGCGCCCGGCTCCGGCCCCGGTGGTGAGCACGCCCAAGGCGCGCGGCTACTGCGTGCGCACCTGTGACGGCTATTATTTCGCCACCGGCTTCATCCGCTCCCAGCGCGACGAGGACATGCAGACCTCGATGTGCGAAGCCTCCTGCTCCGGCGGCCAGATGGTGCTGTACAAAGCCAGCGGCTCCAACGATGGCAGCAATGGCAACACCAAGCCGGCGATCGAGTCGGCCGTCGACAAGGCCGGCGCCCTCTACACCGCCCTGCCCACCGCCTATGCCTTCCGCGACAGCGAGAATCCGGCCTGCACCTGCCAGTCCAATGCACGCGGCCTGCCGCAGATCCCGATCTCGGTCGATCCCACCTTGCGCAATGGCGACATCGTGGTGATGCCGGATGGCCTGAAGGTGTTCCGCGGTGCCGGCAATGTGCCGCATCCCGATACGGATTTCACCTCCGTCGCCTCCTCCAAGGCCCTGTCCGGCGTGGTGCGCCAGCAGGTGCTTTCGCTTGAACAACGCATCGCCACGCCGCAATAATGTGATCATCTGATCGCATCTGCGCGAAGGACATTCGATGGATCTCTCGACCTGGAACGGCGTACCGCGGCC
Organism: Labrys sp. (in: a-proteobacteria); assembly: GCF_047605565.1. Taxonomy (NCBI): domain Bacteria; kingdom Pseudomonadati; phylum Pseudomonadota; class Alphaproteobacteria; order Hyphomicrobiales; family Xanthobacteraceae; genus Labrys; species Labrys sp. (in: a-proteobacteria). Next base: position 62,440 of record NZ_JASGFM010000032.1, read on the forward strand.
GGAGCGCGTCGTGCTCGATGGACGCTATGCCCGCCTGGAGCCGCTCGATCCGGCACGCCATGGCGCCGATCTCCTGCATTCGGCCCAGGAGCCCGGGGCCGATGGGCGTTTCCGCTATCTGTTCGAGGGCGTGCCGGGGAGTGCCGCCGACTTCTCGGCCTGGCTCGACAAGGCGTCCTCGACCGCCGATCCGATGTTCTTCGCGGTGATCGACAAGGCGAGCGGCAAGGCCGAAGGCCGCCAGGCCCTGATGCGGATCGACCCCGTGCATGGCGTCATCGAGATCGGCAGCATTCTCTGGGGCCCGGCGATCGCCCGCACCAGGGTGGCGACGGAGGCGCTCTATCTCTTTGCCCGCTACGCTTTCGAGACGCTCGGCTATCGGCGTTTCGAATGGAAGTGCCACAATCTCAACGAGCCGTCCAAGCGGGCTGCGACCCGGTTCGGCTTTACCTTCGAGGGTGTCTTCCGCCAGCACATGGTGGCCAAGGGCCAGAACCGCGACACCGCCTGGTTCTCGATCATCGACGGCGAATGGCCGCGCCTGAAGGCGGGCTATGAAGCTTGGCTCGACCCCGCCAATTTCGAGGCGGACGGCCGGCAGAAGAGCAAGCTGAGCTTCGATTGAAAAGGCTCGCTCTAGGACGGGTTTGAACCCGCTCGATCGGCAGTTCCGTCGCTGCGATTGCGCAGCGGATTGACGTCGTGCACCAGGCGGGCGGCGGTGGTCAGCGCCTTCATGGCCCTGTTCTTGACCTCAGGCGGCAAACCGGCCTGGTCGAAGGCCTTGTCCATGCTGCGGATCCAGATGTCGCGGGTCTCCGCGGTAATCGGCACATGGGCATGGATGGCGCGGACGTCCGAATGTCCGTGGAATTCGACATAGAGGCGCGGCCCGCCGAAGAAGCCCATCAGGAAGCGGGTCTGCTCGACCCGGGAATGGACGACGCCATGGCCGTCGAGATGCAGCACATGGAGGGCCGCCGCCGCCGGATCCTGCTCGACGATGTCGTAGAACAAATCGACAAGGCGAGAGATACCGTCTTCGCCGCCCAATTGCTGGTAAACGGAGGGAAGCTGCTGTTGCATCGTTTCGACCTGTCGAGCGCTGCACCGGTTGTATCGGTATCGTGCTTGCAATTTGCCGGCTCGGCAATCTGCCATCACGTCGCGGCTGGCCGGACCGGGCGGGGCGGTGGGCGGCCCGATGTGCTGCCGCTTGCGACAGGAAGCGCTGGAGGGGCCAGAGGTTCGCCCCCAGCCCCTTGGGGCATTCCGATGCCTTGCCGTATAGCCCGCGAGCTTAGCCGATCCGCATCGAGAGCTCGACGTCCTCGCCGAAGGGGGTCGACAGATAGCCCCGGGCCGGCGAACGCACGCGGGCGAGATAGTCGGGGCTGTAGTCGGCATTGTCGGCGACGATGAGGGCGCCGGGCTTGAGCCGGCTCTCCACCAGATCGAGGATCTCAGGATAGAGGGCCTTGGCGCCGTCGAGCAGGACGAGATCGATCGACTCGGGCAGGTCGGTGCCCAGCGTGCGCAGTGCATCTCCCTCTCGGATCTCGACGAGATCGAGCACGCCGCCGGCGGCGAGGTTCTGCCGAGCCCGTTCCAGCTTGGAGGGCTCGAACTCGCTGGTGATCAGGTGCCCGCCGCCATTGTCCCGCAGCGCTGCCGCCAGATGCAGGGTCGAGATGCCGAACGAGGTTCCGAATTCGATGATCGTGCGGGCCCGGCAGCTTCGGGCCAGCATATAGAGCAGCAGGCCGGTTTCGCGCGAGACGGCGAGCGGCAGGTCCTTCAGCCGGCCATAGAGGTCGAGATATTCGGTCTTGCTGCGCATCAGGCGCTCCCGTTCCGGGCGGGAGAGTTCGGCCACGGCGGGGATCGTTGTCGGCGAGGCGGCATCGGCTTCTTCGAACAAGCGGTCCAGCAGGAGCGCAAGCGGGGCGCTGGTCAGGGTGGACATGGTAGGCTCCGGTTTGGGAAAAACGCATTCTTGCGCCGGACTAGAAATACGACTAATTCGTCGCATTCACTATTCGCATTGGCGCCTATCCCGATGACCGATCGTCGAAACTCTTGCGTTTCCTCACGAAAACAGCCTCGGCAGACCCGCTCGACCGAGCTGGTCGCCGCGATATTGGAGGCTGCCATTCAGGTTTTGCGCCAGGAAGGCGCGCAGCGCTTCACCACTGCGCGGGTGGCTGAGAAGGCCGGCGTCAGCGTTGGCTCGCTCTATCAATATTTTCCCAACAAGGCGGCGATCCTGTTTCGGCTCCAGAGTGACGAATGGCGGCAGACGAGCGAGCTGCTGCGCGCCATCCTGCAGGATGGCGCCAAGCCGCCGCTCGAAAGGCTGCGTATTGTCGTCCATGCCTTCATCCGCTCCGAATGCGACGAGGCTGCGGTGCGGGTGGCGCTCGACGATGCGGCGCCGCTCTATCGCGACGCACCCGAAGCGGAGGCAGCCAGGGCGGCGGGGGACGGCGTCGTCGAGGCCTTCATGCGGGAGGCGCTGCCCAAGGCTGCTGAGACGACACGAACCCTGGCCGGCGACCTCATCACGGCGACATTGAGTGCAGCGGGCAAGCAGTTTTCGGAAAGCCCTCGAACGCCATCCGAGATCGAAGCCTACTCAGATGCCATGGCCGACATGTTGTGCGTCTATCTCGAACGCCTCGGCGCGGCCTGAGCCGAAGCCGGAACGGTTGACGGCGTCCGGCGCGCGAGGATGGCGGCCAGAGCCAGGCCACCGATGAGGGAGAGATGTTCGAGCGCCACCGTGAGGTCGCGCAAGGCCTCTTCGCCCGTCTTGGTCCAGAAGGGATGGACCAGCGGGATGGTGAGCAAGGTGAAGACGGCGAGGGCGCCTGCCGCCAGCCAGGCACCGCGGTTGAGGATGATCGCCGCCGAGGCGCCGAGCTGCAGGACGAGGGTGGCAGCATTGACCAGCCAGCCCGGCCTGAGGCCGAAGCTCTCCATGATGGCCGCATTGGCGCTGAAGTCGATCAGCTTGGCGAGCCCGCTGGACCAGAACACGAAGGTCAGCAGGATGCGGGCAAATACCAGGAAGGCGGTCGAGCCGAGGATTGCGGCAATGACATGCGACATGGCTCAGGCTTTCCCGCGGGCGAGGCAGATCCTGCCCGATGCGATGCTGGGGGCATGAAGCCTGTTGCAACCGCTAGGCAGTTCGCAGCGGCCCGGCGGCTGGGTCTTGTCATCGATGGTGTCGTGCACTGTCGGCTCTCCTGATGCGACCGCGGTCGCTTGCCGACAGGATTTATAGAACCTCAATCATGGTTGAGATCAAGAGGCGTTGCGCGGCTAGAATCGGGAGCGGCGTTTCGTCGCTCCCGATCGGCTTTATCGCTTGGATGTCAAGCATCTGGGCCCGGATCCTTGCCTGGAGAGTTCGTCGTCGGGATTGCGCAGCGGGCATTCCTCCAACGACAGGCAGCCGCAGCCGATGCAACTGGCGATCTGGTCGCGCAACTGGGTGAGGCCAATGATCCTCTCCTCGAGCATGCCTTTCCAGGCATCGGTGAAACGCTGCCAGTCACGTGCATTGGGGACATGGTCGTGCGGCAGATCCGCCAGCGCCTCGCGAATCACCGCCAGCGGGATACCGGCGCGCTGGGCAATGCGGATGATGGCGATGCGGCGCAGCACGGCGCGATGATAGCGCCGCTGATTGCCGGCGCTGCGCCAACCCTCGATCAGGCCCTTGGTCTCGTAGAAATGGATGGTAGAGACGGCGATGCCGCTACGTTTGGCAACATCGCCCACGCCGAGGGGCTGCTTGACGGTGACTTCTGCCATGATTCAAGAACCTCAATTATAGTTGAGGGTGTAGCGAGATCCGTTGGCGTGCGATAGAGCCTCTCCCTGGCGTGCGGCGCTTCCCGAGGCGGACGTCGCGACATGAAGGCACATTGCTGAGATGTTCGCGTTCCAGGGAGGTTTGCCGATCGGAGCCGATCAAGCCGATGTTCCCGAATCATCGTCTCATGCCACGAGTCCTGTATGTCTCTCCGCCGCGCCACCAGAACCGAGATCCCTGCTGTCACCACCCTGCAGCAGGCAGCCTATGCTCCCCTGAAGCAGCGCATCGGCATGGCCCTGCCGCCGCATGATGCCGATTTCGCGGCCCTGTTCGAGACGATGGAGATCTGGGTGTCCGGTCCGTCCGAGGCGCTGGAGACGGCCCTTGTCATCGAGCCGAAATCCGATCACCTGCTGATCTGGAGCCTGGCCGTGGCGCCCGCGCTCAAGGGCCGGCGCCTCGGCTCGGTCCTGCTGGACTTCGCCGAGGACCGGGCGCGACACGACGGGCATGGCCTGGTGCGGCTCTATACCAATGAGCGTTTCACGGAGAACGTCGCCTGGTACCAGCGGCACGGCTATGCGATCGAGCGGATCGAGGAACGCCCCGATCGCCGCATCGTGCATTTCAGCCGCAACGTCACGGTTCCTGCTTCGTAGTTCGGCCTCAGCGGCCGGCCACCAGGACTGGATCACTGCGATAGACAGTCGGGAAGAGCTGCTGCAGCGCGGCTACCTTGGGCAGGTCGTTGATAGCGATATAGGGCTGGGTCGGATGGCGGGTCAGGTAATCCTGATGATAGGCCTCTGCGGAAAAGAAGCCCCGCAACGGCGCGATGCGCGTCGCGATCGGGCGGGCGAAGGTTTTGGCGCCGTCGAGCTGGCTGACATAGGCGGCGGCGATCCGGGCCTGCTCCGCGCTGGTGGTGAAGATCTGCGAGCGATATTGCGTGCCGCTGTCGGGGCCCTGGCGGTTGAGCTGGGTGGGATCATGCGCCACCGAGAAATAGATCTGCAGGATCCGCCCGTAGGAGATGAGGCGCGGGTCGAAGCGGATGCGCACCGCCTCGGCATGGCCGGTGGATCCGGTCGAGACGGTTTCATATCTGGCGGTGTCGGCCGTGCCGCCGGCATAGCCCGAAACCGCCGAGGTGACGCCCTTCACGTGCTGGAACACACCCTGCACGCCCCAGAAACAGCCGCCTGCCAGCACCGCCGTCTCCGACGCCGCGCCCGGGCGGCTATCGAGGGTGGGGGGCGCTACCAGGCGCGGCGCTTCCTCGGCGCTCGAGGCTGAAAACCACAGGCCGGTGCCGAGGCTGGCCGCCAGGCCCGCCGCCATGAACAGAATGCCGCGCCGTTTCATCATCGTCCTCCATCCGTCGGATTGCCTGTGATTATACGAGCGGATGGGGAGGCTTCGTTACGCCTCACGCCGATTTGAGGCCGGCCCCGGGGGCCAATGCCGGCGACGTGATCAGCCCCGGAAAGCCTGCAGGAGCTCGGAAAGCGCCGGCCCGATGGCCGCCAGTTCCTTCAGGTGGGTTTCCGACAGGGTCTGCAGCTTCTGCCTGCCGGCTTCGCTCAGCCGCACCAGCACACGCCGGCCATCCGCCGGATCGGCCATGCGTTCGACCAGGCCGAGCTTGCTGAGCCGGTCGACCAGCTCGACCACGCTGTGGTGGCGCAGGATCAGGATCTCGGCCAGCTCGCCGATCGAAAGGGCGCCGTCCTGCGACAGGCCCGCGATGGCGAGCAGGACCTGATGCTGCTGGGCCGTCAGTCCCGCCGCGCCGGCCGCCGCTTCGCTGAAGACCAGGAATTTGCGCAAGGCATGCCGGAATCGCGCCAGGGCGGCGTAATCAGGATCTTGCTGCCGCTTGGGGTCCATGGTTCTGCGATTCTCCTGTCTGCTGCCATCTCTACGAAAATCCATTGACTTGCGCAAAATATATCGTATTGCGATACAAAATTCAGCCGGGGCTAGCCCCGACAGATGGATATCAGCGACATGACGACTTCGACTCTGGGCACGCCCGGGCAGGATGCCGAGGCGGGAACCCGCGAATTGCCGGCGCGCCTGGGCGATTTCACCACCGATCGGCGGGTGATCCTGCTGATGGCGATCGCCGTTTTCGTCGGCACGGCCGGCGTGGGGGCGGCCTTCGTGCTGCTACGCCTGATCACCCTGTGCACCAACATCGCCTATTACGGCCGGTTCTCGCTCGAGAACCTGTCGATCTCCGGTACGCCGCTCGGCTGGACCGCCGTGTTCGTACCCGTGATCGGCTGCCTGATCATCGGCCTGATGGCCCGCTTCGGTTCGGAGAAGATCCGCGGCCATGGCATTCCCGAGGCGATGGAGGCGATCCTGATCGGCAAGAGCCGGATCAATCCCAAGGTGGCCGTGCTGAAGCCGCTCTCCTCGGCGATCTCGATCGGTTCGGGCGGTCCCTTCGGCGCCGAAGGCCCGATCATCATGACCGGCGGTGCCATCGGCTCGCTCGTCGCGCAAATGATCCATCTCAGCGCCAATGAGCGCAAGGCCCTGCTGGTCGCCGGTGCTGCCGCGGGCATGACGGCCGTCTTCGGCACCCCGATCGCCGCCGTGCTGCTGGCGATCGAGCTCCTGCTGTTCGAATGGAAGCCGCGCAGCTTCCTGCCGGTGGTGGTCGCGGCGTCGGTGGCGGCGGCCGAGCGCGGCCTGCTGCTCGATCCCACGCCTCTGTTCGGCTTCACCGGGCACATGGCGCTGACCTTCTCGGGTTTCCTCGGCTGGGTGTTGATGGGCATCGTCGCCGGGCTGGGCTCCGGGATCCTCACGGCCATGGTCTATGCCAGCGAGGATTTCTTCCACCGCCTGCCGCTGCATTGGATGTGGTGGCCTCTGTTCGGGGGCTTGGCGATCGGCATCGGCGGCCTGTTCGATCCGAGCGCGCTCGGGGTGGGCTACGACAATATCCGCCACCTCCTCTCAGGCGAGATGGCCGTGAAGGCGGTGATCCTGCTCTTGGTGGTCAAATCCCTGATCTGGTCGATTTCGCTCGGCTCGGGCACCTCCGGTGGCGTGTTGGCGCCGCTGATGATGCTGGGCGGCGCGCTCGGCACCCTGGCGGGCCTGGTCCTGCCGCAGGCCGATCCCGGCTTCTGGGCCCTGCTCGGCATGGCGGCGATGATGGGCGGCACCATGCGTGCGCCCCTGACGGCGACGCTCTTTGCCGTGGAGCTCACCGGCAATCTCGGCGTGCTCCTGCCGCTGCTGACCGCCTGCGGCATGGCCTATGCCACCACCGTGCTGACCATGAAGCGTTCCATCCTGACCGAAAAGATCGCTCGTCGAGGCCATCACATCTCGGGCGAATACCACACCGATCCCTTCGATCTTGCCCGGGTGGCCGATCTGATGGTGCGCGAGGTCGACACGCTGCCGGCGGCGATGACGGTGGCGCGGGCCGTCGCCTTCTTCACCAGCGGGGAGCCCTGCCATAAGAGCTATCCGGTCGTCGATGCCGAGCGGCGCGTGGTCGGCATGGTCTCGCGCGCCCATATCCTCGACTGGTCGATGCATGCCTCGGAGGATGACGACATCCAGTCCCTGTCGCTGCAGGAGATATTGGAGGGGCAGGATCTCGAGATCGGCTTTGCCGACGAACTGGCCGGCGCGCTCGCCGATCGCATGGCCATCGCCGATATCGGCCGCGTGCCGGTGCTCGATCGCCAGAGCGGCAGCCTGGTCGGCCTGATCGCCCGCAAGGACCTGCTGCAGGTCAGGGCGCACAGGCGCGCCGAGGAGCACGATCGCGGCGTGATGATAAGGCTGCGGGCCCGGGGCGCGCGGGGAATCTGATCCTTCATGGGATCGCAGGCATCCCTGCCCATATGCGCTAACTTAAGGGGTGGGCGAGATGATGGAGTTGAAGGTATGGCTCCACATGTGAGCCCCCTCGCCCCGTTCTTGCGGGGAGAGGATAGAGGTGAGGGGCTATGCGCGCTCGGTTTTTCCAGGTCCGCGCCGCCCCTCATCCTTACCCGTCGTCAACTCATGAGAGTTGACGACGCTCCGTAAGAACGGGGCGAAGGGTTGGCTGGTGTCGTGCTTCTCCCCTTAAGTCAGCGCCTATGGGCATCCCAGATAGGTCGGTTTCAGAAGAACAGGTCATATTCTCGCGGGCTTAGCACTGAGAGGAAATCCTCGTGCTGGCCATGGACCAGGTGGGCGTAGGTCTCCAGATAGCGCTTGGAGAAATAGTCCTTCAGCAGCCTTGCCCGCGCCAGCCGGCGGGCCGCCTCGAAGACATCGCCTGGCAGGCCGGGATCGCGCGTGAAGCCGGCATGCTTGCCGACCACGGGCGCATCCGGCTCCAGCTTTCGCGTGATGCCGTAATGCGCGGCGGCGAGGATGGCGGCCAGCACCAGATAGGGATTGGCGTCGGCTCCGGCGACGCGATGCTCGATGCGCCGCCCCGCGCCCTTGTCGGTGGGGATGCGCAGGGCGACGGTGCGGTTGTCCTCGCCCCATTTGCGGTTGACCGGCGCGAACAGCCCGCCGAAGCGGCGGAAGGAATTGTGGTTGGGTGCGAAGAAGGCGAGCGATTCCGGCATCAGGCGCTGCATGCCGGCGATAGCGTGACGGATCAGCTGCTCGCCGGTTGCCGGGTCTGCGAAGAGATTGCGGCCGTCGGCATCGCACAGGCTGACATGCACGTGCAGGCCCGACCCGGCCTCGTCCTCATAGGGCTTGGCCATGAAGGTGGCGTCCCAGCCCTCGGCACGGGCGGTGCCGCGGATCAGGCGCTTGAGCAGCACGGCGTGATCGCCGGCGAGCACGGCGTCGGGCGTATGATGCAGGTTGGTCTCGAACTGGCCGACGCCCATCTCGGCGATGATGCTGCCCATCGGCACATTCTGTGCGCGCGCCGCGTCGTCGGCCCGGGCCGACCACAGCGCCACTTCCTCCAGCGTCAGCACGGAGAGATTGGTGGGCGGGCCGAGCGGGCGGCCTGTGCGCTTGAGGATCGGCGGGCGGATGCGGCCATCGGCCTCGCGCGTCCCGTCGGTGAGGAAGAATTCGTATTCGCAGGCGACGGTGGGATGGAGCCCGTCGGCGGCGAGGCGGGACAGGATGGTCTTGAGCAAATGGCGGGGATCCGTCCACAGCGGCTCGCCCGACACCGCATAGGCGATGTCGAGCATGACCTGCGCCGTCGGCACGGCCGCCCAAGGCATCGGCTTCAGGGTGCCTGGGATCGGCACGCCCTTGGCATCGGGATCGCCATCGTCCCAGCCGATGCCGCCGGAGCCGTAACCGTCATGCCGGGCATCGAGCACATAGGGAGCGGCGGAAAAGCCCATGCCGGAGCGATAGAGGCTGTCGATCTCCTCGATCGGCAGGCGCTTGCCGAAGCCATAGCCGGTCAAATCGGGGGTAAAGGCTTCGATGAAACGGGTATCGGGATGGGCGGCAAGATAGGCGGCGACTTCGGGGTGACGGGAAGCGCTGGTGTCGGCGGACATGGGGAGGGGTCTCGATGGGGCTCCACAGAACGCGCCTACCGCTGCGTCGTCAAGCCCCCTCAGCTTGCGGTCGACGGCCGCGCCGTCTCCAGCAGGGCGGTGTACCTGGCCAGCGTATCCGGCTGCAGGGCGCCGCGCCGTTGCAGCAGATCGATGCAGCGTCCGCACAGCTCGATGCTGCCATACAGATATTGGGCGATGAGGCACAGATGCTTGAGCTGCTCGTCGCTCATGGCGTCGGGGTCGACGAAGTCCCGGACATAGACGATGTCGGCTTCCAGGAGCTGGTTTGTGGCCGGCGTCCAGCTCTCCGGCCTGGCATAGGGCGCCATCGGGCTGAACTTCACCGCCTTGAAGCAATGCGGCACGAAGCCTTGCGCGCGCAGCTCGATGTCGATCTCTCCGAAACCCGGCTGGTTCTCGTAGAGCGCGACGAAGGAGATCTCGGTCTGGATGGCCACGGCCGAGCGCAGTTTCTCGCGGGCATTCCGAAACACGGCAAGCTCGGCGCCCTGTACGTCGATCTTGAGCATGTCGATCTCCGGAAGCACCGTCAGGTCGTCGAGGCGGGTGGTGCGTACCGGGATGCGACCGATCACCTGTGCATTGGGCTTGAAATAGGAAAACACCTCCAGGGCCGACTGGCGCGGGGTGAGCAGGCTGCTCCAGCCTGAATAGGCGCAGACGTTGAGAACGGCCTCGCCGCCATCGCCGATGGCGTGGGGCAGATAGCTCTCGTTCGGCCCCTTGGCTGCCTCCAGCCGGGCAAGCGCCTCGGCCTGCGGTTCGAAGCCGGTGAGGCGAGCGAGGCCCGCCGCCAGCATGGATTTATAGGGCGGGTCGCCGTCGATCGGATTGGCGCCGATGTCGACGATATGGGTGCGGCGCGCCGGGCCGAGGAGCTCGACCAGGGGCGCCGTCATGGCCTGCTCCGACATTCGCCTCCCCGCCGCTTCGAGCCGGCCCTACCAGTGCCCTTGCTGCTTCAGGCTGGTCTCGACATCGCCGACATAGTTGTACTGGCCCAGATGCTGCAGTTTGGACTGGGAATCGATCCAGACCTTGCCGCCGATGTCGCGCCAGCGCCGGCAGAAGGCATAGTCTTCCGACAGATAGCGCCCGGAATCGGGATCGACCATGCAGTCAAAGAACAGCCAGTGCAGCGGCTTGAGCGGGTTGTTGGGCGGTCCGTCCGGCGTGTAGTTGAGATGGGGATAGGCCTGCATCAGCTTGGGGAAGACATGGCGCTTGATCACCATGAAGCCGGTGGGCGCCTCCGAGACCTCGATGAAGCCTTCATCATCGACATGCTGGCCGATCGGCGTCTTGCCGTGGTCGACGGGATTGAAGGCATAACGGGCGAAGCGGATTTCCATCTCGTCCTTGGTCAGGCCGGCCGGCAGGGGCTCGGGCCAGGCCAGCGACTTGATCGGATAGACCCCGCCGGCCACGTCGCGATCGGCGAGCAGCAGGCGGATGACCTGCTGGGTGGTGAAGGAAATGTCGGAGTCGATCCAGAACAGATGCGTATAGGATTCGTCCTGCATGAACTTCAGCACGACCATGTTGCGTCCGCGCGTGATCAGGCTTTCCGAATGCATGTGCAGCACGGTTTTCAGGCCGAGCTGCGTGGCATCGCAGGCCAGCGAATACATGCTGACCACATAATTCATGCTGACGGCAGAGATATAGCAGGGCGTTGCGAACAACACCTTCATCGACTGGAGGGCTGAAATATCGAGCATGACCTGCTTTTCGATTGAGGCCTGGCGGGGCGCCGGACGGGGGATCGCCACGCCGGCGATTAGAGCAGGTTGGAAAGGCGAATCAAGCCATTCCCTTCCGTCATGCACAGCCGGCCCGCTGGACGTCTTCTTGCGTTCCCGGGTTCATTTCGGCGGCTGGGCCGTCGGCAGGATTTCCGAGCTCGGCGGCATGGCCGGGGCGGCATGCGGCACGATAGAATCGGGGATCGGCGAGGGCGGCGAGGGCGGCGGCGATGCCGGTCCGAGCACGGGTGATGCCGGGGCCTGAACGACCGGCCCCGGACCGAAGCTGGAATCGACGGAGACGGCGATGCAGGTCTTGTTCACGCCTGGCAGCAGGAAGATGCGCTTGCCGTCGCGGTCGATCATGATCTGGGTGTTGAGGATCGGGATCGGGCTGGCACCGGAAGAGCGCATATAGGTCTGCGCCGTGGCGCAATCGCTGGCGAGCGGGAAGACCTGTACGGTTACCCCGTCGCAGCTGCCCGACGGCGTCGGCGTGGCGACGATGGCAGCCAAGCCGTTGGCCGGCGTCACCTCCGGGCGATCGATGACGGCGACGCTCTGGAAGACGTGCTGCGTCGGAGCCTGGCGGTTCCAGCCCGACTGGACGTCATATCTGGCATTGAGGGCACCGCGTGACATCTGGTCGACGAGGCCCGCGCATTGGGTCAGGCCGAGCTGGTTGACCTGCCGGACTGGCAGGGGTGGTTCCGGCAATATCACCGGAGCCCGGGGAGTGGGAGCAGGCTTGGCCGGCTGCCTTGCCAGCGGTTTGCTCTTGCGGGCGGGCTTTGCGGCCGGCTGATCCTGCGCCAGGGCTGCAATCGGTGAAATCGTCCCCAAACCGCCAGCGGTAAGGGTGAGGAGAAGGCAAACGGCACGAATGTCCATTCTTTATTCCGTAACGTTGTCGCACCGAAATACGCGGCGGTGGTGTTATGATGCTTATCGATCTGTCGAGATCGCATGTATCGAGTCTACACAGGCGAGGATAGATTGGAACTTGCAAGGTGACAGACGGGTATAAATCTGTGAAACCTCGGGCATCGCGCCAAACCCAACGAGGCCTGGATCCTATGAAACGTCGCCCATCGCAGAGCAGACCCTGGCGGAGACGCCTCACTCCCGTGATGCGCCGAGCGGGGCTGCTCGCCGTCGCGATTGCGGCGAGCCTGGCACTGCCCGCCATGGCGCAGCAGCAACAGCCTGTGCCCGTTCCGGCTGCGCCGGCTCCCGCCAATGCGGCACCGGCGGGGTCGCAGGCCATGAACCTCGATCCCAAGACCGTGCTGATCCTGGTGCGCTCCACCCTGATCGCGCTCGACCAGGCCAACAAGACCGGCAACTACTCGGTGCTGCGCGATCTCGGCTCGCCGGATTTCCAGCGGGAAAACAGTGATGCCAGGCTGGCAGAAGTTTTCGCCAGCCAGCGCAAGGCCGATCTGGATCTCGCGGCGGCGCTGGTGCTCGAACCGACGATCACCCTCGCGCCCCAGGTTGAGAAGAACGGATTGCTCCACCTTGCGGGCTTCTTTCCGGTGAATGCCGATACGAAACTGACATTCGAGCTTCTTTTCCAAGGTGTCGATAAGCGCCTGTTGCTTTATGGGCTGAGTGTCAACATTGCCCAGGCCGGCGTTGTGCCCGGTGCCAGCGGACCGAATGCCGCTCAAGGTCCGATACCGACGCCCGCGACACCGGCGGTTGCGCCGGATGCCAAGCCTGAAGGCAAGCCCAAGCCTGAAGGCAAGCCCAAACCAAAACCCAAGCCAAAACCCAAGCCCAAGCCGGAACCCGAACCGGCTCCGGTCCAATAGATTTTGCAGTGAGGGCGGTCTTCGGGCCGCCCTTTTCTTTCAGGGGCTAGACAGGGGCAAGCGTCCCTGATGACTACATCGGGTGGACGGTCTTTCTGGGCGCCTGCTTAGTCCTCCAACTGAGGCGAAGAGCTGGCCTGGCGGGCGGCGGGGCTGATTTTTCTCGCTTTGTTGCATGTGCGCAACAGCGCCGGGAACGGCGATGCCCGGCCGATAGGCTTAATTCCTTCGTGTTAAGGCGCGCGCCTCCTGTCGCTGGTGGCAAAGTCGTCTATTCGCAAAAGCACTCCCGGCCAACTTGGTAATTCAGAATTGATTTCACGTATATTGAGATACGAAATCATGTATATACAATGATTTGAGACGATTAAATTTTGTACCTGATATAGAAATCACCTTTGAAATATGAATTAAATAGAGTCGATAATCAATTCGTCGATTTATCATATTTTAAATATGAACCCTGGGATTCATTTTATTTTATGAATAATTTTTCAATCTTTTTTCAAATTTTTGACTCCAATTTTCGATAATACTCCTTTTGAGCTATAAATATTTTCCAGATTTCAAATTAATTCGATTGAGATCGATAGTTTATTTTAAATTAGAGGTAAAAATGTACTTTTAACGGAATCTCATACAGTATTTACACCCTTACGGAATCATGAGTATTAAACGGATATGCGGAGGGTTCTGTTTATCTGACGCTACGGCTGCCGGTCCTTCGTCAAGGGATATGGAGAGTCGGGGGACCAAGTATTCGGAATACGAATCGCTACCCGGTAATCGGGAATCCCTAGGTCAACTGCTAACAAAGCTGTCCTCGGACGGGACGGCTTTGCCTGTGAGACGCGGCGTTTCAGATAGACCGGGGCCCCATGCCGAACCACGACAGCATTCATCTCGCCAAGCATGCCCATCGCAGCTTGCGTCGACGCATCCATGCCGTACTGCGCATGGCGCATCGCGTGATGGGTATGAGGGGCAAGCGCCTGGGCATCGGTGCGCTCGCCAGCGGGGGGCGGGTGAGTTGTGTGCTCGGAGGTACCGCGATGGCGGCGATCCTGCTGAGCCTGTGGAGCGGGGGAGCGGCCCTTGCCAACACGATCAACACCTCGCCGTCCTGCGTGACGGGTAGCAACAGCGTTGTGGGGCGGACAAACCCGGGGGGCACCACAAATCAGGCTACCGATGGAACGGGTACCTATTCGACCGTGGCGGGTTGCGAATCGAGTGCGTCGGGTGTGACGGCAGGCTCGGTCTACGGATCCTTCGCCAAGGCAACCGGCGAAGGCGGATCAGCCTTTGGCGTGATGAGTCTTGGGGGCAAATGGGGCACGGGGATCGGCTTGGAGGCCCAGGCGACCGCGACGGCAGCCACTGCCGTCGGTTTCGGCACCCGGGCGACCGGAAACAATTCCGTGGCTATTGGTGGCGCCGGCGGCAATGGCACGAATGCCCTGAGCGTGGCCAACTCGACAACGGCATCCGGCCAGAGCTCGATTGCCATCGGTGCGAATGACGTACGTGGTGCCCAGGCTGCCGGTGCCAATTCGATTGCCTTTGGCGGACAATCGACGGTTACTGCCGCTTCGACGTCCGGCATTGCCATCGGCCGTGGCGCCAATGTCGCCGCCAGCTATGGCATGGCGCAGGGCGATGGCGCGCTGGCAAACGGCTTGAACGCGATCGCAATAGGCACCTCCTCCTCGGCGTCCGGCGGAGCCGGTTCATCGGGATCCACTGCAATCGCCATCGGCACCGGATCCAATGCTGTGGCGGGTTCTGCGGGCAGCGCCATAGCCTTTGGCGGCGGAGCGTTTGCCAAGAGCAACACCAATGCCGGTGACACGTTGGCCTTCGGCGCCAGTGCCCAGTCGACGGGGCAGGATTCCGTCGCGATCGGTGCGCAGTCGATCGCCAACAATGTCGATGCCATCGCGATCGGCGGGCAAGGATCCCTCGGTGGGACGACGACTTCGTCGGGGGTCGGCGCAGTGTCGATCGGCCTGGGTGCCCAGGCTACTGCCAATGCCGCCTATGCCATGGGCTATGGTGTCAGGGCGACCGGCGAGAATGCCATCGCGGTGGGCCGCTCCTCCAATGCACTGGCCCAGAACGCCATGGCTTATGGCGTGTCGTCGAACGCCAGCGGTGTCGACGCCGTTGCGATGGGCAGCAATTCGCTGGCGACGTCCACCAATGCGATCGCCTTTGGTGTTTCTTCCAAGGCGAACGGAACCAATGCCGTCGCCTTCGGTGGGGGAAGCGTGGCCAACGCCGCCAATGCCATCGCATTCGGACAATCGGCGAATGCTGCGCAGGCCAATGCAATTGCCTTTGGTATTAGCGCGACCGCCAATGGCGACAGCGCGATTGCCTTCGGTCTTGCCGCCAATGCCAATGCCGCCAACGCGACTGCGATCGGCACCAATTCCAAGGCGGCCGGCGCCAATGGCGTGGCCGTCGGTCTGAACTCGATTTCCGGTGCAACGGGCCAGAACGTCGCCATCGGCGTGGGCGCCAATGCCAACGCCGCGACCGCGGCTGGAGGGGCCGTCGCCATCGGCCTGGGTCAGAAGGCCATCGGTGATGGCGCGGTGGCGATCGGCGACCCGAATGTGGCCAACGGCACGGGTGCCGTGGCGCTCGGCGCCAACAATACCGCCGCCGGCAACACGACCGGCACCACGGCGGCCAATGGCGCGGTCGCGCTGGGCAATGCCAATTTCGCGGTCGGGCAGGGTTCCGTTTCGCTCGGCAATCAATCCAATGCCGCGGCTGCCGGTGCTCTTGCTTTCGGTGACAAGGCCACGGGCGCAGCCGCCAATGCCGTTGCTCTCGGCTCTGGCTCGAATGCAGGCAATGCCAACGACGTCGCTCTGGGTGCCGGGTCGACCACAGCCGCCGTGGTCAACACGCCGAGTGGTACGATCAACGGCACGAGCTACAATTATGCCGGCAATGCCGCCAATTCCACGGTGAGCGTCGGCTCCTCCGGCAATGAACGGACCATTACCAATGTCGCGGCCGGCCGGATCAGCGGCACCTCCACCGATGCGGTGAACGGCTCGCAGCTCTTTGCCACCAACCAGGCGGTGAATGCGATCGGCACGTCGGTGACGACGATCGGCAACAACGTCAACAATCTCGGCAATTCGGCGGCCTCGACCCTCGGCGGCGGCACGACCTATAATCCGGCCACCGGCGCGCTGTCCGGTTTCAGCCAGACTATCAATCCGGTCAGCAACACCGGCGCGGTCGGTGCGGCAGCCGCGCAGACGACGGTCGCAGGCGCGCTGAACCAGTTGAACACCAACACCTCCAACCTGGCCAATATCGCGGTCAAGTATGATGCTCCCGGTGGCAGCAAGATCACGCTCGGGGCGACCGGCGGCGCGGGAGCGCCGGCCGGTGGCGTGACGATCACCAACCTGGCCAATGGCGCGGTGACCGCGGCCTCCACCGACGTCGTCAACGGTTCGCAGCTCTTTGCCGTTCAGCAGACGGCCAACAAGGGCTGGAATGCCAATACGGCAGCGGTCGCCGGCAGCACCGGTACGGTTTCGGGCAGCGCGCTCACCAATATCGCGCCGGGCGGCACCGTGACCTACCAGGCCGGCAACAACATCGCGATCACGCAGACCGGCAACGCCATCGCCATCGCCACCTCGATGACGCCGACCTTCACCAGCGTCACGGCCGGCAATTCTAAGCTCGACACCACCGGCCTCACCATCACGGGTGGGCCGAGCGTGACGACGGCCGGCATCAACGCGGCCAGCAAGGCGATCACCAATGTGGCCGCCGGCACCAATGCCACCGACGCGGTCAATCTGAGCCAGCTCAACACGGTCGCCACGTCGGTGACGAACCTGGGCAATAACGTCAACAATCTGGGCAATTCGGCCGCCTCGACCATCGGCGGCGGCACGACCTTCAACACCGCCACTGGCACGCTGTCGGGCTTCAGCCAGGGCATCAAGGCCGTCGATGCCAAGGGCAATGCGGCGGCCGCCACCACGAACTACACGACGGTCGCCGGTGCGCTGACGCAGCTCGACACCAACACCACCAATCTCGCCAATGCCGCGGTGAAGTATGACGACCCGGCGGTGAAGAACAAGATCACGCTGGGCAATGCCGGCACGCCGGTGACGATCACCAATGTCGCCAATGGTGCGTTGACCACGACCTCGACCGATGCGGTCAATGGCTCGCAACTCCTCGCCGTGCAGCAGACCGCGAACAAGGGCTGGAACCTCTCCACCAACAAGGGGGCGACCACCAGCAACATCGCGCCCGGCGGCACGGTCGATCTCAACAATTCCGATGGCAATGTCGTCATCACCCAATCGGGCCCGAACGCCACCTTCAACCTGGCGAGCAATCTCGCCATCGCCAGCAGTGTCACCGTCGGCAACTCCAAGCTCGACGCCACGGGCCTCACCATCACAGGCGGGCCGAGCGTGACGACGGCCGGCATCAATGCCGCCAGCAAGGCGATCACCAGTGTCGCGGCCGGCACCAATGCCACCGACGCTGTCAATCTGAGCCAGCTGAACACGGTCGCCACATCGGTGACGAACCTCGGCAACAACGTCAACAATCTCGGCAATTCGACGGCCAGCAATCTCGGTGGCGGCTCGACCTATAATCCGGCGACGGGCACGGTGAGCGCACCGAGCTACAATATCGGCGGCACCACCTACAACAATGTCGGCAACGCCTTCAATGCGGTGAACACCTCCGTGACGGCGTTGCAAACCGATGCGCTGCAGTGGAACAAGACGCTCGGTGCGTATGATGCCAGCCATGGCAGCGGTTCGCCGCAGAAGATCACCAATGTCGCCAATGGCGCGGTGACTTCGACCTCCACCGATGCCGTCACCGGCCAGCAGCTCTTCGACGTGCAGCAGACCGCCAGCAAGGGCTGGAACGCCAATACGGGCACGGTTGCCGGCAGCACCGGCACGGCTTCGGGCAGTGCCTCGACCAAGATTGCGCCCGGCGATACCGTGACCTACCAGGCCGGCAACAACATCGCGATCACGCAGACCGGCAACACCATCGCCATCGCCACCTCGATGACGCCGACCTTCACCAGCGTCACGGCCGGCAATTCCAAGCTCGACACCACCGGCCTCACCATCACCGGCGGTCCCAGCGTCACCACGGCCGGCATCAACGCCGCCAGCAAGGCGATCACCAATGTCGCCGCCGGCACCAACGCCACCGACGCAGTCAATCTCAGCCAGCTCAACACCGTGTCGACCTCGGTGACCAATCTCGGCAACAACGTCAACAATCTGGGCAATTCGACCGCCTCGACCATCGGCGGCGGCACGACCTTCAACACCGCCACTGGCACGCTGTC
>NZ_JASGFM010000033.1:0-80057 GCF_047605565.1 Labrys sp. (in: a-proteobacteria)
CACGGTCTCTCGCCCGCACCCATCCTGACACAGTCTAACTACACAGGGATCGCAGGCATCCCTGCCTGCTTTTGGAAGCGTTAGCCAGACCGCGGGAAAAGCAGGCAAGGATGCCTGCGATCCCAGAAAAACCGCTCTCTCTACATATTCCCGCGGATCAGGTCCGTAGCCTTCTCGCCGACCATGATCGCGGCGGCATTGGTGTTCGAGCCGATCAGGCTGGGGAAGGTCGAGCTGTCGCAGATGCGGATCCGCTCGAGGCCCCTCACCCGCAACTGGGGATCGACCACGGCCATCGCGTCGATGCCCATCTTGCAGGTGCCGCTGGGGTGATAGGAGGTCCTGCCGTAGCGGCGCGCATAGTCCGCAAACTGGGCGTTGGTTCTGACGTCGTCCCCGGGCAAGTGCAGCCGCTTGATGAACTTCTGCAGGGAAGGCCTGGCGAAGATCTCCCGGCTGATCCTCACCCCCTCGGCGGACACGCGGACATCGTCCGGCTCAGCCAGGAAATTCGGGTCGACGATCGGATTGGTGGCAGGGTCGGAGGAAGACAGCCGGACCGATCCGCGGCTTTTCGGGCGAAGCGTGTAGGAGTTCAGCGTGATGCCCGATCCGGAGGGAACCGTAGGCACGCCCGCTTCGGCGCCCGCGCCGGCCAGGAAGTGGAATTGCAGGTCCGGTATCGCGGCATCCGCATCGCCATACCAGAAGGCACCCCCTTCGACGACATTGGAGGTCACCGGCCCGGATTTGAAGAGCAGGTACTGGAGCCCCGCCCATAGCATCCAATGCCACTTGTTGTACTTGTCGAGGCTGGTCGGTCCCTTCAGTTCAGCCACGATGTCGACGCCGAAATGGTCGTTGAGGTTCTCGCCCACGCCGGGCAGATCCTCGACCACCTCGATCCCCAATTTCCTAAGATGATCAGCAGGCCCGACCCCCGAAAGCATCATGATCTTGGGCGATCCGATCGCCCCGGACGTGATGAGGACCTCGCTCTCGGCTCTCGCGGTAACGAGCTGGCCATTCCTGACGAATTCGACGCCAATGGCGCGCGCCTTCTGGAACAGGATGCGCCGGACCAGGCAACCGGTCTCGACAGTGAGATTGGATCGCTTCGCTGCCGGCCTGAGATAGCCGACGGCAGCCGAGCAGCGCCGGCCATTGCGGATGGTCGTCTGGTAGATGCCGGCGCCTTCCTGTGCCCTGCCGTTAAAGTCCGGATTATAGGGCATGCCGAACTCCTGGCAGGCCTGGACGAAGGCACGCGACATCGGCTGCGGGTCGGGCAGGTTCGAGACCCCCAGTGGCCCGTCCGCCCCGTGCATGTCGCCGGACAGAATGGTGTTACCTTCGGAGCGGATGAAATAGGGCAGCACCTCCTTGTAGGACCAGCCGGCCGCCCCCTCCTCACCTGCCCAGCGGTCGAAGTCGGCGGCGTGGCCCCGTGTGTAGATCTCCGCATTGATCGAGGAGCCGCCGCCAATCACCTTGGCCTGGGCATAGGGGATCTCCCGGTCGCAGGCATGGCGCTGCGGTGCCGTCTTGAGCCCCCAGGTCAGCGGCCCCGCCGTCATCTTGGCGAAGCCGACCGGCATGTGGATGTAGGGGTTGCTGTCGCGGCCGCCGGCCTCCAGCAGCAATACGCGCACGGCCGGGTTCTCGCTGAGGCGGGCGGCAAGCACGCAGCCCGCCGAGCCGCCGCCGACGATCACATAATCGTAGCCATCTTCCTTCATCAGCGCACCCAAGGCTCGCGCTTGCCAATCTCGATATGGACGGACTTGATCTGGGTATACTCCTCGATGCCGTAGGAGCCAGCCTCGCGTCCCCAGCCCGACTGCTTGAAGCCGCCGAGCGGAAGTTCCGGGCCGCCGGCCAGCGTGGTGTTGACCCAGAAGCGGCCGGCACGAACGCGGCGCGTCACGTTCAAGGCCTTGTCGATATTCTTGGTCCACACGCTCGCGGCCAGGCCGTAGACGGTGTCATTGGCCATGGCGATCGCTTCGTCCTCGCTGTCGAAGGGCATGACCGCAAGCACGGGGCCGAAAATCTCGTCGCGGGCGATCGCCATCGAACCGGTGACGTCCCCGAACAGAGTGGGCGCGATATACTGGCCGCGACCGAAGTCGAGCGCTTCCCCGCCGCAGACCAGCCGCGCGCCCTCCTCCTTGCCCTTGGCGATATAGCCCAGAATGGTGGTGTTCTGGGCCGTGGTGGTGATGGCGCCGATCTGCGTGGTCGGATCGAGCGGATCGCCGACCTTGACCCTGGCCAGCTTGGCGGCGACCAGCTTCTCGAACTCCGCCGCCACCGAGCGTTCGACGATCAGGCGGCTGCCGCTCACGCAGCACTGGCCGGTGTTGAAGCCGATACCGAACGCCACGCCATCGGCGGCATCCTCCAAATCCGCATCCGCGAAGACGATCTGCGGATTCTTGCCCCCGAGTTCCAGCCCGAGCTTCTTGAAATTGCCGCCGGCGGCCTCGACGCAGCGCCGGCCCACGGACGTCGAGCCGGTGAAGGACACCATGTCGATATCCAGATGTTCGGTCATGGCCTGGCCGATGACGCTGCCCGAACCGGTGACGACATTGTAGCAGCCGTCGGGCAGCCCCGCTTCCGACAGGATCTCGGCCAGCATGAGAGTGGTGGCCGATGTCACCTCGGAGGGCTTTGCGACGATGGTGCAGCCGGCCGCAAGGATGTAGGGCACCCTTTCGCAGAGGATCAGGAAGGGGAAGTTCCACGGCGTGATCAGGCCGACCACGCCGATCGGCTCCCGTGTGACCAGGCCGAACATGCCGTCGCCCAGATTGTTGAAGGCATCGCCATGCAGCGTCCTGGCGAGGCCGGCGGCATATTCGAACATGCCGGCGCAGCCATCCACTTCCGCCCGCGCCTGGCTGATGGGCTTGCCGTTCTCCAGGGTTTCCCAATAAGCCAGTTCCGCGGCACGGCTGCGCAGGATCTGGGCGGCGCGCAGGAGCACGTTCGCCCGCTCGACGGCCGGGATCCTCGACCAGCGCCCGTCCTCGAAAGCACGCCGCGCAGCCTTGACGGCAAGGTCCAGATCCTCCCTGGTGCACTTCGGAATGCGCGTCACCGGCACGTCATGTCCCGGGCTGCGGCGCTCGAAATAGGCCCGGTCTCCCGCCTCCATCCGCTTGCCATCGACAAAAAAGCCGAACGTCCTGGGACTGTCGGGAAGCGACTGTCTACCGACGACCTGATCCATATTCTGAATCCTCTCGATCTATGAGCAATTATCGGGGCGCCGAAGGCGCAGTTGTTTCGTTGCTTCGAAGTGATCTGCCAATGCCGTCACGCGGTCGTGTCGATCTGGGTCTTCAAGACGGCCGGCCGGTCCTGGATGGTTTCGAAGGCCGATTGAATCGCGCTCAGCGGCACGACCGTGCCGGTGAAGGGCTCGACCTGGAAGCGCCCGTGTTTGAGCAGCGTCAGGGCATCGTGCATGTCCTGGCCGATGCCGGCCACCGAACCCTTGACCGAGTTTTCCCGCAGCACCGTTTCAAGCAAGGGAAGCGGCACGCTGTCACCAGGGCCCGTGATGCCGAAGGCGGCAACATGGCCGCCGGGGCGGATGAGCCTGAAAGCCTCGGCGTAGAGTGCGGGCGCACCGACGCTTTCGATCACCACGTCCGCCCCGCGCCCCTCGGTCGCCTCGGCGACGAGCCTGCGAGCGTCCTTGGGGTCGGTGATGACGAGATCGGCGCCGGCCTTCTTCGCGAGTTCCGCACGAGGTTGCGAGGGTTCCACCGCGATGATCGGCGCGGCGCCGACGAGGCGCATCATCTGGATGTGGAGGTTGCCGATCGGCCCGGCGCCGAGCACGACGACCGACATGCCGAAACCGATGCCCGATTTGCGCGCAGCCCGGACAACACAGGCGACCGGCTCCGTGAGGGCCAGCAGCTCTGGCTTCGCCTCGGTGGGCGCCGGAATGACCAGACGCGCCGGAACCGCGACGAACTCGGCAAAGCCGCCATCGCGATGGATGCCGATCTGGCTGACCGCCTGGCAGTTCAGAACCTCGCCGCGGCGACAGAAGAAGCAATGCCCGCAGCCGATATTGACGTCCGCGACGACGCGCTGCCCGACCTGCAGGCCCTGGACCCTGTCGCCGACGCGGCTCACCGTGCCGGTGAACTCATGCCCCGGGATGAAAGGCAGGGTATCGGCGGCATAGTGCCCCCTGAAGATATGGATGTCGGTGCCGCAGATGCCGCAGCGATCCACCCTGATGAGAGCGTCATCCGGGCCGATCTGGGGGATGGGCACCTCCCGGACTTCGAACCTCCCGGGGTGGGTGAGCACTGCAGCTCGCATCATGTCCATGTCGCCAACCCCTCGCTTATTTCACGATCCGCATCTTCGAGCGGTCGATGGTGAGGGCGATCGCAACGATCAGCACGATGCCGAAGAAGATCTGCTGCCCCGTGGCGGGGATGTTGAGATAGAGCATGCTGGCGCGCACGACGGCCACGATCATCGCGCCGATGAGCGTGTTGACGACGCCGCCGACGCCGCCGGTGAGCGGGGTGCCACCGACAAGCACCGCGACGATGGCCGGCAGCAAAAAGCCCTCGGCCAGGGTCGGCGAGCCACCCGAGAGCTTGACCGAGAACATCAGCCCCGCGATCGCCGCGAACAGGCCGGAAAGGGCGAAGGCCAGGACCTTGTAGCGCTCGACCCGGATGCCCGATGCCACGGCCGCAAGTTCGCCAGCGCCCACGGCCTTCAGCGTGCGCCCGGCGGTCGTCCGGCTTTGAATGAACCATGCGATCGCAAGCAGCCCCAGGGACACGACCAGTTCGTGGGGTATCCCGGCGGTTCTGCCGAACATCCATCCGAACGCCTGGTCCCTCGCTGCCACATCCATGTGCAGAGCGCGCTGGCCCGACGCGAACTGACCGACCGAAAGGGCCAGGCCGCCGACCGCCAAAGTGGCGATGAAGGAGGGCACCTTGAGCCTCGTCGTCACCAACCCGGAGACAGCGCCGAACAGCAGGCCGACCAGCGCGATCAGGAGGGCGCTGAAGACGCCGAGATAGGGCAGCGACAAGGTGGCGAGCACCGTCGTCATGTTCGCTACCGATTGGGCCGAAAGATCGATGCCGCCGATATAGATGGCGAGCGTCATGCCGAGCGCCATGATGAACAGCGGCGCAATGTCGGCGCCGAGTTCCATCAGGTTCTGCGGCCTGAGGAAGGTGGGGTCCATGATGCCGACAAGCAGGATCAGCACGAGAAGCGTGATCCAGGGGAAATGGCGCTTGAGCTGGTGGAGATTCATCACCCTGGCGCTCACGTCATGTGATGAAGCAGGTCGTAAAGGGAGGGCTTTGCGCCTGGCTGACAATTGAACCATTTTTGGATCTCGCCATCCTTGACAACGGCTATGGTGTGGCTGAGGCCGATGGCCTCTTCGAGCGTGTCGGCGATGAGCACGATGCCCACCCCATCGGCCGACATCTCCCGGATCATTTCGTAGACGTCCTCCTTGGCACCGATGTCGAGGCCGCGCGTGGGATGGTCGAGGAGGATGATGTTCGAGCCGCCGCTGCGCCATTTGGCGAGCACGACCTTCTGCTGGTTGCCGCCCGAGAGGTTTCCGCAATCGGCGTTCTCCGAGGAGGCCTTGATCGACAGGCGCTTGATCCAGACGCGCGCGAGCTTGCGCTCGGAGCCGATGTCGAGAACGCCGGCCCTGGCATAGTTCCCGAGCTGCGAGAGCGTCATGTTCTCGAAGACGTTCATGCCGCCGACGATGCCTTCGATCTTGCGCTCCCTGGGGACATAGCCGATGCCGCGGGCGACACCCTGCGAAGGACCGAAGTCGTTCACCGGACTGCCATGGAGCGCCAAGGTGCCCGATTGCATGCGCTCCAGGCCGAAGATCGTGCGCAGGATCGCCTCGCTGCCGCACCCTTCGACCCCGACGAGCGCCAGCACTTCGCCGGCATGCAGTTTGACGGAAATGTCCTTGTAGTGGCCGGGCAGGCTGATCCGGTCCGCCTGCAACAGCAGCTTCTGGACATCGTAGGGGCGCTGCTTTTCTTCGCGGTAATATTCCTGGTTGATGTCGCGCCCGACCATCCGCTGCTGGATGGCTTCGGCCTTGGCCTCGGCGCCTTTGACGACATCGACCACCGCACCATCCTTGAGCACATAGATGCGGTCGGACAGTTCGATGACCTCGTCGAGGCGATGTGAGACGAAGATGAACGAGGCACGCTTGCGCAGGTCGCGCACCAGGCCGAACAGCAGCCCGATCTCCTCCTTCGAAAGTACCGATGTCGGCTCATCGAGGAGGATCACGAGATGGCCCTGCACGCGCTCCTCCAGCGTCAGCACCTTCGCCAATTCGACGAGCTGGCGCTGGGCAAAGGAGAGCTTGGCAGTGACCGTCCTGGGATCGATCTGCAGCTTGACCTTCTTGAGCTGTTCGCCGGCCGCCTTGGCCATGCGCTTCCAGTCGATCTTGCCGAAGCGGGCGAACTGCTTCTCGAATCCGAGGAAGATGTTCTCCATCACACTCAGGTTGGGAATGAGCGACTGTTCCTGGAAAACCATGCCCACGCCGCGATCCATCGCTTCACGCGGGTTCTGGAAGCGGACGGCCTTGCCGTCGACGAGCACCTCGCCGCCGTCATGCTGGACGGCGCCATAGATCACCTTCATCAGCGTCGACTTGCCGGCGCCGTTCTCGCCGACGAGCCCGATGATCTCGCCGCGGTCGATCTGGAAATTGATGCCCTTCAGGGCATGGACGCCGGGGAAGCGTTTTTCGACGTTTCGAAGTTCGAACATGGCGCGCCTATTTCACGAAGGCCAGCGATCGACGATCGGTGGACAGATAGACTGCTGTGATGACCAGAAGGCCGAGGACGCCGTCCTGGACGTAGCTCGGCAGGCCGACCACCACCATGCCGTTGCCGATGACGTTGACGATCAGCACGCCGACCAGCGTGTTCCAGACACCGCCGGCGCCGCCCCAGAGCGCCGTGCCGCCGACGACGACCGAGGTGATCGAGACGAACATGAAGTTGCGGCCGGTCACGGTCTCGGCGATGCCGATCTGGGCCACGGCGAGAATGGCGCCGAGGGCATAGAAGACGCCGGCGATCATGAAGCAGATGACCCGTACCCTGGAGACATTGAGGCCCGAGGCATGGGCCAGGTCCTCGCCGCCGCCGACGGCGTAGAAATTCCGGCCGATGGTCGTCTGTGTCTGGACGAACCAGCCGGCGATGACCGCCGCGAGCGCCACATAGGCCATCAGCGGAAAGCCGCCGAGACGGTAGGTGAGCAGCGAACGAAAGAGCGGATCCTCGACCAGGATGCGGTCACCGCCCGTGATCAGCAGCGAAAGCCCGATGCCGACGAAGCCCATCGAAAGGCTGGCCATGAAGGAGGGAATCTTGAGGCGGACATGGACCAGGCCGGTCACCGCGCCGAAGATCGCTCCGACCGCCATGGCGCCCGGGATCGCCAACCAGCCCCAACCGGCCAGGGAACCACCCAAGGCTCCGAACAGCGTCGCGAAAAGCACCGCGCAGACCGCGACCGAGCCTTCCATCGACAGGTCGATCGAGCCCATCAGGATGACGAATGTCACGCCCACCGCGACCATCAGCGCCGGCGTCGACGAAATCGCGATGCGCGCGAAATTGCGCACCGACAGGAAGTTGGGATTGACGACCGAGAAGAACAACACCAGCGCCAGGAGCACCAGGACGGGCGCCCATTTCTGAATATTGTCCTTGGTGAGCAGGCTATCCATGTCGCGCTCTTGCGTCAGAGGGAACGGGATGCAGGCGCACGCCCTCCCCATGGCGTTTTGCGATTTGGTGGAAGCACCAAGAAACGCAAAGACGCGTCGAAACAGGGAACCAGAGCAAACAAGCGTTCACGCTTGAACGCGCTTTGCTCTGGAGGGCGGCGTACGACCGATGCGGAAGGAAGGGATCAGGACTTGTACTGGATCTGTCCCTTGCTCGGGCCCCAGAAGTCCTTCCAGTCATATTTGGGATTGCTGTCGAGATATTTGGCCTTGAATTCCTGGGCGTCCTTGGGCGTGACCAGGATCGTCGGCCCGTAGAACTCGCGGTGTTCCTTGGGTTCGCTCGAGGGCTTGAAGGCCCCCGTAGCCGCGTAATAGGCAAGCGCCGCGCTGATGCCGCCGCCCCAATAGGGGTTGGTAAAGACGGTCGCCAGGATCTGGCCCTTGGCGACGAGTTCGACAGCCTGCTGGTTGCCGTCATAGGAGACGACGGGCATTCCCTCGATACCCTCGGCGCGCAGTGCCTCGAGCACGCCATAGGCGATCGTGTCATTGGCGCAGTGAACACCCTTGATCTCGTCGCCATAGCGCGTGATGAAGCCGGCCATGACCTGGTTGGCCTTCTGGGTATCCCAATCGGCCGGCTGCGCGTCGAGCAGTTGCACGTCGGGATAATCCTTGAGGGCCTTCTTGAGTCCGTTGAGGCGCTCGATGGCAGGATTGTTGGAGGCGATCCCGCCCAGGTGAACCACGCCGCCCTTCTTGCCCATGGCGTCCATGAGGATGCGGGCCGTCTGCTCGGCCGGTCCCTCATCCGACCAGGTCATGTGGGAGACGTAATGGTCGCCGAAGTCCCAGGGATGCAGATCGTCGGTCTTGTTCCAGATGGTGGAGACATAGGCGCCGGCGGCGGCGACGGCCTCCACCACGGGACGGCAGTTCGGCGCATCGTTCGCATCGATCGCCAGCGCGACGTTACTGCCATTCTTGCCGAGCAGCGCCTTGACGTCCGCCAGCGACTTTTCGCTGGAGCCTTCGTTGATGAGATTAACCAGGGCGGTCTTGGGCAGCCCCAGGCTCTCGACGAAGGCTTCGCCGCCCGAGACGATGTAGTTCCAGTAGGGATTGGTCCTGTCGCGATAGCTCCAGGCTATCGTCGGATTGGTTGTCGCCGCTCGTGCGGGCCCCGATCCCAGCGCGCCGAGCGCCGCCAGGCCTCCCAGGCCATAGGCCGATGCCAGCAGCAGATTGCGGCGATTGACCGTCTCCTGCTCGATGAATTTCTTGATGAACGACATGCCTTCCTCCCCTGCGGACCCGTGCATCGCACCGCGTTTTTGAGCGTCACCGGACGCTGCCGCATTTTCGATATTGCACTATCTAGTTACTTCGTTATCGATGGCGTGTCAACGCCGCTGGATGCACGGATCTGGCCTCGGATCGTTGCAGCAGGGGAGTGCGGGAAAGTGCATACGGCACTGGCGCCGCGCCAAAGTAACCAGTAAGTTACCAAAATTCTTGAGCGAATCCGGCTAGCAGCGGACAAAGTGCAACTGGAACGAGATCACGGACGGCAGCGCGTCAGGCAACGCCAATGAGGTAGGAATGCTCACCAAGTCCCCCAAGCGCCCTCGGATCAGAGACGCGGAAGCCACCCAGGCAAGAATCCTGGCCGCAGCAAAGAAGGAATTTGCGAAGAACGGACTTGGCGGCGCGAGGGTCGATATCATTGCCGAACGCGCCAAGGCCAACAAGCGCATGATCTATCACTACTTCAACAGCAAGGAAGATCTGTTTCAGCGCGTTCTGGAAGACGCCTATTCCGACATACGGACGGCCGAGCAAAAACTCGACCTGGAGCGCCTCCCACCCAAGGAAGCGCTTGAACGTCTGGTGCGCTTTACCTGGACCTATTACCTGAAGAACCCGGAATTCTTGACGCTCGTCAACAGCGCCAATCTCCACAAGGCGAAGCACATCAAGAAATCCGAGGTCGTTCGCCAGGTGAGCACGCGCTTTGTCGACATGGTCGGGAACCTGCTCGACCGCGGCGTCGAGACCGGCGAATTCCGATCGGGCATCGACCCTGTACAGCTGAATATAACGATCGCGGCAATCGGATATTACTATTTTACGAACCGCTATACCGGGTCGATCGTCTTTCAGCGCGACCTTATGACCCCCGAAGCACTGGAAGAACGGATCCGTTTCAATGTCGATACCATCATGCGACTTGTAGAAGCCTGACGCATGAACGGGTCAACGCGAACCGAGCTGTCGCGGGCAGGGATGAATCGCATCGTCCTTGCCGAAAATCAGCGGCTGTCGCCGAAGACGTGAGCCGCCTCTGCATCGAACCGCAGCCATACCGCATCGCCGCAGCTGAGGCCGGCAATAGCCTCGTGGCCGAACGGCAGCCTTACTGACAGTTCGTGTCCCTTGCCTGTCCTCGTCACCACATGAATGTTGTTGCCCAAAAAGGTGATGTCGCTGACCGTGACGGGCACCCCCTTGTCCGGCGACGCTTTCGACAAGAACAAGCGTTCCGGCCGCAGCATGACCGAAGCCTTGCTGCCGGAGGCCGAGCCGTGCATGGGCACATCGGGCACCGTCATCGTGTCGCAGATCGAGATGCTGGCACGGCCGGGGGCTGACGAGAGAATCTCGCAGGGCAGGAAATTGCTGTCGCCGATGAATTCGGCCACGAAACGCGTCGCCGGATTGGCATAGAGTTCCGGCCCGGTTCCGATCTGGTCGATCACCCCCTTGGAGAAGACCGCGATGCGATCGGACAGGCGCAGCGCCTCTTCCTGGTCGTGCGTCACATAGAGGATGGTCACACCTGTCTGCTGATGGATGCGGCGGATCTCGTACTGGATCTCCTCGCGAAGCTTCTTGTCGAGCGCGGACAAGGGCTCGTCCATCAACAGCACCGGAGGGTCATAGGCCAACGCCCTGGCGAGAGCCACGCGCTGCTGCTGGCCGCCCGACATGTTGGCCGGCTTGCGGTCCTCATACCCCTCCAGCCGGACGAGCCGCAGCATCTGCCTGACCTTGGCATCGACCTCGGCCTTGGGCTTGCGCCGGACCTTGAGGGGAAAGGCGATGTTCTCGCCGACGGACAGATGCGGGAACAGAGTGTAGCGCTGGAACACCATGCCGATATTGCGCTGGTGCGAGGGGGTGGACAGCAACGTCGCCCCGTTCAGCTTGATATCGCCCGCCGTCGGATTGTCGAAGCCGGCCAGGATATAGAGCGTCGTGCTCTTGCCCGAACCGGAGGGGCCGAGAAAGGTCAGGAATTCGCCTTTCTCGACATCGAGGTTGACGTTCTGGACCGCGACGACAGTGCCGTATTCCTTGCGGATGCCTTGGATTTGCAGGAAGGGCTGCGTCATGATTTCAATCCTTTACGCACGAGAGCGACCAGCGTCATCAGGACCAGGGTCAGCAGGATCAACAGCGTCGAGGCTGCCGCGACCACCGGCGTCAGATCCTGGCGCAAGGTCGCCCAGACCTTGACCGGCAAGGTCTGCAGGGTGGGGCTTGCCATGAAGATGGCCACCACCACCTCGTCCCACGAGGTCAGGAAGGAGAAGATCGCGGCGGAAAACAGGCCGTGGCTGATCGAGGGCAGCGTGATCCTGATCTTGGCCTCGAGCGGCGATGCCCCGCACAGCACGGCCGCATCCTCGATCGACTTGTCGAAGCCCTCGAGGGCGCTGCTGATCGAGAGGATGGAGAAGGGCAGCGCCAGGACCAGATGGGAGGCGACGAATCCGGTCATGGTGCCGTTCAGCCCGATCTTCAGGAAGAAGGCATAGAGGCCGACGGCCAGCACCACCACCGGCAGGATCATCGGCGTCAGGAACAGGGCCTTCAGCCCTTCGCGGAACCAGAACCGGCCGCGCACCAGGCCGAAGGAGGTGACGAGCCCCAGCAGGACGGAAAGCACCGTCACGATCGCCGCGATCTTGAAGCTGGTCCAGGCCGACTGCAGCCAGCGCGGATCGGCGAACAGATCCGAATACCATTTCAGCGTCCAGCCCGGCGGCGGGAAGATCAGCCATTGCGACGAGCCGAATGACAGGGCCGCGATGAACAGGATCGGCAGCAGCAGGAAGGCAGCGGTCAGGGCCGTGATGGCGAGCAGGACGAATTTCCACCAGCCCAGGCGTTCGAAGTTCAGCAGCATGCTAGCGCCCTCCCAGGCTATGGTCGCGGAAGAAGCGCAGCTGCACGGCGTAAAGCGAGAGCGTGACGACGAGGAGGACCAGCGCTGCGGCGCCCCCCATGCCCCAATTGACCAGGGACTGCACGAACTGGGCGATGAGTTCGGCCAGCATCATGTTGGCGGTACCGCCGAGCAAGGCCGGGGTGACGAAATAGCCGAGCGACATCACGAAGACCATGAGCGCGCCGGCGACCATGCCCGGCACCGCCAGAGGCAGGAGAATGCGCGTCAGCGATTGCCAGCGCGTGGCGCCGCACAGGGCAGCGGCCTGGAGGATCGCCGGATCGATCTTCCGGATCACCCCATAGAGCGGCAGCACGATGAAAGGCAGCATGATGTAGACCATGCCGATCGTCACGCCGACGAGATTGTTGACCAGCGCCAGCGGCTTGTCGATCAGCCCGATGCTCATGAGCAGCTTGTTGATCACGCCGGTGCGCTGCAGCAGCACCATCCAGGCATAGGTACGGGCGAGCAGGTTCGTCCACATCGACAGCAAGAGGATCGCAAAGACGATGGCGGCGAGCTTCCTAGGCATGATCGCCAGCGCCCAGGCGACGGGAAAGCCGATGGCCAGCGAAACCACCGTCACCACCGCCGACACCAGGAAAGTGTTGAAGAAGATCCGCAGATAGGTGGAGGAACCCAGCAGTTCGGCATAATTGCCGAAGCCCGGCACGGGTTCCAGGACGCTTCGCAGCAGCAGCAGGGCCACCGGCACGACGAAGAAGAGGGCGACGAAGGCTAGGGCCGGCATGATCCAGGCCAGGCCCGTCGGCCTGGTCGGGCGCGAAACAGGCTGTACCGCGGCGCCGGCTATTATCTGCTGGGACATGGCAATCCTTTCCGCATGGGACATATCGGGAAGCCCGAACAGTCCGCCGTTCCGGCTCCCGTCCGGGCCATCCTTGCATCATTCGATGTTGCTGCCGGGCAGGAACGGGTGGGAGGGAGCGCTCCCTCCCCTTGCACGCTGCTCCGCTTTACTTTGCCTGCCAGTTTACTTTGCCTGCCAGGCGTACCAGCGTTCGCCGATCGCATCGCGGTTGGCAGCCCAATAGGTCATGTCGGCGTTGACCTGGCTCGCCTTCTGCTGATCGGGCAGGGTCTTGACCGTCTCCGCATCCATGAGCTTGGCGGAACCGAGGTTGATCGGCGCATAGCCCGTCGTAGCAGCCATGTCCGCCTGGGCCTGGGCCGAGGTGGCGAAGGCGATGAACTGCATGGCGGCATCCTTGTTCTTCGTGCCCTTGGGCACGACGAGCGAGTCCGCCGCCGTGATGTTCTGTTCCCAGGATGTCTCGACCTTGACGCCAGTCTTGGCGAGCGCCGTCATGCGGCCATTCCAGACGCTGCCGAACGGGGCTTCCGCCGAAGCGATCAGCTGCTGCGACTGCGCCCCGCCCGACCACCAGATGATGTCGGCCTTGATGGTGTCGAGCTTCTTGAAGGCGCGGTCGAGATCCAGCGGGTAGAGCTTGTCCGCCGGGACACCGTCAGCCAGCAACGCGGCCTCGATCACGCCTGGCGCCGACCATTTGTAGAAGGTCCGCTTGCCCGGGAATTTGGCGGTGTCGAACAGATCCGCCCAGGTCTTCGGGCAGGCCGCGACCGCATCGGCGTTACAGCCGATCACGAAGGAATAATAGAAGCTGCCGACCGAATAGTCGGTCACGAAGCGCGGATCGAGCTTGGATTTGTCGATGACGCCGAAGTCGAGCTTTTCCAGAAGGCCTTTAGGGCCGGCCTGCGCGGCGTAGTCACCTTCCACGTCGACCACGTCCCAGGTGACATTGCCGGCCTCGACCATGGCCTTGATCTTGCCGTAGTCTGTCGGCCCATCCTGTACGACATTGACGCCGGCCTTCGCCGTGAAATTGTCCGCCCATGCTTCCTTCTGGGCGTCCTGGGTGGTTCCACCCCAGCTCGAGAAGACCAGGTCCGCTGCGACTGCAGGTGACGCCATGATCAGCAATGCCGCACAGGCGGCCAGTATCGATGTCGATTTCATGTTCCCACGCTCCGGTTGTCAGGGCTCTTGTCTGGATATGTCATGTGAACGGTACCCCTCCGACGGAGAGAAGGCGGCCGGCTTCATGATCTTGTTTTCGGCAGTTTCTATGAGGTCGCGGATCTTCGGCAGGAAGGCCTGCCAGCGCGGATCGGAGGCGAGCGAGGCCCGGCGCCGTTCCCTGTCGTCGAGGCTCGCATAGGCCCAGATATGCATGATTTCGTTGATCGGACCGATCTCCGAGAAGAAGTAGCCGACCAGATGCCCCAGATGCTCCTTCTGGATCGCGATGCCCTCGTCCTCGACGACCTTGAGGTAGGCTGGCACCGTGCCGTTCCTGAGCCTGTATGTGCGGACCTCGTAAAACATGGCGTCACCGCATCACGAAGGGATCGGGGATCGGGTCGTCCGAGGTCCTGAGCCAGACCGTCTTCGTCCGGGTGTAATCAAGCGCCGCGGCGAGGCCGCCCTCGCGGCCATGGCCGGAAAGCCCGAAGCCACCGAAAGGCGCGATCGGCGAGACGGCGCGGTAGGTGTTGACCCAGACGACACCGGCGCGGATGCCCTTCATCAGGCGATGGGCGCGCGTCAGGTTCTGGGTGAACACCCCCGACGCCAAGCCATAGACGGTGTCGTTGGCCAGACGCAGGGCTTCCTCCTCCGTCTCGAAGGAGACGACGGATAGAACCGGCCCGAAGAATTCCTCGGCCAGCGACGGCGAATCCACGCCGTCGCAGTCGAGAATGGTCGGGGGATAGTAGAACCCCTCCCCGACAGGCACCCGGCCGCCGGTGACGACCCTGGCACCCGCTGCGGACGAGCGCTCGACCAGCGCGTCGATATGCTGGCGCTGACGCGCCGTAGCGAGCGGCCCGACCTCGGTCGCCATGTCGAGCGGACTGCCGATGCGCACGGCCTCGGCCTTGCGCTTGAGAAGCGCGAGAAAGCGATCCTTCACGCTTGCCTCGACGATCAGGCGCGAGCCGGCGACGCAGGACTGGCCGGTTGCCGCGAAGATCCCCGCGACCTGGGCATTGGCGGCGCTTTCGAGATCGGCATCGGCGAACACGATGAAGGGCGACTTACCGCCCAGTTCCAGCGAGGTGGAGGCCAGGTTCTCGGCGGAATTGCGCACGACATGGCGCGCCGTCTCCGGTCCTCCGGTGAAGGCCACATGGGCGATCCTGGGATGCCGGCCGAGCGCAGCGCCACAGGAGGGGCCAAAACCGGTGATGATGTTGACGACGCCCGGCGGAAAACCGGCTTCATGCACCAGCCGGGCGAATTCGAGGAGCGGCGCCGGCCCGTCCTCCGAGGCCTTCAGCACCAGGGTGCAGCCGGCGGCGAGCGCAGGACCGAGCTTGACGGCCGACAGGAAGAGCTGGCTGTTCCAGGGCACGACCATGGCGACCACGCCAACCGGCTCCCGGCGCAGCCAGACTTCCATGTCCGGCTTGTCGATCGGCAAATAGGAGCCCTCGATCTTGTCGGCGATGCCGGCATAATAGCGGTAATATTCCGCCACATAGGCGATCTGGGCCGATGTCTCGCGGATGATCTTGCCGGTGTCGCGGGTCTCGAGTTCGGCCAGCCTGGCTGCATTGGCGGCAACGAGATCCGCCAGCTTGTAAAGCAGCTTTCCACGCTGGGTGGCCGTCAGCTTCGACCAGGGGCCGTCATAGAGCGCCTTGTGTGCGCTCTCGACCGCTCTGTCGACGTCAGCCTCACGCGCCTCGGGCATCTGGGCCCAGGCCTTGCCGGTTGCCGGATCCACGCTGTCGAAGGAAGCCTCGCCGTCGCAAAAGGCCCCATCGATGTAGAGCTGGAAGCGCTGCATCGCATCAATCCTTGAAGGCAGGCATGACGTCGGCGATGAAGCGTTCGAGCGAGGCTTTCTTGCGCTCGAAACTCACGCCGGTGTCGATCCAGAACGAATATTCGTCATAGCCCAGCGCCTCGTAGTGCTTGAGGCGGGCAATGACCTCGTCGACCGTGCCAAGCGCGAGATTGGCCCGCATGACCTCCGGCGAGAGCGTGGCATTTGCCGCGATTTCCTCCTCGCTCAGCCGCTGGATCAGCCCCTGATGGATCGGCCGCTCGTTCTTAAACCAGGCGAAGAAGTAGTTGTAGTAGACGCTCAATTCCCGGGTCGCCTGCGCCACGTCGGCCGCATCCGCGC
Source organism: Labrys sp. (in: a-proteobacteria) (assembly GCF_047605565.1). Taxonomy (NCBI): domain Bacteria; kingdom Pseudomonadati; phylum Pseudomonadota; class Alphaproteobacteria; order Hyphomicrobiales; family Xanthobacteraceae; genus Labrys; species Labrys sp. (in: a-proteobacteria). The sequence continues at coordinate 16,232 of NZ_JASGFM010000033.1, forward strand.
CGACATAGGTGTGAAGCAAGAGCATGATCTTGGGCCTGGGAACCTCGGGCGCCTTCGCGCAGGCCGCCTCGAAACGCTCCATCAGGCTCTCGATCTCCCGATCGCCATTCCAGAGCGGGGTGACCTGCACATTGCAGCCATTGACGACCGCAAACTCATGGCTGTTGGGATCGCGGGCGGCGACCCAGATCGGCACCGGATCCTGCAGCGGCTTGGGCGCGGAGGTCGTGGCCGGGAATTTCCAGAACTCGCCGTCATGGGCGTAGTCCCCTGCCCACACACCCCGGACGGCAGGGATGAGCTCGCGCATGCGCTGGCCGGCCTGCCAGGCATCGAGACCCGGCAGGAGGCGCTCATATTCGAAGGAGTAGGCGCCGCGGGCGATGCCCACGTCCAGACGCCCGTCGCTGATCAGGTCCGCCATCGCGGCTTCGCCGGCCAGCTTGATCGGGTGCCAGAAGGGCGCGATCACCGTACCGGTGCCGAGGCGGACTTTGCTGGTACGCCGCGCCAGGTCGGCGATGGTGACGAAGGGGTTCGGCGCGATGGTGAAGTCCATGCCGTGATGCTCGCCGGTCCAGATGGCGTGCATGCCCCCCTTGTCGGCGATTTCGCACAGCGCCACGAACTCGTCGTAGAGCTGCTTGTGGGACTGGCCGGCATCCAGCCTTTCCATGTGCACGAATAGCGAGAACTTCATGGACGGGGTCCCTTCGTAGAAATGGAATGCACCCTGCCGGCCGTCTCGCTCCCAAAATAGACGCCGAAATTGCCGATGGAGCTTTCCAGGGCAAAGCGCGCGAGAATGTCGGCGGTGGATTGATCCTTGACCTCACCGGCACGGACCGCGTCCGGCCGGATGAACCGACCGACCCTCGGTTCCCCCTCGCCCGCGAAGGCACGGTAGACGATGTGCTGGAAGCCCGAACCCTTGTCCTCATAGACCGAGTAGAGAAAGCCGATGGTGACGGACAGTCCCGTGAGTTCCTCCAGGTAGCGCGCCAGCACATCGGTGGGATTGCCATCACCGCCGCGACAGGCCGGAAGGGTCATCGGGCCCTCGCCGAGCAGCAGCACCTCCCCCTCGCGCTCGAGGACCGCACCGAACTCGATATTGCCCTCGGCCGCCGCCGATACCGCCCTGGCGGAAAGATTGGGCGTGAAATACCCGCCCCGCGCATAACCCAGGCCATTCAGGCCGGAATTGTCGAAGACCAGGACCCGGCCGACCAGGATGACATGGTCCCCGGCATCGACCACCTCATGCATCGCGCATTCGAACCAGGCCGATACGCCGGAAAGGATCGGGCAACCCTGGGCGCCAGGACGCCAATCCACAGCCGCGAAGCGGTCCTCGACCGGCCGCGCGAAAGTGTTGGAAACATCCTTCTGCGTCTCGGACAGGATGTTGATGGCAAAGGCGCCGGCCTCCGTCATCGCCGCATAGTTGCGTGAACTCTTGGCGAGGCAGACGAGCAGGAGGGGCGGATCAAGCGACACGGAGGTGAAGGAATTGGCCGTGAAACCGATCGGCTTGTCCGCCGCATCGCGCGTCGTCACCACGGTCACGCCGGTAGCGAAGGCACCGAAGGCGTCACGAAGGGCTTTGGGATCGAGGTTTGGTGCGCTCATGCCGGCTTCTCCTCTGCCACCAGCCATTCCGCCAGGACGGCGTTGACCGCTTCGGGCGCCGTCAGATTGACCATGTGCCGGTGGCCCTCAATGATGCGAGCCCACCCCTTCGGAGCGGCGGCAGCCATCGCCCGCGCCATCTCCGGCGTGGAATTGGGATCGCCCGATCCGGTCAGGAACAGCGCGGGACAAGCCACCTCGGGCCAGCAGTCGGCATAGGTTTCGTCGCCACCGGCAAAGGCTGTATAGGCAACAGCATACCCCTCCGGATCGACCTGTTCGAGCCAGGCTCGGGTCAGTTCGCGGGCGCGGCGATTGTTCGGCTCGTCGTCGAACCAGCGCGCCAACGGGCCTTCCTTGTCGACGCCCTCCGCGCGGATGGCCTCGGCCCGGGCCAGCACAGCCGCCTTCGCCTGCGGATCCCGCCGGTAGACGCCATTCAGATAGGCGACGCGGGCAACCCGCCCAGGAAAGCTCGCAACGGCGCCACCCGAAATCATCGCGCCCATGGAATGGCCTGCAATGCTGGTGCGCCCCAGGTTCAAATCATCAAGAAACCGGCCGAGCCAGGCGACGAAATCCGTGACGCTGCTTCCCACCGGCAGCCTGTCACTCCCGCCATGTCCCGGCATGTCCACGGCGATGACACGATGCGTCTTCGAGAACCGTTCGATCTGAGGGGCCCAGGCTTCCAGGCGCATGCCGACCCCGTGAATGAGGAGCAGCGCATCACCCTCACCCGCTTCGAAATAGGCCGCTCCCCGTGCGCTTTTCTGGCGAGGAAACGTCCCGGCGGCTGCCAGGTCGGTATCGCTGGATGGCGTTGCGGGTCCGGTCTGCATGGCAGCGCCCGCCTGCTCAGACGCCGGCCGGATTGGCGACATCCTGCCCGAGATCCTTCAGATCCTGGTAGCGATCGCCGATGCGGTGATGGGGACGCCCGCCAACGGAGGCGCCCAAGGCCACGACGATTTCGTCGGCGGCGGGGGCATCCGCGATCGCAGCCTGGATCGTCAAATAATGGGAACGCCGCCCCTCGTCGTTCTTGTCCATCAGCGGGATCATGATGGGAGCATTGGCCGGGCCACGCGTGTTGCAGAAGGCGAGATAGGATTTGGCGCCGACCGCCTGGCGATAGTGGTTGCCGAAGCGCAGCGTGTGGATCAGGGCCGAGGCATGCTCGATCTCGCCGTCCAGCCCGACGACGGCGGACTTGCCGTAGCCTTCCACCGCCTCGCCGGAGCCGACCGCATCGAGGATCATCTTGGTCAGCAATTCGCCCAGGACAGGCGCGACGGCGTGGATCTCGGGCTTCAGATCGTCGACGAAGCCCCTGCCTGCCCAGGGGTTCTTCACCACGGCGATGGCCGCAAAGAGCTTCAGAGGCCGGGGAGCAGCCTTCCCTCCTTCGATCAACGTCGTCTCGACCTGAAGCAATGTCTTGCGGATCTGGATGGCCATGGAAATATCCTCATACGGTCATTGCATCTTATGGTATACCATAATATCACGTGTCAATGCTTGCCCGGATGATTTTTTGCGGCTACACCAAGACATGAGCAAGAACGCCGACAATCTCGCCGCCCTCAGAATCGAGAATCCGCCCGCGACATTGCGTGAAATCGCTCTGGAGAGGATGAGGCGGGCGATCATCAACGGCCTCTTCGAGCCGGAGGAGCGTCTCGTCGAGCGCACCCTGTGCGATCAGCTCGGCGTTTCCCGATCCGTCATTCGCGAGGTCATTCGTCACCTGGAAGCCGAGGGTCTGGTGACGATGCTTCTCAATAAGGGGCCGATCGTGGCGCGGCTCGATTGGGACGATGCCCGCCAGATCTATGCCATCCGGGCCGCGGTTGAATCGACGGCCGTTGCCGACTGTGCCCGCCTTGCCGATGCCGACGTGAAGAGGCGGCTGAGGAAAGCGCTGGACAATCTCGACCGCACGTCGCGGCAACGCTCCCCAGCCGCGATCATCGACGCGACGACCGAGCTCTACAAGATCATCTTCGAGGCTGGCGGCCACAAGATCGCCTGGGACATCGTCAGCCGCCTGAACAGCCGTATCTCCAGGCTGCGCGTGATGACGCTGTCGACCGCCAACCGCATGGTCACCGGCCCGGCGCAGATACGCGAGATTTTCGACGCCATCGAGAAGAACGATCCGGACGCCGCAGCAGCAGCCTGTCGGCGGCACATTTCGGCCGCCGCTGCGATTGCCGAGGTGGTTCTGGGCGACATGCAGGCCAGGGCGTAAAGCCGCGCCCCTGGCCGTTCATGACATCCATGGCAGGCGGAGAGCGGCTGCCCAAGGCGGCGATGGGAACGACATGTCACACCGCCCGCCGCTCAGCGCGGCGGCGGCTACTCCCGCAGCCACACCCGCATGTCGCCCGGCTGCCGGTTGTCCCAGGCAAAATAGGGGACAGCCCGCACCATGGCCCGTTCCCTGTCGGGAGGGGTGTTGCGATAAAGGGAATCGCCCCAATCCGAGGTCCGATCGGCAACAGCCTGCGCCGACAGCGTCACCACGCCGCCCAGTAGATCCGGCGCCTCGGTGGCCTCGATCGTAGCGGCCGGCGGCAGGACAAGGCTATGGAGCGGTTCGGAATTGTCGACCTCCTCCACGCAATAGATCACCGGCCCCCTGGCAAGCGCGACCCTGCCGGCATCCTGGCGAACCCTGGGATTGGCGTAGAGGCGCCGCGCCGGCATGTCGAGGTCGAGGCGGATCGTATCCGTCGCCTTCCATTCGCGATCGAGCGTGACATAGCCATCGGCCAGCACCGCCGGGAGATCGACAGTCTCGCCATTGACCGCCAGTTGCGCCCGGGGACACCAGCCGGGAACGCGCAGATGCAGCTTGAAGCGCAGCGGCCGCTCGGTGTCGATCGTCATCGAGACCGCGCCATCCCAGGGATAGCGGCTGGTCTGCGTCAGCACCGCCTTCTGTCCGTTCACCTCGAACCGGATGGTGCTGTCCCCATAGAGATGCACCGCAACCGCGTCCTCGGCCAAGCCATAGGCATAGGTGCCGATCGAGGCGACCATCCGTCCGATATTGGGCGGGCAGCAGGGGCAGCGGTGCCACTTCCAGCGATTATGCCGGCCACGGCTTTCGAGCGGATTTTCGTAGAAGAAACGCGAGCCGTCGAGCGACAGGCCCGAGATCGAGCCATTGTAGAGCGCCTGCTCCATCACGTCGGCATAGCGTGCATTGGGGCCCACGCCGAGCATCCTGCTCGCCCAGAACACCAGGGCGACCGAGGCGCAGGTCTCGGCATAGGCGGTATCGTTGGGCAGGTCGTAATCGGACGTGAAGCCCTCATTGGCCGCCGATGGGCCGAGCCCGCCGGTGACATAGAGGTTCTTGGTCGTGAGGTCGTCCCACAGGCGCTCCAACGCCGTCCGGAGGCTGTCATCCGCGAATTCCGCGGCGATGTCGGCCATGCCGGCATAAAGATACATCGCCCGGACGGCATGGCCGACGACCTTGTCCTGCTCGCGTACGGGCTTGTGGGACTGGTTATATTCATACGTCTTGAAATGGTAATCCTTCGGGTCGGCGCCACGGGCCCTTGCTTCTTCGTCGAAGTAATGCGGCTGCTGGCCGCGCTGGTCGACGAAATAGCGCGCCAGCTCGAGATATTTGCGCTGGCCCGTTACGCGCGCCAGCTTGACCAAAGCGAGCTCGATCTCCTCATGGCCGCAATAGCCCTTGCGCTTGCCGGCCTCCGCCCCGAACATATCGGCGATGTGATCGGCAAACCGGCACATGATGTCGAGGAGCTTGCGCTTGCCGGTGGCCTGGAAATAGGCGACCGCTCCCTCGATGAGATGGCCGGCGCAATAGAGCTCATGACAGTCGCGCAAATTCGTCCAGCGCAATCCCGGCTGGATACGCTGATACCAGCTCGACAGATAACCATCCGCCTGCTGAAGCTTGCCGAACATGTCGATGACCGCGTCGATCTTGCGTTCCAGTTCGTCATTGCGGCGGCGATAGAGCGAATAGGCGGCGGTCTCGATCGTCTTGCCCCAGTCGGAGTCCCAGAACATCTGGGTCGTCACCGTGGCGCCGGTGAACTCGTTGCCGGTCGGCGACATCGAATGGAACGGAATGACCACGCCCGGCGACGGGACGTCGGGATCGATCTGCTCGAGCATGCGGGCCTCGACGCAGCGATCGTAGAGGATGTCGGCCGTGCGCGAGGCAACCGCGTCGATGCGGTCACCCCAGAACCCGGCGATCTCGACTTGCGCCACCGAGGGTGGGCGAAAGGCCGTGTTGGCGGGCGCGTTGGATGGTGCGGCACTGAAACCAGGCATGAACGGATCTCCAGGTGATGTCGGCTACTTCACCGCGCCGGCCGTGAGCCCGCGGATGTAGTAGCGTTGCAAGAGCAGGAAGAGCAGGAGGCAGGGGATCATCATCACGGTGACGCCGGCCTGCACCCCTCCCCAGTCGATGGCGCCGAAGCGGCCCGACTGCAGGGCCGTCATCATGACCGGCAGGGTGAACTTGCTCTGGTCCGTCATCAGCACCAGGGCGGCAAGGAATTCGTTCCAGGCACCGAGAAAAGCGAATAGCGCGATCGTCACGATCCCCGGCCAGACCAGGGGCAGCATGACGCGGATCAGCAGGCTGACGTCGTTGGCCCCGTCCATGCGGGCGGCTTCCTCGATCTCTCGCGGCACTGCATCGAAGGCGTTGCGCATCATGAAGATGGAGAAGGGCAGTTGCAGCGTCACATAGACCCCGACCAGGCCCGTCAATGTGTTGTGCAGGCCGAGCTTGGTCAGGATCAGGAAGATCGGCGTCAGGATCGACTGGAACGGGATCATGATGGTCGACAGGATCATCATGAACAGCAGGTTCTTGAACGGGAAGCGGAAGCGGGAAAAGCCGTATCCGGCGAAAACGCTGATCAATACCGACAGCAGCACCGTCATGCCGGTGACATAGATACTGTTCAGGGCCGGCTGGGCCAGGCCGTTGCCGAAGCCATTCAATGCCGCATAGTTCTCCAGCGACAGGCCGCTGCTCGGCCAGGGCGGCAAGGGCGGCTGGCGCGCCTCCATCGGTGACTTGAGGCTGGAGAGGACCGTCCAGACGATCGGCGCGGCGAACACGACCGCAATGAACACGCCGATCGCATGGGTCCCCAGAAAGGAGACGGGGGATCCTCGTTCGGTTGCGCCAGCCGTCTTCATTCCACGCCCTCCGGCTGGCGGAGGATTCGCAACTGGATCAGGCTCAGGACGATCAGGACGATTAGCAGCACCATCGAAAGGGCGGCGCCGTAGCCGAGCTTGAAGGAAACGAAGGACTGGTTGAATATCCAGTAGACGGCAGTGAGGGTCTGGTTGTTCGGGCCGCCCCGAAGGATGATGTAGAACTGGTCGAAGGCCAGCACCGATCCCGATACCGAGAGGATCAGCGCAAGCGCCAACGTGCGCCGCATCAGGGGCAGCGTGATCAGGCGAAACCGGGCCAGGGCCCCTGCCCCGTCGATCTTGGCCGCTTCGTGCAGTTCGCCGGGTATGGACTGCAGGCCGGTCATCAGGATGACCATGGTGAAGCCGGCGACCTTCCACACCACCATGGCGATGATCGACCAGAACGCCGGCTGGAAACTGGCGAGAAGATTGATCTTCTTCTGCGTCAAGCCGAGGTCGAACAGAGCCGGGCTGAAGAGGCCGGAATCGACGTTGAGCAACCAGGACCACAACAGGCTGGCGGAAGCGAAGCCGACGACCACCGGCATGAAGAAGAAGGTCCGGTAGACGCCGACGCCCGGCCGCGGCCTTTCGATGAACAGGGCCAGCGGAAAGGCGACGGCGAAGATCGCCACCGTCACGATGCCGGTGTAGTAGGCGGTAAAGCCGAGGGCCGACCAGAAGCGTGTGTCATGGGCGATCGCCAGATAGTTGGCGATGCCGATGAAACGCGGCACTCCCATCAAGGGCCAGTTGTGCAGCGACATCCAGGCCGTCATGCACAGCGGCATGATGAAGAACACGCTCACCAGGGCGATCGCCGGCGCGATGTAGACCAGCCCCATGAGATTGCCCGAACTGCGGCGGCGCATTCGCGTCCGCGCGCGCGGCAAGGCTGCCGAGACACTCATCGTCCACTCCTGTCGATGCGAGGCCATCGAGCCGCCTCTGCCGAGGCGGCGGCAATTACCGGGCGTTATTGCGGGGCGGTGTCGATAATGGACTGCATGGTCTTCTGGGCGGTGGTGATGGCCGCCTCGACGTCATCGCCGTAGAGGGCCTCCCCGATCAGCTGGTTCCACGGGCCATTGGCCGAGTTGATGATGTCGTTGAAAACCGTGCTGTAGGGTGTGCGGCCCTTGGCCATGGCTTCTGCCGCGATCTGGTAGCGCGGATCGAGATCCTTGAGGGCCTGCTTGGCAATATCGCTGCGCACCGGCAGGCTGCCATATTTGGCCAGCAGGGTCTGCCCCTCCAGGGAATAGGCAAATTCGAGGAACTGCTTCACCACCGCGACCTTGGGTGTCCCCTTGGTGACGACGAAATTGTCTCCGCCCGCGAAGGATGACCAGCCGCCATCCTTGCCGGGCAGGAAGGTGATGCCATAGTCGATATCGGGATATTGCGTGTTCAACGCCCCGATGGCGAAGGCGCCCGAGGGGCTGATGCCGATATTGCCGGCGGCGAAGGCGGCGAAGAAATTGGCGCCGGTATCGCTTTGGGCACCGGCCGGCACCAGGTCCTTCTTGATCATGGAACGATAGAAATCGATGGCGGCGCGCAGTTGCGGTCCCTCCAGGGTCGCCTTCGTGCCGTCGTCGGAAAGAATGTCGCCGCCCGAGGCCCATACCAGTGGGGTCAGGGTAAAAATATTGCAGCCCGGGCAGTTGCCGGAAAAGTAATAGCCCTTGATGTTCCCGCCGAGCGCGTTGATCTTTTCGGCATCCGCCTCGATTTCGGCCCAGTTGGCCGGGCCCTTTTCGGGATCCAGCCCCGCCTTCTTGAACAGCTTCTTGTTCCAGATCAGTACGGAACTATCGGCCGAGAATGGCAGGCCATAGATCCGGCCGTGATAGGTGCCCGTCTTCACGTGGGCCGGCGACAGCGCGGCGAAATAGGGCAGCGACTTGGCCCAATCGGTAATGTCTTCCAACTGCCCCGACGCGGCGAAAGCCGGCGTATAGATCAGGTCGAGCGACAAGGCGTCGGGCGCGGTACCACCCGCCGCGGCAGCCCCGTATTTGGTGATGATCTCCGCATTGGGAATGATGTCGAGCTTGATCTGGTTGTCGTGGCTCTTGTTGAACGCCTCGACCACTTTCGGCATGAAGTTGGAGGCGTCGGCGCGGACCCAGATGGTCGCGGTCTCGGCGCTCCATGCCGGCAGCCCGATCGCCGCCGTGGCGATCAAAGTCGCCAAGCCTATCATCAGCTTTCTCATTGTCTCCTCCCCTTTGGTATCATCGACTTAGCCACCCCTTGTTGATGGGGTCTCATTGTCATGGAGCGGGCCGCCGCAGGACTCCCGCACCACAAGCCGGCAAGGCAATTTCCTGACGCCCGGCTCGACTGGCCGGCCATCGACCTGGGCCAGCAGCGCCAGCCCGGCCTGCCGCCCGAGTGCGGCGAGATTCATGTCGATGGAGGTCAGCGGCGGCCGGCTCTGGGAGGCGATGATCTCCCAATTGTCGAAACCGATGACCCCCACATCTCCCGGAACGCTGAGGCCGCGCTCGCGCAGGGCATCGATCACCCCCCGCGCAATCATGTCGTTGCCGCAGAAGATCGCATCGGGCTTGGTACCTCGCCCCGCAAAGAGCTGCCCCACCGCTTCATGCCCCCACGCCTCGGACCAGGCCCCCATCAGGGCCGGTAAGGGCGGCAATCCGGCCTGGGCCAGCACGTCGTGGCAGGCCTTGGCGCGAAGATGCACGACGGAGAAACTCGCCGGACCGGTAACATGGGCGATCCGGCGTCTGCCGAGACCCAGAAAGTGTTCGGTCGCCAGTCGGGCTCCGGCTTCGTCGTCGGAGACGAACGCCGCCGCGCCCGGATCGGGTTCGGTGAAGGCGTAGACCGCCGGTATGCCGAGATTCGAGAGGTCGACCGGGAGCCGGCGGTCGATCCGTTTGCCGGTGGCGATGATGCCATCGACGCGCTTGTCGAGCATGGCATTGACGTGGAGCTGCGCCAGGCGCGGATCGTCCTCGACATTGCACAGGAAGACCGAGACCCCCTTGTCGACGAGGGCCTCTGTAATTCCGGCCATCAGCGGAAGCGAAAAGCGGCCATAGGTATCGTTGGTCAGCAACCCCACCGTGAAGCTGCGGCGGCGGAGCAGGCTCTGCGCCAGGGCATTGGGGCGAAATCCCAGGAGTGCGGCAACCTCACGCACCCGCTTGCGGGTTTCGATCGTCATCCGCCCCTGGTCGTTGAGCGCCTTGGACGCGGTGGCGAGGCTGACGCCGGCGGCAGCGGCAACGTCGCGCAACGTGACTGGCTCCGACGCCCCCTCGCCTCCCTTCGTCATCGAAGCTCCCCGATTGAGAAAAGGTTTTCTCTTTCTCGATCTAAGCATCACCTTGAGCAAAAGGCGCTGCTTTTGTGTGAGAAAAGGTTTTCTCACTTTTACAGGAGATCAAGGCTTCCGACAAGGATTATTCGTCGGATGATTGAAATGGCTGGAGAGCCCTTTTCTCCTCCGCCGATTGGCCGGTTCGCCGCAGACAACAGGACCTCCCCTAGCCGGCGTCGTTCAGGACGCTCGACGACATTCCAAGACCAGTTGCTGCCCCTTCCTCCACGGCCTGGTCTCCCTTCTGCGAACTGTCGGCGTTCACAACGCTTGACAAGGTCGATATCTAGTCTCAGAATGAATTTAATATCACATATGAATAAATATTCATATCGACATGGAGGACTGATGACGGCGCCCCCTCACGCTTTGAATCTCGTTGATGCCGCCGCGTCCGGCCCTGCCTCGTTTCCGGTGCCGCTGGCAGCCGTTGCCCATCCGAGCTTCGAGAAGACGGCCGATCCCGTGGCCCTGGCGGAAATTGCCCGCCAGGTGCGGATCAAGATCGTCAGGACCATCGCACAGGCAGGCCTTGGCCATGTCGGCGGCGACCTCTCGGTGACCGACATCCTCACCACGCTCTATTTCGGCGTGCTCAACGTCGATCCCTCTGCCCCGACCAAGCCGGACCGGGATCGTTTCATCCTCTCCAAGGGGCATTGCGCCGCCGCCTTCTACAGCGTTCTTTCGCTGCGCGGCTTCTTTGATCCCGCCGCCGTCGACACCTTCATGAGGCCCCTTGCGGCCCTCAACGGCCATCCCAATCGCCGCAAGATCCCGGGCGTCGAGGCCAATACGGGTCCGCTGGGCCATGGCCTCCCGATCGGAGTCGGCGCGGCCGTCGGCGCGAAGATCGCCGGTCAGGATTGGCGTACCTTCGTGGTGCTCGGTGACGGTGAGCTGCAGGAAGGCTCGAACTGGGAGGCAGCCATGGCTGCCGGTCATCGCAAGCTGTCCAACCTCACCGCCATCGTCGACCGCAACCGCTTCCAGCAGGGCGCGGGCACGGAGGCCACCAACACGCTCGAACCGCTTGCCGACAAGTTCCGAGCCTTCGGATGGGAAGCCATCGACGTCGACGGCCATGACACCGCGGCCTTGCTCGACGTGCTTGCCGCCCGCGGCACGGACCGGCCCCGGGCCGTCATCGCCAAGACCTATAAGGGCCGCGGCGTCTCCTTCATGGAAGACCGCGTGGAGTGGCATCACAAGGTGCCGAGCGCCGAGCAGGTCGAGATCGCATTGAAGGAATTGTCGCTATGAGCGCCCCCGAAGCCCCCCGCCCCGCCGGCGCCCCCGAGACGTTCGACTGCCGGGTGGCCTTTGCCGAGGAACTGACCGCCCTCGCCCGGACGGACAGCCGCATCGTAGCGGTCTGCAACGACAGCGTCGGGTCGAGCAATCTCGGTGCCTTCCAGAAGGAATTCCCGGACCGCCTGATCAATGTCGGCATCGCCGAGCAGAACATGGTCGGCGTCGGCGCCGGCCTTGCCAATGCCGGCCTGATCCCCTTCGTCTGCGCTGCCGCTCCCTTCCTCACGGGCCGGGCGACCGAACAGATCAAGGCGGACTGCGCCTATTCGCAATATCCGGTAGTGCTGTGCGGCATGTCGCCCGGCATGGCCTATGGCGAATTGGGCCCGACCCATCATTCCATCGAGGATTTCGCCTGGATGCGGGCGATTTCCGAGCTCACGGTGATGGCTCCGGCCGACCCCCAGGAGACCCGCCAGGCCGTCCGCTGGGCAGCCAATGCGGGCAAGCCCGTGTTCATGCGTGTCGGACGCTTCAAGATCCCTGCCGTGAACGGGCCGGGCGACGATTTCCAGCCGGGCAGGATCGGCACGCTGCGCGAGGGCGGCGACGTCACGCTGGCTGCCATCGGCACCATGGTATCGCGGGCGCTGGAGGCGGCGGACCTGCTCGCGACACAGGGCGTCTCCGCCCGTGTCCTCAACGTCTCGACCCTCAAGCCGCTGGATGAGGAAACCATCCTGAAGGCAGCGCGCGAAACCGGCCGCATCGTCACGGCGGAAGAAGCAATCAATGTCGGGGGTCTCGGCGGTGCCATCGCGGAGACGGTTGCCCAGCACCATCCCGTGCCGATGCGCATTCTCGGCGTGCCCGGCTTTGCACCGACGGGCGACACCCAGTTCCTGCTCGACCATTTCGGCCTGAACGCCAAGGGCATCGTCGAAGCGGCGCTCGCTCTCCTGGGCAAGGGAGCACATTGATGACCGGCCCGCTCGTCCTCGCCATCGATCAGGGCACGAGCTCGACCAAGTGCCTGCTGGTCGACAGCGCCGGCGCCGTGGTCGCGCGCGGACAGGCACCGCTGCGCGAGAACCATCCACAGCCCGGCTGGGTCGAGCAGGATGCCGGGGAGATCTGGGACAGCATCCGGACAGCCGTCGCGGCCTGCGTCACACCCGAGCAGGCCCGAGCCGTCATTGCTGCCGGGATCAGCACGCAGAGGGAATCCTGCCTGCTATGGCACCGCAAGACGGGCGCTCCGCTCTCGCCCGTGCTGTCCTGGCAGGATCAGCGAACCGCCTCTCTCGCGCAGGCGATCGGCACGCCCGATGCGCTCTCCTTGGTGCGCCGCGTCAGTGGCCTGCCGCTCGACCCGATGTTCTCCGCCCTCAAGCTGCGCTGGCTGCTCGACCAGGTCGATCCCGATCGCACCAAGACCCGCACCGGCGACATCCGCGTCGGCACCATCGATAGCTGGCTGCTGGGCCGCCTGTCCGACGATCATCTCATCGAGGCGGGCAATGCCTCCCGCACGCAATTGCTCGACGTCGCCAAGGGGCGCTGGGATGAAGGCCTTCTGGAGCTGTTCGGCGTGCCAGCCGAAGCACTGCCGCGCCTTACCGCCTCAAGTGGCCCCTTTCCAAGCCTTCGCGGTCTCGCGCCCCTGCCGGACGGTATTCCCCTATTGGCCGTGATGGCCGATTCCCATTCGGCGCTGTTCGCGCATGGCGCGATCCAGCCCGGCGAAGTCAAGGCCACGCAGGGCACCGGCTCGTCCGTGATGGGCCTGATCCCCAATGGCACCGCGCTCGACCCGGGCCTCTGCCTCACCATCGCCTGGGCCATCGACGGGATCGGGCCCGAGCATCTCGCTCTGGCGGCCGAAGGCAATATCCGCGCGGCAGGTTCCACCCTGCGATGGGTGGCCGGCATTCTGGGCGTCGATACGGACGAATTGGCAAGGCTGGCGAAGACGGCATCGGCCGGCGGCGTTACCCTGGTACCCGGATTCACCGGCCTCGGCGCGCCATGGTGGGACGCCGAAGCCGTCGGCCTGTTGACGGGGGTCACGCTCGGCACCGACAGGAACTGTATCGCACGGGCGGCAATCGACAGCATCGCACACCAGATCGCCGATGTGGTCGAGGCCCTCGAGCGCAGCGGCTCGCCCGTGCGCCGGCTGCATGTCGATGGCGGCCCCACCTGCAACGACCAGCTCATGCAGATGGAGGCCGACATGATCGGCCGACCCATCCTGCGAGGGCATACGGCCGAGCTCTCGGCACTGGGTGTCGCCCATCTGGCGGGTCTCAAGGCCGGGCTTTGGAATTCCGGGAGACTGGCAGGGCTGGAACGTCCGCGGGATGTCTTCGAACCATCGATGCGGCCAGCCGAGCGCCAGGCCGAGCGCCGGCGCTGGCTCGATGCCGTCGCGCGTTCGCGCTTCCGGCCAGGCGCCTAGACCGGCATCACCACCACGACAAGAGCCACGACGAGGGCGGAAGAACCAAAGCGGGAAGGAGGGACCATGTCAGCCCAAGCAGAGAATTCCGATCGAGCGAGACCCCGCTTCAAGATCGACCTGACCGGAGGGGTCTGGGGGCCCTTGATCGGCCTCCTCGTGCTGATCGCCTTCTTCTCGATCCGGGCGCCACACTTCTTCACGGTACAGAATGCCATCATCATTTTCGACCAGGTCACGGTCTACGGCATCCTCGCCATCGGCATGACGCTGGTGATCATCACCGGCGGGATCGACCTGTCGGTCGGCTCCGTCCTGGCCTTCTCGGCCATGACCACGGGCTGGCTGTTCTCCACCGTCGGGCTGCCTTTCGTGCCGGCCTTGCTCCTCGGCATCCTCGCCGGGGCTGCCTGCGGGCTGGTCTCGGGCCTCTTGATCACACAGGCGCGCCTGCCGCCCTTCATCGCGACGCTCGCCATGATGACGGTCGCCCGCGGCCTCGCCAACAAGTATACGGACGGAAACGTCGTCTCCGGCTGGCCCGACGCCTTCAACACGCTCAATACCTACCGCCATTTCGGGCTGATCACGGCCACCACGGCCTTCTTTCTCCTGCTCGTCGTGCTGACCTGGGCCTTCCTGAAATACCGCCCGGCCGGGCGCAATCTCTATGCGATCGGCGGCAATCCGGAAGTCGCGCGCCTGGCCGGCATTTCGGTGAAACTGCAGATCGTCGTCGTCTACGCCGTCGCAGGCGCCCTTTCGGCCATCGCCGGCATGGCCAATGCCGCCCGGCTGCAGACCTCCCAGCCCTATGACGGGCTTGGCTATGAGCTCACCGCCATCGCGGCCGTGGTGATCGGCGGGGCGTCCCTCTCCGGCGGCGTCGGCAGCATCGGCGGCACGCTCATCGGCATCCTGATCATCGGCGTGCTGAATTCGGGCCTGAGCCAGATCGGCGCGCAGACCTACGACAAGGACGTGATCATCGGGATCATGATCGCGGCCGCCGTGGCCTTCGACACCCTCATCCGGCGACGCCGGTAACCCGATCGGGGCGGGCGCTGCCCTCCCCGATATCTCCAACTACGCCTGCAACAAAGACTCCAACCGAGGAAACCACCCATGAGCAGAACCATCCGCGCTCTCGGCCTGACGCTCGCCTTTGCCGTCTCGCCCCTCGCCGTCTCCGGCGCCTGGGCCGCCGACAAGGTCAAGGTCGGCCTTGCCGTCGCCAATCTTCAGGCCGATTTCTTCAACCAGATCAAGCAGTCCGTCGAGAAGAACGCCGCGGCGATGGGAGCGGAGGTCGTCACCGTCGATGCCAAGGGCGATGGCGCCACCCAGGTCAGCCAGATCCAGGACCTGATCACGCAGAAGGTCCAGGCCCTCATCTACATTCCCGCCGGCGCGGCAGCCGCCAGCGTTCCGGTCAAGGCCGCCAAGGCTGCCGGCATTCCGGTCATCGCCGTCGACCGCAACCCGGCCGACGCCCCGGGCGATACCTTCATCGCCACCAACTCGGTAGCCGCGGCCAAGACGCTCGGCGACTATGTCTGCAAGGTCACCGGCGGCAAGGGGGAACTCGCTATCATCCAGGGCCAGATCGGCACCACGCCGGAGCAGGACCGCGACAAGGGCTTCAAGGAAGCCATGGCCAATTGCCCCGGCATCAAGGAAGTCGGCCGCGAAGCCTCCAAGATGTGGATGAAGGACGAGGGCTTCAACATTGCCCAGAACATGCTGCAGCGTGATCCCACCGTCAGCATCTTCTTCGGGCGGGCCGATGCTCTCGCCCTCGGCGCCGCGCAGGCAGTCAAGGCCGCCGGTTCCGATCACAAGGTCTGGGTCTTCGGCTTCGACGGCGACCTTGCCGGCCTCAAGGCCGTCAAGGACGGTACACTCGACGCGACCATGACGCAGCGCACCCAGTTCATGGGCAAGCTCGCTTTGCAATCGGCGCTCGACCTCGTCGCCGGCAAGAAGGTGCCGGCCGAGCAGTTGCAGGACGCGGCGCTGACCACCAAGGACAATGTGGATCAGTACATCGCCGAGCACCCTTGAGGCCCGACCCGTCTGCGGCGCGTCCCGCGCCGCAGACACTCGAACACCCCTTGCGAACGCCCCTTGCGAACGCTCCTCGCGAGCACGCCCGCTCTTCATCGGATCCCCGGCCACGGCGGCCGGGGCGCCCTCTCCAGGAGGCCCGTCATGAATGAATCCCCAGAACCATTCACCGCCGGCCTGTCGGTGCGTGGCGCCTCCAAGCGCTATGGGCCGGTGACGGTGCTCGAAGGCGTCGACATCGATGTCCGGCCCGGCGAAGTCGTCGCGCTGCTCGGCGAGAACGGGGCCGGCAAATCGACCATCTCCTCCATCATCGCCGGGCTGATCCAGCCGACCGCCGGCACGATGACCTGGAACGGCGAACCCTATGCGCCGGCCAGCCCCGCCGATGCACTCGCCCGCGGCATCGGCCTGATCCACCAGGAGATGCGGCTCCTGCCCGATCTCACCATCGCGGAGAACGTCTTCGTCGGCCGCCAGCCTACGAAATCAGGCCGGGTCGATCGCGCCTATATGGCAAGGCGCGCCGCCGAGCAGCTCCATCGCCTGGGTCTCGACGTGCCCACTTCCACCCTGGTGCGCCATCTGCGCGTCGCTGCCCAGCAGCAGGTCGAGATCGCCAAGGCGCTCACCCTCGACGCCAAGCTCCTGATCCTCGACGAGCCGACCGCCGCCCTGGGCGGCGAGGAAACCGATCACCTCTTCGAACAGATCGAGCGCCTGAAGCAGGAGGGCATGGGGTTCGTCTATATCAGCCATCGCCTGGACGAGATCGCCCGCATCGCCGATCGCGTCGTCGTGCTTCGGGATGGGCGGCTGGTCGGCACCTATGCGACGGCGCAGGTGCCGGTAAAGACCTTGGTCGAGGCCATGGTCGGCCGCTCGGTCGAACGCATGTTTCCTGCCATGACCACGCCGGGCGACCGGGAGGTCCTGCGCATCGAAGGTCTGAGCGCACCCGACAAATCCTTTCGCGACATCAGTTTCAACGTGCGTGCCGGCGAGGTCTTCGGCATCGCCGGCATCGTGGGTGCCGGCCGTACCGAGCTGGTGCGCGCCATCGCGGGCGCCGATCCCATTGCCGCCGGCTCGATCACCATCGACGGCCGGCCGCTTTCCCCGCGAAGCCCGGCCGACAGCCTGACGGCCGGCATCGTGCTGGTGCCGGAGGACCGCAAGGACCAGGGCCTCATCCTGGAGCATACGATCGGCGACAATATCGCCCTGGGCAATTATCCGCGGATCGCCCCCTCCGGCTTCGTGACGCCGGGCGCCGTGCGCAGCTACGCCAACCAGAACATCAAGCGTTTCGGCGTGAAAGGCAGCGCCAGTCAGCCCGTCGGCCATCTTTCAGGGGGCAACCAGCAGAAGGTCGTCCTGGCCAAGTGCATCTCGCGCCGTCCCAAGGTGGTCATCCTCGACGAGCCGACCCGCGGCATCGACGTCGGCGCCCGCGCCCAGATCTACGAGGTGATCGCAGACCTCGCCCAGCAGGGGCTCGCCGTCATCGTGGTCTCCTCGGACCTGGACGAGGTCCTGGGCCTGTCCAATCGCGTGATGGTGCTCAGCCGCGGCCTCAATCGCGGCATTCTCGATCGCAATCAAGCCAATCGCGTCTCCGTGATGGAACGCGCCACACTCTGACGCCAGGAGCGAACATGGAAATCTTCAGACTGGATGGCCAGGCCGCCTTCGTGACGGGTGCCGGCAGCGGCATCGGCCAACGGATCGCCATCGGCCTTGCGGAGGCGGGCGCCGACGTCGCCTGCTTCGACCTGCCGGGCTCGGCGACCATCGGCCAGACTGTGAGCGCCATCGAAAAGCTCGGCCGCAAGGTCGTCGCCCTGGCGGGCAGCGTCGCCCAGGCGGAGGATCTTGCCCACGGCATCCGGGAGGCCGAGGAGGCGGTGGGTCCGCTGACCATCGCCGTCAATGCCGCTGGAATCGCCAATGCGGCGCCGGCCGAGGACATGCCGCTCGAGCAATGGCAGCGCATGCTGGACATCAACCTGACCGGCATCTTCCTGTCGTGCCAGGCCGAGGCTCGCGTCATGCTGCCGCGGGGGAGAGGCACCATCGTGAACATCGCCTCGATGTCCGGCTCGATCGTCAATCGGGGCATCCAGCAGATCCACTACAACACCTCCAAGGCCGGTGTCGTCCATCTGACCAAGAGTCTGGCGATGGAGTGGGTCGATCGCGGCATCCGTGTCAATGCGATCAGCCCGGGCTACACCTCGACGCCCATGAATCTGCGCGCTGAGGTCGCCGAACAGGTGAAGCGCTTCGAAGCCGAGACCCCGATGGGCCGCATGGCAACCGTCGACGAAATGGTCGGACCGGCCGTTTTCCTTGCTTCGCGCGCTTCGTCCTTCGTGACGGGTGTCGATCTGCTGGTCGATGGCGGCTTCGAGTGCTGGTGAATGCCGCACAGGGCAACGTCACGGTGCAAGAGTGAGATCCGTGCTTGTCGCCCTTCGACGATCCGGTCGAGAATGCGGGTTCGCCTCGTGCGGCAGCTTGCCCGCGAAAATAGCTCTCTCGCCGGATAACGACTGAAGCCATGTCCAGGGCCGACGAACTCCGCCTCATCACACGCGTTGCGCAGATGTATTACCTTGATGCCATCAAGCAGTCCGATATCTCCGAGCGCCTGCACATCCCGCAGGCCCGGGTTTCGCGCCTGCTGAAGAAGGCCCTGGACGAGAACATCGTCCGCATCTCGATCACGCCGCCGCCGGGGGTCTTCGCGGAGTTGGAGGCCGGCCTGCGCGAGCGTTTCGGCATCGAGGAGGCCATCGTTGCCGAGGCGCTCAGCGAACGGGACGAAACCGTTCTGGCCGCCATCGGCGATGCCGCCGCCCATTTCCTCGAATCGACGATTGCGGATGACGAGGTGATCGGGGTTTCCTCATGGAGCCTGTCGCTGATGCGCACCGTCGATGCGATCACGCCGATCAAGCGCGTCCAGGCGCAGAAGGTGGTGCAGATCTTCGGCGGCATGGGCAATCCCACCATGCAGTCCCATGCCCAGCACATCGTCACGCGCCTCGCCCAGCTCACCAATGCCAAACCGCAATTCCTGCCTGCTCCGGGCGTCGCCGGCTCGCCGGAGAGCAGGAACGTCCTGATGGCCGACCCGTTCGTCGAGGAGACGGTGCGCTGCTTTCGCGAGATCACCTTGATGCTGGTCGGCATCGGCTCGATGACGCCGTCCTACATGCTGGTCAATTCAGGCAATGCCTTCACGCGCGAGGAGCTGGACGAACTGGCCGCCCATGGCGCCGTCGGCGACATGGGCCTGCGCTTCTTCGATGCGGAAGGCCGGCCGGTGATCACCCCCCTCAACGACAGGGTCATCTCGATACCCCTCGAAGAGATCAAGGCCGCCAAGCGGGTGGTCGCCGTCGCCGGCGGCAGCCGCAAGGTGCCGGCCATTCGGGCCGCCATGCTCGGCGGCTACATCGACGTCCTCATTACCGATCACTTCACCGCCGAGCAGTTACTCAGCGGCGATCCCCCCCGAAAGACCTGAAAGGAAGAGCCATGACCGCCCCCTCCCGCTTCACCGGAAAGACCGTCGTGATCACCGGCGCCAGTCGAGGCATCGGCGCCGCCATTGCACGACGTTTTGCCCGGGAAGGCGCGGCGGTCGTCGTGAGCGCCAACGAGGCGCGCGTCGAGGAGGTGGCTGCCGAGATCAAGGCGCAAGGCGGCAAGGCGGCGGCCTTCGTCGCCGACGTCACGGATAGGGCCAGCGTGACGGCACTTTACGATATCGCCGAGCAGCAATTCGGCAAAGTGGATATATCGGTCCAGAATGCCGGCGTCATCACCATCGCACGGATCGAGGACATGACCGAGGCGGAGTGGGACAAGGTCATGGACGTCAACACCAAGGGCGTCTTCCTGTGCTGCCAGGAAGCGATCCGGCGTATCCGCAAGCATGGCCAGGGAGGCCGCTTGATCAACACCGCCTCGGGACAGGCGCGGCAGGGCTTCATCTTCACGCCGCATTATGCCGCCTCGAAATTCGGCGTCGTCGGCGTTACGCAGAGCCTGGCCAAGGAAGTCGCGAAGGAAGGCATCACCGTCAACGCCTTCTGCCCCGGCATCATCGAAACGGACATGTGGGCCTATAACGACACGGCCTGGGGCAAGCTGCTGGGCAACTACAAGCCCGGCGAGTTGATGGCCGAATGGGTTCGCAACATCCCGATGGCCCGTGCCGGCAATGGCGAGGACGTCGCCGGCCTGGTCGCGTTCCTGGCCAGCGACGACGCCGCCTACATCACCGGCCAGACCATCAATGTCGATGGCGGGCTGATCATGTCGTGAAGCAGCCATCCACCCCCGGTGATCGATACCGACCACCGGGCGCAGGCCGCGACGATCGACCGTCGGACGACCTTTCCCCTCGTCAGGCCAGGTGATGAACCGGCGGGATGCCGAACACCGGCGTGGGTATTCCCTCCAGGCGCGCCTTCAGCTGCAAGGCGAGATATTGGGAGTAATGGCGGGACTGGTGCAGGTTCCCGCCATGGAACCAGAGCCCATCCTGCCGGGTGGGCTTCCACATGTTGCGTGGCTCGCCCTCCCAAGGGCCGGGATCCTTGGTGGTATCGGAGCCGAGCCCCCAGACCTTGCCCACCCGATCCGCCACCTCCTGCGAAATCAACCTGGCGGCCCAGCCGTTCATCGAACCATAGCCGGTGGCGTAGACGATGAGATCGGCCGGCAGTTCGGTGCCATCGCTGAGCACCACGCCGTTCCGGGTGATTTCGCGGACCCCGACGCCGCTTTTCAGCTTGATATCCCCGTTCGCGATCAGGTCGGAAGCACCGACATCGATGTAGTAGCCCGAACCGCGCCGCATATATTTGAGAAACAGGCCGGATTCGTCGTCGCCGAAGTCGAGCAGGAAGCCTGCCTTTTCGAGCCTCTCCAGGAGATCGGCATCCGCAGCCTTGATGGAGGCGGTCACGGGCTTTAGGATTTCCGGCATGAGCCTGTAGGGCACCGAGGCGTTGAGCAGATCGGCCTTGTCGGTATCAATGCCCCGCTCGAGGGCGTCCTCCGAATAGAGCCGGCTGGTGCCGAACCGGAAGAGCGCGTCCGAGGTGGCGACATGCGTCGAGGTACGCTGCACCATGGTGACATCGGCGCCCTTCTCCCACAGATCCGCGCAGATGTCGTGGGCGGAATTGTTCGAGCCGATGACGACGCATTTCTTGCCGCTATAGGCTTCGCTGCTTTTGTAGCGGCTGGAATGGCATTGCTCGCCTGCGAAGAGATCCATGCCGGGAAAAGTGGGCTCATTGGGAATGCCGGACATGCCGGTCGCTAGAATGAGATGCCTGGGCGCGAGCGTAACCGGCCTGCCCTCGCGCAGGACCTCCACGCTCCATTGCCCTCGCTCGGCATCGAAGGACGCCTTGCGACAGGGTGAGGAACTCCAGACATCGAGCTCCATCACCTTGGCATAGGCCTCGAGCCAGTCGGCCATCTTGTCCTTGGGTGTATAGACCGGCCAGTCGTCGGGGAAAGGCAGATAGGGCATGTGGTCGTACCAGACCGGATCATGCAGGCAGAGCGACTTGTAGCGCTTGCGCCATGAATCGCCCGGCCGCGCATGGGCCTCAACGATGAGCGTCGGCACGCCGAGGCGCTTCAGCCGGGCTCCGAGCGCCAGGCCGCCCTGCCCCGCCCCGACGATCAGGCAATAGGGCTGGGTCTCGGAGCCGAGGGAAGCCTCCTCTTCCTGCCGTCGCTCCAACCAGGTCTGGCGATCGCGGTGAACGCCATGCTGGGCCCCCATGACCCGCCGGCGCCCCTTCTTTTCCTCGAAGCCCTTCAACTCCTCCATCGAAGTCAGCAGCGTCCAGCAAAGATCGCCCTTGAGGCGGACATAGCCGCGACAGCGTGCCTCTGTGGTTTCGAACGTAAAAAACCCTTCGGTGATGCCATCGGTTTCCGACGCCTCGTCCTGCACGGTAAAGGCGCTGGGCCGGGTGCGTGCGAAGGTCGCGTCAATCAGGTCACCGACGCCTTCCCTGCCCTCGGCGGTGTGCAGGTTCCAGGTGAACGCCAGCAGATCGCGCCAATAGCAATCCTCGGCGAACAAAGCGAGGAGCGCAGATCTGTCGGCAGCCGCCGCGGCGAGAGCAAAGCGATCCAGCCACCTCGAAAGCTGGCCCTTTGCATCCGGTCTACTCATGACATTTCATCCCTATGGTTTTTCAAATCGCGCCTCATTGTGATGCGGGCGCTCGTAAAAAGCGGCGGCTTGACGACGCACACCGGCAATCTGCCTCGCCAACCAACCGTATATCAAAACGTAATACTATGGATTCTTCTTGCACCTCGTTCTTTCAGCATCAAGGGGAAGTGATTGCAAAGTATGTGTCAAGTAATTTCGAAGTCAGAAGTACCTGGGATGGAAGCACCCCTCATGCGGCGATCGCCGTTCCGCCGCCATCGAAGAGATGGACGCGGGACGCATCCGGCGTCAGGAAGATCCTGTCGCCGGTCTTGAAGCGTCTTTCGCCCACGGCGCGCACGGTGATGGTGCCGAGCGATGGAACCTCGACATAGAGCAGGGCATCGCTGCCCAACTGCTCCTCCAGGGACACCGTGCCTTCCCACAGGCCCTCATCGGGCGAGTAGAGAACATGCTCCGGGCGGATGCCGAGCGTCATCTTCTGGTCCAGTCGCGAGTGCCACCCATCCGGCAGGGCGACTGTCGAGCCACCCGGAAGCTCCAGGTCCCTGTCGCCGCTCGGCGCCGCCGGCAGGAAGTTCATCTTGGGCGAGCCGATGAAGCTCGCGACGAAGAGATTGGCGGGATGGTCGTAGAGTTCGAGCGGCGTAGAGAACTGTTCGACATTGCCCGCCCGCAGCACCACGATACGATCGGCCATCGTCATGGCCTCGACCTGGTCGTGGGTCACGTAGATCATCGTGGTGCGAAGGGTCCGGTGCAGCCGGATCAGCTCGATGCGCATCTGCACGCGCAGGGCCGCATCGAGATTGGACAGGGGTTCGTCGAACAGGAAGGCGGTGGGCGAGCGCACGATGGCCCGCCCGATCGCCACGCGCTGGCGCTGGCCGCCGGAAAGCTGGCGGGGCTTGCGGTCCAGGTAGTCCTCCAGGGCCAGGATGCGCGAGGCTTCCGCCACCTTGCCGGCTATTTCCTGCCTGGACATGCCGGCGATCTTCAGGCCGAAGCCGATATTGTCCCGCACACTCATATGCGGATAGAGCGCATAGGACTGGAAGACCATGGCGATGCGGCGATCCGCCGGCGCGAGCCGGGAGACATCCTTGCCGTCGATCAAGACACGGCCGTCCGACAGTTGCTCCAGACCGGTGATCAGCCGGAGCAGCGACGACTTTCCGCAGCCCGACGGGCCGACGAACACCACGAACTCCCCGTCCTTCACTTCCAGGCTGACATCGGAGATGACCTGGTGAGACCCATATTTCTTGCTGACACGGTCGAACTGGATGCTTCCCATGGTCACCTCCTGATGGCTGAGATCTAGACGAGGCCGCTGCGGCCGCGCTTTTCGGTCTCGTAGGCGGCCTTGAGGTGAGCCTGCGTGAAGATCTTGGCGTGCGCGGCGAGGTCATCCCCGTCGTCCCACAGGTCACGCCAGATGCCGAGGATGCCTTCGAGAGGTTGGCCGACGACCCGGGAGGAGAAGGATTCGAAGGTGATCGGCCCCTGGTAGTTGGCTTTGGCGAGGGCGCGGAAGATCATCTTGAAATCGATCGAGCCGGTGCCGAGATAGCCCCGGTTTGAATCGCCGGTATGGAAATAGCCGAGCAGCGGTCCGGTCTCGACGATGGCGGCGGCGACGTCAGCTTCCTCGATGTTCATGTGATAGCAGTCGAGATGGACCTTGACGTTCGGCGCACCGATCCGCTTGCACATCTCGACCGCCTGCGCCGCCGTGTTGAGAACGTTGCTCTCATAGCGGTTGACCACCTCCAGCCCGAGGGTGATGTCGCTCTTGGCCGCCTGCTCGGCGACCCGCTGCAGGACCTCGACCGCGCGGGCGACGCCGTCCTTGGTGGGCGGCACGGCATATTTCTGGAACGCCGAATAGATGATCCCGCAGATATGCGTGCCCTTGAGGTCCCGGGCAATCGAGACGATGTCGAGAAGGCGCCGTTCCCCGCGCTTGGCCATCTCCGGGTCGCCGTTCGAAATATCGGTGGTGGCATCGAGGCCGAGGGAGAAGGTGATGCCGACATTGGCCTTCTCGAGCTCGCGCCGCGTGAAGTCCACGTCGAACACGCTCGGATCCAGGGCCGGCGCCTCGATGATGTCATAGCCCAGTTCCGCCGTCTTCCCGATGGCCCGAGCACATTGCTCGTGGCTCCAGCCGGGCGTCCAGACAAAGGCGTGCAGTCCCAGTTTATTGTTCACGATGCTGGTCTTTCTTTCAGCAGAGGTTGATGGTTTCAGTGGAAGATGATGCCGCCGCAGACGTTGAGCGCCTGCCCGGTGATGAAGGATGCATCATCGGACGCGAAAAAAGCGACAGAACCGACGACATCCTCAGGATATCCCAGGCGGCCGAGCGTGGTCTTCTCGATGACTTTCTTGAGCGACTCCTCGTCCCGATAATTGTTGCGGCCCATGTCGGTGTCGATGATGCCGGGGCAGACCGCATTGACGGTGATGCCGTCGAGGCCGACCTCCATAGCCAGGATATGGGTGAAGCTGATCACGGCGGCCTTGGACGAGCAGTAATGGGCCTGGCCGACGCCGCCGCGCTTGCCGCCAATGGAGGCGATGTTGATGATGCGGCCTGCCTTGCGCTGCCGGAAATGGCCGAGCAACGCCTTGGTCACCATGAAGGTGCCCTTGGTGTTGACGTCATACATGCGGTCCCATTCGTCCGGCTCGATGTCCTCGACCTTGTGGACGGACAGGACGCCCGCATTGTTGACCAGGACATCGATGGTGCCGCAGCGGGCAAGGGCGTATTCCGCCAGCGAGGCGACGTCATCGGGATTGCTGACATCGGCATAGGCGATGTCGCAGCGCCCTCCGCTGGCCTCGACCTCGGCCCGCAGCTTTTCCATTTCTTCGTGCTGGCGTTCGATGTCGTTGGCGACGACGTGGTAGCCCTCGGCCGCCAGACGCTTGACGATGGCGCGCCCGATGCCACGGCTCGCGCCGGTGACGACGGCTGCGCGGTTCCGGCCGCGCTGGGCTAATTCAGACATGTGGGATCTCCGTGGTCTTGTTCTAGAGCAAAATGACATTCCCCTTATTGTCATTTTGCTATAACCCTTTGTTTTAACGTGTTTTCTTGATCGAAAAGTCGATCAACTTTTCTGGAAAACGCTTTGAGGTCAGTCCTTGACAGCGCCCATCGTCATTCCCGAGACGATGTGGCGCTGCATGAAGAGGGTGAAGATTACCGGTGGCACGCATTGGATGATCGAGGCGGCGGCGATCAGGTCCCAATAGACCTTGCCCGTGCCGATGAAGGAGGAGATCACCACCGGCAGCGTGCGGGCCGAGCGGGTGGTCAGGAACAGCGAGAGCAGGAACTCGTTCCAGCAGAAGATGAAGACGAAGGTCGCCACCGTCATCACGCCGCTCAGGCTCATGGGCAGGGCGATCCGCGCGAGCACCTGGGTCCAGCTGCAGCCTTCCAGGCGCGCCGCCTCGATCACCTCGCGCGGGACCCGGCGCAGGAAGGACATCGAGACCCAGACCGCGAAGGGCAGGTTGAAACCCGCATAGGCGATGATCAGCGCCCACACGCTGTCGAGAAGGCCGAGCCCCCTGAAGATCACGAACAGCGGCACGGCGGCTGCGATCGGCGGCATCATGCGGGTCGACAGGATCCAGTCGGCGATCGCGTTGGAGGCGCGCATCTGGAAGTTCACCAGGCCGAAAGCCGTGGGAATGGCGAACAGCAGCGCCAGCGCGGTGGCGCCAAGCGTGACCACGACCGAATTCAGGATGAAGGGCCAGTAGTCGCTGAAGATATGCGCGTAATTGTCGAGATAGGTGAAGTCCGGGATCCAGACCGGCGGAATGGCGATGATGTCGCTGGTGTTCTTGAACGAACTCAGGCCGATCCACAGCAACGGCCCGACGGCGAAGGCCGTGAAGGCGAGAGCCGCAATGACGAGCCCGATGTCCTTGCCACGAATGCTATGCATTTTCCACGCTCCTCAGCAGGCGAACCGCGAAGGTGGTGATGACGATGCTGATGACGAGGATGAGAACGGCGGCGGCCGAGCCGACGCCGATCTGGAAATACTGGAAATCCTGCTGGTAGGCATAGAGCGTCACCACCATGGTGGCATCGCCCGGGCCGCCGCGCGTGGTGACATAGATGACGTCGAAGAAGCGCAGCACATCGATGATGCGCAGGATGACGCCGAGCAGCACGACGTTGAGGATCGAGGGCACCTCCAGCGACCAGAGGATATGGTGCCAGCGCGCGCCGTCGACGCGGGCGGCTTCATAGAGATCGGTGCGGATCGAGGTCAGGGCCGCCAGGCACAGCAGCATCATGAAGGGCGACCACTGCCACACATTGATCAGCACCATGGAGACCATAGCCGTGACGGGCTCGCCGAACCAGGAAACGGGCGTCAGCCCGACGAGCTGGATGACGTAGTTCACCACCCCCAATGTCGGGTTGAACAGATAGGCGAAGATCATGCCGACGATCAGCGGCGTCACCATCATCGGCATCAGATAGAGCGAGCGCAGCGCCCCGACCCAGCGCAGATGCGACAGCTCGTAGAACACCTTCGCGGCGGTGAAGCCGATGACGATCTCCAGCGAGATCGAACTGACGCCCAGGATGGCCGTGTTGAGGAGGGCGCGCAGGAACAGCCCGTCATGCAGGAGAAAGAGATAATTGTCGAAGCCGGTGAACACGGCGCGCTGCAGCGTGGTGAGCTTGACCTGATGCAGGCTGAGATAGACCGAATAGACGAAGGGATAGATGGTCAGGAACAGCAGGAAGAGACAGGTCGGCAGGATAAAGGCCGTCTGCTGCAGGCGGTCGTTGCGCAGGAAGGCAAGCCGCCGCCGGGGCAGGTCTTGGGAATATGCTAGGGCCGCGGGCTGCATGGAGGTCCGCCTCTCTGGTTGGCTGCCGGCCGGACCCTGGCGGATGCAAACCGCCAGGGATCTCGGCGATCCCCCTCCCCCATGCCGGAGGAGGGTCGTCCGATCAGGACATGAAGCGGGTTATGCCCACTAGAGCAAAACGCTATAGGCTTACTTCAGGGCGCCCGAGGACTTCAGGAGCTGCGTGGCCTTGGCATTGGCATCGTCCATGGCATCCTTCACCGACATCTCGCCGATGATCGCCTTGTTGACGTTGACGCCAATGGTGTCGATCAGCTGGAAGGTGGCGGGAATGCGCGGGCGGACCTCCGTCCAGGCCGTCTTCTGGGCCTCGGCGATGGTCTTGGTCCAGGGGAACTTGGCCTGGACCTCGGCATCGTTGATGGCGCTCAGGCGGCTCGGCGTGCCGCCCGCCAGGGCATAGCGCTTGTGCTCGGCCGGGCTCGCATACCATTTCATGAAATCCCAGGCCGCGTCCTTCTGGGTGCCATGGGCGTTGAGGCACATGACCCAGCCGCCGACCGGCGGAACCGGCTTGCCTGCCTTGGACGGCATCAGGACGCTGCCGAACTTGCCGGCGATCTGGCTGGTCTTGGGATCGTTGGCGATCTGGGCGCGCACCGACCAGTCGTTCATCATGGCGAGCTTGCCGCTGGCAAAGGCGCTGGCACGTTCGTCCCAGGCGTAGCTCTCGACGCCGGGCGGGCCGAATTTCACCATGTCCTTGAAGAATTGCACGAGATCGAGGGACTCGGGCGAATTCAGGGTCGGCGTCATGTCGGCATAGGGATCAGCCGCGCCGATGACATTGCTCTTCCAGGGTGAGCCGCCGGCATTGAAGATCCATTCGAAATATTGCTGGCCGGCTGCTGCGCCACGCTGATTGTTCATGGCATAGCCATAGACGCCCGGAAAATCCGGATTGTTGGTGAAGAACTTGGCAGCCTTCTGCAATTCGTCGAAGGTCTTGGGCGGCTGCATCTTCGCCTTGTCGAACAGGTCCGTGCGGTAATACATCAGCTCGTAGTAAATCGCGACGGGCAGGCAGTATTTCTTGTTGTCCCAGCTCGCCTGGCCGGCGCCCGAGGAGGTGTAGTCGTCCCAGGCGATCACCTTGGGATCCTCCTTGGCGATGCGGTCGTCGAGGGCATCGATGCAGCCGGCCTCGACGAACTCGCCGATCCAGATGCCGTCGATGAGCAGCACGTCATAGCTGCTGTCGTTCTGCGAGCAGTTCAACAGCTCCTTGTCGTGCAGGGCGTCGTAGCCATTGCCATCGACCTCCACCTTGGCACCGGTGAGCTTGGTGTAATCGTCCTTGGTGGCCTTGATCGCCTCGATGAAGGGGTCGCTGATGCTGATCAGTTTCAGCGTCTTGCCCGCCTGGTCGGCGAGCTTGCCTTTCCAATCGATGTCCTGGGCGTGTGCGGCCAGACCGACGAGACAGGCAAGCGCGGACGCCGTGCCGACCATGATCTGCTTGAATGCGGGGCGTTTCATATTGATCCTCCATTCCGGCCGTTCTTATGGGCGCGCCGGTGCCGGTGACGGCGCGTCGTTTCAAGATCGCGAAGGGGCTGGCGAGCTAGACCCTGGGCTGCCTGGCCACGGATTTTCGTCGCGTTCCGCCCTTGGCCGGCTCTTCGGCGGCAGGCAGGCGACGGATCGGCAGGCCGATCCTCTTGGTCGAGTTTCTCAGGATGAGTTCGCAAGGCAGGCGGACATGCCGGGGCACGGCAGCCGGATCGTCGATCCTGGCGCGAATGGTCGCCCAAGCCTGCGCGGCGATCTGCTCGACGTCCTGCCGCATGGCTGTGATGGGCGGCGCCGTCGCGCGCATCCAGGCATAGTCGTCGAAGCCGACCAGCGAGATGTCCTCGGGAATCCGGATATTGCGCTGGGCCATGTCGGCAAGAACACCGAGGGTCCCGAAATTGGTGAGGGCGATGACGGCGGTGGGCCGCTCATTGGCCGTGAACCAGCGTTGCAGGCCCTCGGCGACGGTCTCGAATGTCTGGCCGACTTCGAGAATGGGCGGAGCAGGCAGGCCCGCTTGCTCGAAGACCTGCACAATGCCGGCGCAGCGCTCGCGAATATTGGCGATACGCGTGGTGGTTGCGACCACCAGGGCATTGCTGTGCCCATATTCCAGGAGGTGCTCGGCGGCGTGTCGCCCGGCGGAAAAATTGTCGCTGCCGATGGTATCGCCCTCGAAACCCTCGGTTATGCGGTCGACGACGACATAGGGCACGCCGACATCGTCGAGAAGCGTGCGGGTGGCGAAGCGATCATCGTTCGGAATGATGACGACGCCCGACGGACGCCAGGACAGCAGGGCCGACAGGCGGGATCGCTCGACCTCTTCATTCTCGTTCGAGCTCGCCACGATGATGTCGTAGCCCTCATCCTGGACGCAACGTTCCAGGCTGGCGATGACGGCGCTGAAATAGGGATTGTCGAGACTTGGTACCAGAACGGTGACGACGCGCGCCTTTCCCGTTCTGAGTTGCGAGGCAACCCGGTCGACCTCGTAGCCCAATTCACGCGCAATGGCCTGCACGCGCTCGGCGACCTCCGGGGTTGCCGCCCCCTGGCGGCCATTGAGGACGTTCGACACCGTCGCCGGCGAAACGCCGGCCCGCGTTGCAACATTCCTGATGGAAATACGCTTAGGTTTGCGCATGGCAGCCCAACGTTTCCGTTCCCTGTCATTCTTACTTAAACGATTTAATAAAACGATTCACCAGCTGATCGTGTTTGTCAACACCTTACTGAATCGTTTTAGTACGGAGACCCGATCACAGGAGAGAAGACGGCCGCGAGCGGTAGCGTCCACGCCTCAGCGTCCCGCCAAGACGCCATCGGGACCGAAGGAAATCGTTGCAAAGGGCTGTCGACGGTGAAGGCCGCGGGCCCTTCCGCCGGCCGCCATCACCAGCAGGTAAAGCCGCCGTCCGCCACCACCGTGGTGCCCGTCATCAGGCTGGAGGCATCGCAAGCCAGGAAATGCACCACCGAGGCGATCTCGTCCGGCTTGCCGAGACGATGCATCGGCGTGTCGCGCAGCCAGACGTCGATCATGCCGTCATTGTCGTGGCGATACATGGTCATGGCGGTCTCGATATAGGTCGGCGCCACCGCATTGACCCGCACGCCCCGATCGGCCCATTCGGCGGCCAGCGACGAGGTCATCTGGTGCACGGCAGCCTTGGCTGCATTGTAGTAGGTCTGCTTTTGCGGGCGGTTCGAAATCAGGCCGGACATCGAGCCGATATTCACGATGGCTCCCCGGCCGGCCTTGAGCATGTGGCGGCCGAATGCACGATTGCACCAGAAGACGCCGTTGTAGTTGACGTCGTTCACATGCAGCCAATGCTCGTCACTCACATCCTCGGCCGCCGTTCCAGAACGGGCAATGCCGGCATTGGCAACCAGGATGTCCACCCGGCCATGGTCCCTCACGACATCCTCCGCCAGGGCCTCGACCTCGGCGGGCTTGGTCACGTCGACCTGGCGCACATCGACTTCGTAGCCCTTGCGCGCCAGTTCCGCCCGCCCCTCGGCGGCGATCGACAGGTCGATGTCGGCAATGACGACTTTTGCGCCGTTTTCCAACAGGGCTTCGGCGCAACTCAGGCCAATGCCGCGCCCACCGCCGGTGACGACGGCAACCCTCCCGTCGAGGCGGAACTTGCGTGCATACATGGCGTCCTCCCGTTCCAGATTTTGTGGGAATGCAAGATTTTGTGGGAATGCCCGTCGAGGCCGGCCCTATTCGGCGGCGCGGTCGAGGAAAGGATGGCGACCGGGCTGGGCGAACTTGGTGCGGCGGATATCGAGAAGCCTCTCGATCTGCTCGGCGTTGAATTCCTTCGCGCCGCCATAATGGGCCGCGAGATAGACGACCTTGGCGTAGTAATCGAGCGCTTCCATCTTGAAATAGGCGCTGGTGAGATCGTGGCCGTAGGAGAGTGCGCCGTGGTTTTCCAGCAGCAGCGCATCATATCGGTCGAGATAGGGCGCGATCGCCTCGGACAATTCGCTCGTCGAGGGTAGCGCGTAGGGCGTCAGCGGCACCTCGCCGAGGAACATGGTGGATTCGGGCATGATCTGCTGCGTGATCGGCTTGCCGCAGATGGCGTGAACCGTGGCATAGAGAGGATGGGCGTGCACGACCGCCCGGACATCGGGCCGATGATCATAGACGCATAGATGCATCTTGATCTCGGTCGAGGGACGAAAGCCCTTGTCCTCGACGAGTGCCCCCTGCCGGTCGATCCGGCAGATCATCTCCGGCGTCATGAACCCCTTGGACACGCTGGTCGGGGTGCACAGCAAGGTGCCGTCGTCCAGCAGAACCGAGAAGTTGCCGTCATTGGCGGCGCCCATCTCGCGCGCATAGGCGCGGCGCCCGATTTCACAGATATATTCGCGCAATCGGAGATCGTCTTGCATGCCGGGCACCTCGCTGGGTTGGCCCGAGCTATCGCAAATTCGGTCAGAAAGTCAACTATTCGGACATTTTATTTTTGAACTTGCCCGATCTTGCCCATCACACGATCAGCTTCACCTTGTTCCTTTCGAACAAGTCGCGCCATTCCGTTGATGGCTCCCGGTCCGTGACCACGAAATCGATGGATTCGAAGCCGCAGATGCTGATCAAGGCCGTCTTGCCGAACTTCTCGCCGTCGACGAGGAGGCAAACCCGTTGTGCGCTGGCGATGAAGGCCCGCTTCACCTCCGCATCGGCCATGTTCGCCTCCATGAGGCCGCCAGCCAGCGAGATTGCCTTGCAGCTGATCAGGGCGACATCCGCATTGAACTGGGCGATGGTCCGGCTGGCCAGCGGGCCGACGAAGGTCATCGAGCGGCGCCGCAATTCTCCGCCGACCGACATGATCGTATAGGCAGGCAAGCTAGGGTCCGACAGGACGCGGACGGAATTGGTGATGAGGGTCAGATCTCGCCGGTTGCCGAGACCTCTCAAGGTTTCATAGGCCGTCGAGGATGAGTCCATCATCACCGCATCGCCATCCTTGACCAGCGCCGATGCCTTCTGGGCGATCAGGCGCTTGGCCCCGATATTGATGAGATGTCGTGTCCGATAAGGCAGGTCTTCGGCTTCGCCTTTGAGCGCGACCGCGCCCCCATGCGTCCGGCTGAGCAGACCCTCTTTCTCGAGCTTGTTGAGATCGCGCCGTATGGTCTCTTCGGTAACCGCCAATTCCTGGCTGAGCGCGGTCACCATGACGCTGCGATTACGGGTGACAAGGTCGAGTATCCTGGTTTTTCGCTCAGCCGCCAACATGCATCACCAGATCACCTGACCAAATATCGGAACGTTTCAGACAAGATTGCGAATGTCGACGGATCGTTCAACCAGAGCCCGGCCTTCTTCCAAGGATTTTATCTGCCCCAGACCAAGGAGCTGGACCAAGGCGTTACCCCAGGAACTCGCCTCGATTGGACCGATGCGCACGGCCTTTGCGGAACAGGCTGCGATCCGGTCGCACAAAATCGCGTCCTGCGCGCCGCCCCCGCACAAGGTGAGGCTCGGCAGCACGCGGCCTGTCAGCTGCTCGATCACCCGGACCGCAGAGCCGATTTCTGAGGCGAGGCCATTATAGACGGCCAGCGCCAGACCACCGAGGTCATAAGGGGGAAAGGTGCCGTTCCGCGCGCAGGACCGGCGGATCGCCTCGATGATATCGGGAGGATTGAAGAAGAGCGGATCGGATGAGTCGATGGCGGGCGTATCGTCCAGACGGGCGGCCTCCATCACCTGATCGGCGATCCCGGCAAACGTCACGGGCCGGCCATCGCGCTGCTGCCAGGCGGCCCGCAGCTTCTGGATGAGATGCAGGCCGTTCAAACTCTTGATCAGGAAGGTGCGGCCATCGACACCGCCCTCGTTCCCGAATCCCGCCGCCCGCACGGCATCGTCGAGATCGGGGGCGCGCCGCTCCAGACCGATCAGTGACCAGGATCCACAGATCACGAAGCCACCGCCATCCGCAAGATCGAGAGCCGCCACGGCGCTGGCCGTGTCATGGGCCGCGACCGAGATCACCGGAACCGGCCCCAGCCTGTCGGCAAATTCGCCGCGCAACCTGCCATAGACCTCGGCGGGACGGATGATGGGCTGCAGCAACCGCCGCGGCAGGCCGAGCCTTTGGCAGAGTTCGGCGCTCCAATCCTCCGTGCGGGCATCGACGAGCCCGGATGTACGGGCCAGGGTCAATTCGGACCGCAGCCTGCCGGTCAGATGATGGTTGATGATATCGGCCATCATCAGGAGGTTGCGGCTTCTCGCCAACGTCCCGGAGGCGTGCCGCGACTGGTCGAAAAGCTGGCAGATCGTATTGACCGGCAGGTCCTGCGCACCCGAGATCGCATAGAGCTCCTCCGGGGCGAGCGGCAGGGCATCCCGCCCGCGCTGCGAACGCGGATGGCGATAGTGGCAGGGCTCTTCCACGATGCCGCCGGCGTGATCCAGCAGCGCGTAATCCAGGCCCCAGCTGTCCACGCCGATGGAATCGAGCGAACTCACCGCGGCGCTACACCGGCGCAGGCTCTCCTCTACCCCGTCGAACAGGCGCGAAAGACACCAATGCGGGCCATCGTCCCGTTCGACCGCGTAGCCGTCGAAGCGGTGAATTTCATCGAGCCGCAGCCGACGATTCTCAAACGTCGCCAGCATCGCGCGACCACTACCGGCTCCGAGGTCGAGGACGAGACAGCGCGCCATCGGCACTCCTTCCGGTTTCATCTTCTTCGACAAACAACATTATCGGGCAAATCTTGCCAGGCCGATTGTTGAAAAAAGTCCGAATGCGACCTTACGCCCCCACGCGCCTGATCGGCAACCCATGACCGTGCCGTACAGCATCCATCCTCTGGAGCCATGAATCCCGAGCCGGCACGGCGCCGCCCTCTCGCGGTACCGGGAGCCCCGCCATCAGAATGGCAGGCGCGCATTGTCCTTGACCTGTTTCATGACGAAGAAGGTGCGGGTCTGCCTCACGCCCGGCAATGCGATCAGTTTCTGCCCGTGCAGCTTGTTGAAATCCGCCATGTCGCGGACGCGGATTTTCAGCAGATAGTCGAAATCGCCCGCCACCAGGTTGCAGTCCAGAACTTCCTTGAGCTTGAGCACTGCTCCCTCGAAGGCCGCAAAGCTCTCGGGTGTCGAACGGTCAAGCACCACACCGACCATCACGAGGGCATCGAGCCCGACGGACGTCGGAGAGACTTCGGCACGCACACCGGTGATGAAACCTTCGTCGAACAGGCGCTGCGTGCGCCTGTGGCAGGTGGCCGGGCTGACATTCACGCGCGCGGCGAGATCGGCATTGCTCAACCGGCCGTCGATATGCAGTGCCCGTAAGATGTTGATGTCGATGCGATCGAGATCGCTGATGGAAGATTCTTTCATTTTTATACTTCTTGATGAGAGATATTATGTCGTAATGATAGTTCGGCTTTCATTCTCGTGAAAGCCGAAGGTCAAATTCGGAAGCACCATCCAGAGCTTTTCGACTAGGCTCCGTTCCGTCTCATGGAGCCCGTCCAATGTCCCTTCTTGAAAAGTTCGAGCGCTATCCGCTCACCTTCGGTCCAACCCCGATCGAGCACCTGCCGCGTCTCACCCAGGCCCTCGGCGGCAAGGTCCAGATCTATGCCAAGCGCGATGATTGCAATTCCGGCCTCGCCATGGGCGGCAACAAGCTCAGGAAGCTTGAATATATCGTGCCGGATGCCATCGCCTCGGGTGCGGACACGCTGGTGTCGATCGGCGGCGTTCAATCCAACCACACTCGCATGGTGGCGGCGACCGCTGCCAAGATCGGCATGAAATGCGTGGTCATCCAGGAGAAATGGGTGCCGCATTACGACGCCGTCTATGACCGCGTCGGCAACATCCTGATGACCCGGCTGATGGGCGCGGATTCCCGGCTCGTCGATGACGGCTTCGATATCGGCATCCGCAAGAGCTGGCAGGATGCGATCCAGTCGGTCGAGGCGGCCGGCGGCAAGCCCTATCCGATCCCGGCCGGCGCGTCGGTGCACAAGTTCGGCGCCCTCGGCTATGTCGGCTTTGCCGAGGAGGTCGCCAGGCAGGAGGCTGAGCTTGGCTTCACGTTCGACTATGTCGTGGTCTGCGTCGTCACCGGCTCGACCCAGGGCGGCATGATCGTCGGCTTTGCCGCGCAGGGGCGCGCCGATCGCGTGATCGGCATCGATGCTTCGGGCACCCTCGAACAGACGCGGGCGCAGGTGCGCTCCATCGTCGACAACACCGCGGAACTGGTCGGCCTCGGCCGCACGATCGGCGAGCACGAGATCGTCATCAACCCGGACTACGCCTATCCGGCCTATGGCGTGCCGTCGGACGAGACCAACGAGGCGATCCGCCTCGCCGCCCGTACCGAGGCGATGATCACGGATCCGGTCTATGAGGGCAAGTCGATGCAGGGGCTGATCGACCTGACACGCAAGGGGTTCTTCCCCGAGGGCTCGCGCGTGCTCTACGCCCATCTCGGCGGTGCGCCGGCCTTGAACGGCTACAGCTATTACTATCGCGAAGGCTGACAGGGATCGTGCGTTCCCGCGCCTGTCCGGCAAGCGGGTGGCCGAGGGGGCGGATCCGAAAAAGGTCCGCCCCCGCCCAGCGCATGCCGCATTGGCGCTCTGCGGGCGGTAGCAGCGGCCACGCCTGACGCGAAGACACCGATGCGCAGCCCTTGCGTGGGCTGACTGGCTACGGGCACACAGAGTTGCATTGCCGGTTCCCACCTACCGCTGTTACTCTGTGCGAAGGAAGGGATCAGAGATCAAGGATGCTGCGGTCATTCGAGCAATTGCGCGACACGGCAAGGTCCGATCTGCTCATAGCCGCCGACGACGAGCATGCGGCGGTGGCAGGTAGCGGCAGCTATGCCATGCCCTGGCATTGGCACGATTGTCTGATGTTCATCCTGCCCAGCCAGGGGACCGTCGAACTCAAGCACGAAGGCCGCCGCGAGGGGGCCTGGCTGTCGCAGGACCGGTTTGCGGTGGTGCCCCCGAACCAGGCGCATGAAACGAGGGCGGCCATCGGCGCTCATCGTCACCTTGCCATCTATGTGACGGGTGCCACGCTCAGCCGGCTCGACCGGGAAGCGGGCTCGCTCAGCGAGTTTCACCGGCGCACGCGCACCACGATCCTGGTTCACCGCACCTCCGCCGTGAAAGCCTTGCAGGCGCTATCGCTTCGAAATGGCCAGGGCGCCTACGGCGATGGCAAGGTCAGGCAGGCGCTGACATCCGCCCTGCTCGTGCAATGCATCGCCGAAGTCATGGCAGGGGAGATCGCGCCTGCTGCCTCACGCTACGAACACGGCATGGCGCTGGTCGAGGATCTCAAGCATTATCTGGCGCTTCATGCCGACGAGCAGGTTCCGCTCGACGCCCTGGCGGATCGCTTCGGCGTCTCGAGGCGCCACGTCACGCGCCTGTTCCGCGAAGGCACCGGCTTCTCGGTGGGCGAGTTCCAATTGCGGATCCGTCTGCGGACGGCATGCGAACTCCTTACCGGAACCGACCTGCCGGTCGGCGAGATCGCCTTCCGGGTGGGTTTCGAGAGCGGAGCGGCGCTTGCCCATGCCATGCGGCGCGCCGAGGGCCGATCCCCTTCCGACATCCGCAAGAGCCTGGCCCGGTCGATCAAAATCTAAGGCCCGTTCGGACGCGCGGAGCGAGGACCGCCGCGATAGCCTGCACGCCGTAAATTCTGCGCGACAGGCAGGTTGGCAATGGGTTCGGACGTTGAGATAGTCAGTGTGTTTGCGGCGGGCCCCAATGGAGGCAATCCGGCACCGATCGTGATCGATGCCGCTGGAATGTCCGATGCGGACATGCAGCAGGTTGCACGTTCCTCCGGCTATGAAAGCGGCTTCGTTCTTCCGCCACCGCCCGCCTCGAATTGCGATTTCGAACTCCGCTTCTGGGTGCCCAACCACGAAATGTCGATGTGCGGACATGTGACCGTCGGCGCCTTGTGGCTGCTGGATCGGCTGAGACGGCTGCCGGGTAACGAGCTTGCGATCTGGACCAAGAGCGGCCGCGTTGCGGCGAGAATTCGGGAACGAACCGAACGCGGTGCGGCTGTCGAAATCTCGCAGCCGGTCGGCACGGTCGAAACGCTCGGCGATGGCGATACCGCCGGCATCCTCGAGGTTCTCGGGGTGGGATCGGGCGATCTCGCACCAAGACCGATCCAGAACGCGTCGACCAGCCGGGTCAAGACGCTCGTTCCCCTGAAGAGCGCCGAGACCCTGAACGGGTTGAGCCCCGATTTCGCCAGGATCGAGGACCTATGCGACCGGATCGGCTCGACCGGCCTCTATCCCTACGCGGTGCTCGATGGGGACGCCCAGATCGTCGAGGCTCGCCAGTTCCCCAAGGCATCCGGCTATCCCGAGGACGCAGCCACCGGCATTGCCGCATCGGCCCTGTCCTTCGGCCTGCTCGCGAACGCCATGGTGGAAGCATCAGAGCGCCCGATAACCATCCGCCAGGGACGGGCAATGCGGCGCCCCTCGGAAATCCTGGTGCGTTTTCAACTCGGCCATGGGCGCCCTGCCGGCTGCTGGCTGGGAGGGACCGTCCGCCTGGAAGGGCGTGACCGAGCCAGGTCCTGACAGGCAACAGGCCCGATCACACAGGCACCAGCGCTCTGATGCCTGCCATAACAAAGGGGAAAAAAATGGATCGCAGACAGATTCTCCAGCTCGGCCTTCTGGCGGTGCCCGCCACAATTCTCGCTGGCCCGGCAAGGGCCGACGAAGCCGAGCTCATCGTCGGCTCCAATGTCGGCAGCCCACCCTTCGCCTACAGGGATGGCGATCACTATTCCGGCTTCGACATGGAGATGTTCGCCGAAGTCGCCAAGGCCCTGAACCGCAAATGGCGCGTGCAGCCGATGGACTTCGGCGCCCTCATCCCTGCCCTGCAGACGGGCAATATCGATGCGATTGTCTCGCAGCTGTTCATCAAACCCGAGCGGCAGAAAGTCATCGATTTTTCGGCCCCCTATTACCAGAGCGGGCTGGTGGCGGTGACGAGCGCCAGCAACACCACCATCAACACGCCCGGCGACCTGGCCGGCAAGGCGATCGGCACCGAGACCGGAACCATCGCCGTCGACTACATCAAGGACCACATCAAGGGCGCGACGCTCGACCAGTTGCCGAGCATCAACAACGCCTTGCTGGCGCTTCAGGCCGGGCGTACCGACGCGGTCATCTATGACACGCCGGCCCTGATGTACTACGCCAACAACACGGGCAAGGGCAAAGTCCGGGTCATACGCCCGACCCTCGAAGGCCGTGATGTCGGTATCGGCTTCAGGAAGGGCAGCCCGCTCGTGATGCCGGCGAATGCGGCGCTGGCGGCGATGAAGGCCGACGGGCGGCTCAAGGCCATTCGCGAAAAATGGTTTGGACAGGACCCGGCGTGAGCTCGGCGGCAAGCCATCGAGAGCCGAGGCGCAATCACAGCCGAGGCTCGCCTAGCCCACTTGTCATCTCGCCTAGCCCACTTGTCATGTGGTCAACCATCGACGGGACCCCTGATGACTTTTGACTGGACGGCCGTCTTCGACGCTCTACCCGAGCTGCTGCAAGGCCTCGAGGTAACCATGCTGATCGCTCTGGCCGGCCTGGCCGGCGGCGTGGTTGTCGGGGCCATCACCGGCGCCCTGCTCACCTATGGAGGGTGGCTGGCGCAGGTTCCGGCTCAGCTCTATGTCGCCCTGATCCGCGGCACGCCGATCACCGTGCAGGTGATGTTCATCTATTTCGCGCTGCCCATCCTCATCGATGTCCGCATCAGCGCCGCCAGCGCGGGGATTCTGACCTTGATCATCAATTCCGGTGCCTACAATGCCGAGATCGTTCGCGGCGCGCTCGAGAGCGTTCCGGCGGGCCTGCGCGAGGCCGGCCTCGCCATGGGGTTGAGTTTTCGCAAGGTGCTCGTCCATGTCATCTCCCCCATAGCTGTCAGGCGCGCTCTTCCCGCCATGGGCAATCAGCTCGTCTCGGTGGTCAAGGACACCTCGATTTTTCTCGTCATCGGTGTCGGGGAATTGACCAGGCGCGGGCAGGAGATCATGTCCGGCAACTTTCGTGCCGTGGAGATCTGGACGGCGGTGGCCGTGATCTATCTGATCGTCATCAGCATTCTCGCCGTCAGCCTGCGGTTTGTCGAACGGGCGGCGCGCTTGCCATGAGCCTGGTCGAATTCTCCAAGGTCTCGAAGCAGTTCGGCAGCCATCGCGTTCTGAAATCAATCGATCTTGCCATCGATCCCGGCGAGGTTGCCGTCGTGATCGGCCCATCCGGGTCCGGCAAGTCGACCATGCTCCGCTGCATCAACGTGCTGGAAAGGGTGAGTGAAGGCACCCTCCTGGTCGATGGCATCAGCGTCCCCGGCACGTCGCGCGATGTGCGGCGCATCCGGCTCGAGGCCGGCATGGTCTTCCAGCAGTTCAACCTGTTCCCGCATCTCACCGCCCTTCAGAACGTGATGTTCGGCCCGATCCGAGCGCGCGGCAAGAGCAAGGCGGAGGCGCGCGACATCGCCGCCGCCCTGTTGCAGAAGGTGGGCCTCGGCGAACGCATGGACCACTACCCCTCGCAGCTTTCCGGCGGCCAGCAGCAGCGCGTCGCCATCGCCCGCTCCCTGGCCGTCGGGCCCAAGCTGATGCTCTTCGACGAACCGACATCCGCGCTCGATCCGGAACTGCGCCAGGAGGTTCTGAAGGTCATGCAGACATTGGCGCTCGAAGGCATGACCATGGTCGTCGTGACCCACGAGATGGGATTTGCCAAGCGTGTCGGCTCACGTCTGCTCTTCATGGATGGCGGCCAACTCGTCCACGATGGCAAGCCCGCGGACCTGCTGTCGGATCCGCCAAGCGAGCGCTTTGCCGATTTCCTCAAGCATATCGACTGACGGAGTATCCCCTGATGACCTATCCATCGGCGTTCGAGGCGGCGTGGGGTTTCGCCAGGGACGCGGTCCGGCTCGGCAACTGGCGCGCGGCGCCCTGGAACGTCTGGGCGTTTCGCCATGTCTGCGAACTCATTCCGACAGCTCGGATCGCAGCCACGCCCGGCCTGGCGGAGGAGCCGGTCGTCGATGCGAGGGACCTGTTGGACGAGACAGTGAGGCTCGAAGGGCGGCCTGTCACGGTGGCCGAACTCCTCCGCAAGACTTGCGCCGACGCCATGGTCGTCATGAAGTCCGGCCGCATCATTGCAGACTTCCACGCCCCGAATTTTACGCTGCAGAGCCGGCATATCCTGTTCTCGACCAGCAAATCCGTCACCTCGATCATCGCGGGGATCCTCCGCGACGACGGGCTGCTCGATTTCGACGAGCTGGTATCGCGCTATGTGCCGGCCCTCAAAGCCTCGGCCTATGGCGATGCGCGCGTCAGGGACGTCCTTGACATGAGGGTGAGCCTGGATTTCGAGGAGATCTACCACGACCCGCGCGGTCCCTATGCCCGCTATCGGCGTGCCGGTCTCCTGGACCCGCCAGACCCCGACGACAAGATCGAAACGGTCGTTGAGTTCATTGCCGGATTGAAGAAGGGCAAGGCTCCCCACGGTGGCCCCTATCACTATGCCTCGCCCAATTCCGACGTCCTCGGCCTGATCATCCAGGGCGCCTCGGGACAGCGCTTTCCGGACCTCGCATCAGAGCGCCTGTTCCAGCCGCTCGGGGCCCGGCAGGACGCCTATGTGACGGTCGACAGGGCCGGTACGCCGCGCACCGGCGGCGGCATCAACATGACACCGCGCGATCTCGCCCGCATCGGCGAGATGATGCGCCAGGGTGGCATGGCCAATGGACGCCGGATCGTCTCGCAGGAATGGGTCACCGACACCACTATCGGCGGCTCCTCCAGGGCCTGGGCCGAAGGCACCTCCGCGGCATGGCTGCCGCAAGGGCGCTATCGCAACAAATGGTACCAGACCGGCACCGGCAACGGCGCCTTCTTCGCCCTCGGCATTCACGGCCAGTGGCTCTATGTCGACCCGCAAGCCGAAATGGTCGTCGCCAAGGTCTCGTCCCAGCCCGAGGCCGTGGTCGACGACGCCAAGGATCTCAATCTTGCGCTGTTCGACGCGATCGCGAAGATCATTTGAGAGCCCGGCAGCTTCAGGATCCGATCGGCGCTACGGCAGGCTGTAGGCGACCAGGTAATCCCCCATCGTGGTGCCGAACGAGCCATGGCCACCGGCCATGGTGACGACATATTGCTTGCCACCGATCTCGTAGCTCATCGGCGTGGACTGCCCGCCGGCCGGCAGGCGGTCCTCCCACAGCTGGTTGCCGGTGGTCACGTCATAGGCGCGGATATAATTGTCCATCGTATAGGTCATGAAGGCGACGCCGCCGCCCGTGACGATGGGACCGCCGAGCCCGGGCATGCCGATCTTCAAGGGCAGCGGGA
This sequence comes from Labrys sp. (in: a-proteobacteria), assembly GCF_047605565.1. Classification (NCBI taxonomy): domain Bacteria; kingdom Pseudomonadati; phylum Pseudomonadota; class Alphaproteobacteria; order Hyphomicrobiales; family Xanthobacteraceae; genus Labrys; species Labrys sp. (in: a-proteobacteria). The sequence goes on from NZ_JASGFM010000033.1 coordinate 57,840, forward strand.
TCGGCGAGACGTCGCGGATGGTGCCGTTGCGGTGCATCCAGATGATCTTGTTGGTCTTCAGGTCGATGCCGGCGATGAAGCCCCAGGACGGCTGCTTGCAGGGAAAGCCGACCGGTGACAGCAACGGATTGATCGTCACGCCGAAGGGAACGCCGAACTGGGGCTGCACGCCCTGCTCGGTTCCCGAGGGCAGGCTGGCATTTGGCGTTGCCGGGTTGTTGGGGCCGCGCGGGATCAGCTTGGACACGAAGGGCAGGTAGATCGGGTTGGCGATCGCGACCTGCCGTACCGGGTCGACGGCGATGCCGCCCCATTCGAAGGTGCCCAGATTGCCGGGGAAGACCAGCGTTCCCTGTAGCGAAGGCGGCGTGAAGGTCCCTTCATAGCGCAAGCGCTTGAAGATGATCCGGCAGGCGAGCTGGTCGAACATGGTCGCGCCCCACATATCCGCATCGGTCAGCTTCTTTTCCGGCCGGAAGGTGAGCTCGGAGAAGGGCTGCGTCGGCGAGACCCGGTCGCCCGGGGCGGCGCCCTGCGGCACCGGCTTTTCGGGGGCGGGTACGATCGGTTTGCCGTCCCGCCTGTCGAGCACGAAGATGTTGCCGGTCTTGGTCGGCGCATAGAGGGCGGGCACCACGCTGCCGTCGGGCCTGGCGAGGTCGACGAGGCTGGGCTGGGCCGGCACGTCCATGTCCCAGAGGTCGTGATGGACGGTCTGGTAGGACCAGGCGAGCTTGCCGGTATCGGCGTTGAGGGCGACGATGGAGGAGGCGTAGCGTTCACTGGCAGGCGTGCGATTGCCGCCCCAGATGTCGGGGGTCTGCACGCCGGTCGGGATGTAGACCAGGTTCAACTTCGGATCGTAGGACGACACGATCCAGGAATTGGGCGAGGCGTCGACGAATTTATGCGTCGCCGACGGCATCTGGTTGGGATCCTCATTGCCGGCGTCGAAGGCCCAGACCAGCTTGCCGGTATGCACGTCGAAGCCGCGGAACACGCCTGAAGGCACGGTGGCCGAATAATTGTCGATCACCGAGCCGGTGACCATCACGATCTTGTCGGTCACCACGGGCGGGGAGGTCACGTAGTAGAAACCACGCTGGGAGACCCCCATGCCCTCCATCAGGTCGATCGACCCGCCCTTGCCGAATTGCGCGCAGGGCGTGCCCGTCTGGGCATCCACCGCGAACAGCCTGCCGTCATTGGTCGGCAGGAAAATCCGCGTCGGACACTCGGCCGGCGGGGGATTGCCATCGGAGGTCCGGGCATCGGCCTTGGTCTCGAGATAGGAGACCCCGCGGCAGGTCATGTGCTGGTAGGTCTTGTCATAGGCGATCTTCGGATCGAACTTCCATTTCTGCTTGCCCGTGTTCGCGTCGAGCGCGAACAGGATCTGATGGGGCGAACATAGATAGAGCGTGTCCTTGATCTTGATCGGCGTGACCTGGTTGGTCAGTTCGCCCGGATCGTTGGGACCCTTGAGATCGCCGGTCCGGAAGGTCCAGGCCACCTTCAATTGGGACACGTTCTGCGGCGTGATCTGGGCGAGCGGCGAATAGCGATTGCCGAACTGGGTGCGTCCATAGGACGGCCAGTCGCCGTCGGGCAGGTTTGCCCCATCGGCTGCGACAGGGGCCGGCGAAGCGACCGGCGGCAGGTTGCCGGCAAAGCTCTGCGGGTCCTGGGTGAGCGAATAGCCGAGGACGCCGGCGCAGGCGAGCAGCGCGACGATGAGCGGCATGCGGGCCGCCAGGCTCAACTCGCCGGTTGCGGGGGAACGCAAGGGACGGGTGACGAAGGGCAGCAGCAGCCATAGGCCGAGCGGTGCGAGGATGTCGCCGCGCGGTGCCAGCAGCCAGAAATCGAAACCGGATTCCCACACGGCCCAGATGAGCGTGCCGAGCAGGAGCACGGCATAGACGACGAGGGCGGAGGAATGACGCCTGGCGAGCAGGAAGGCCGTCACCAGCATCAGAAGCCCGGCGACGACATAGTAAGGGGATCCCCCCAGCATCAGCAGCCAGATCCCCCCGCCACCGAGGGCCAGGCCGATTATCGCAAAGACAACCCAAGTAATGGTAAGCATAAGGCCACGACGCTGGTGCATTGAGCCATCCAGTTCAGCGAAAGATGTCGTATCCCCTTGCAAAAGGACTAGCAGGCCTGGACGGGGGAGGCAACAGCCCGCGGCGGGGGTATTTCACCTTGCCTGCTCAGGTTGGCAAAAAGCTACCGCAGCCCGCAATTTGAATGAGTGGAGCGACGGCACCGCGCCACGCATCCATGGCTGCGACCTAGCTTTTCGGCGGCCCCGCGACCGACAGCAACAGCGTCTGCCAGGCGTGCAGGCTGGAACGCCGGTCAAGCCCACTCTCAATCAGGGCGCGCGCGTTGCGCCCTTTCTCCGCCAGGAGATCAGGCCGGCCGCGCCATTGGCGGACGGTCGCCGCGAAGCCCGCGCTGTCGCCGGGAACGATGACGGCCCCACAGTCGGAGCGGCGGACCAGGTCGGAAATCTCGCCGTCCGGCGCCATGACCGCAATCATCGGCTTTCCGGCCGCGGCGATACCGTAGAACTTGCTCGGCACGATCAGGCCTTCCAGGCGCGGATTGAGCGACAGCCAGTGAATATCCGGTACCGTCAGGGACTGCGGCAATGCGCCGGCATCCTGATAGGGCTGGAAGTAAAACATCGCTCCCAGCCCATGCTCGGCGACGGCCCGCTTGAGGCAAGGGGTCAGATAGCCATTTCCGATGAACAGGAAGGCGATCCCGGGCTCGTCCCGCAGCAGGCGGGCGGCACCGATGAGTGTGTCGATCTCATGCGCCCGGCCGAGATTGCCCGAATAGCCGATCACGAACTTGTCCTGCAGTCCCCAGTCACGGCGCAACCGACTGGGCTCCCCGCCAGCCGGCACGATGCTGCGGTCATCACACCAGTTGGAGATCGCCGTGACCTGGGCAGCCGGCACGCCAAATCCGGTGATCTTCGCCTTCATCCTCTCGCCGACCGACACGTTCATGACAGCATGGCGAAGGCTGGCGTTCCGCAGCCTGCGCAGGATACCTCCCAGCAACCCCTTGCCGGCCTTCAGGCCGAGCTCTGCCGCAACTTCCGGATAGACATCCTGCAGCCAGTTGACCTGCCTGAGGCGCCGCGCCAGGACGACAGGCAAGAGGGAGACACTCAGCAATGGCGGATCGGTCTTGACCACGACGATATCGCCGGCCCGCGCGCGCCGCCAGACCTCGACGGCCAGGGCCGCGTGAACGGCGAGCGCAACGCCGGCGCGCCGGAAGAGCGATGAGCTCGCCTCCGTCACCGGACCGACGCGGTGGATCGCAACACCGGGCAGGACCGCCTCGGGATCCAGCCTGCGGGTGGGTTCGTCATAACGGCCGGCACCGGTGAGGGCGATCACCTCCCAGCCCTGTTCGGCAAGGAAGCCCGCCAGATCCGACGCGATCTGGCTGGTCGCGGACGTGTCCGGATGGAAATAGCGGTTGACCAGAAAAACGCGGCGCTGTTTCGGAGCCATGCGGGGGCGCTGCCGTTCCGGTCAACGTCGATAGGTCGGGGGGGAGTGTTGTTCCGCCAAGCTCCGCGCCAGAGCTTTTCTGCCCCTGCGCGCGGCCATGGCGCGATTGAGCGCAGCACTTCCCCTCCGTTCGCCACCCAATACGAAGATCACGGTCATGACGGCAATCTTCAGGTCCAGGGCGAGGGATGCATTGTCGATGTAATACTCGTCGAGGGCGTCCTTCTCCTCGCTAGTGACGAGATTGCCGCCATTGACCTGGGCCCAGCCGCTGATGCCGGGCCGCACGGCAAGGCGGAGCCCGGGATTGGCCGGCTGGTCCGCCGGCAGAAGCGGACGCGGGCCGATCAGCGACATTTCACCCGTAATGACGTTCAACAATTGCGGAATCTCGTCGAGCCGCATCTTCCGGATGAACCGCCCGATCGGCGACAGACGCTCGGGCCCGGGAACCACATGCCCCTTGGCGTCGTAGGGAGCGTGATAGGTCCGGAACTTGTAGATGAAGAAATGCCGGCCTCCCCGTCCCGCCCGCTGCTGCCAGAAATGCAGGGGGCGTCCGACGTCGAACAATACGAGCGTGGCGACCAGCAGCCAGACGGGCGCCAGCAGCAGCATGAGGACAATCGAGGCCACGATGTCGATGGCACGCTTCACGCCGAAATAGCGCCGTAACACGGCCGCAGGCTGTGCCTGCGCATCCCGGGCCGCCAGCATGGGCAAGGCCGGTATCCCCGCAGTGCCTTTGGGCATGAGCTCCAGCGCCTGTGCCACGCTCTTGAGCGCGATGCCGCGGCGACCACACTCTTCCGTGACGAACCGGAGGCTGGCTGTCTCCAACTGGCCGGGCTCCATGGACAGCCACACCGCATCAATGGTCACGCCATGCAGGGCATATTCGTCGACGATGCGTCCGAGATCGCCCACGCGCCCGGCTACGCGCACACCGTTGAGCGAGCGTCCCGTCGCCGACGGTCCCTCGTCGAGGACGGACATGATCTGCGTGGTGACCGGCGCCTGGCTCTCGATGAGCTTGATCACGAGCCAGGCGAACTGATCCGTGCCGATCAGGATGACCTTGCGAAGATCGGTGATGTTGCGCTTGGCACTGACCCTGGCGCGCTCATGGGAAACGAGCCTCGAGAAGGCCCGCCCACCCACCAGGCCAGCGCCCAGGACGAGCGAGTAGATGATCGGGGTCGAGCGCGGGATGCCATCGAGTCGCGTGAGCACGAAAAGCACCAGGCCGCTGGCGCTGATGGTCAATGCAATCACCGCGCCGATCGCATAGAGGTCCGGCACCGAAAACGTGTTCCGGACGGCATCCCCGGCACGACAGATGAGCAAGGCCGGGATTGCAAATGCGATCGTAACAAAAACAAAAAGATAGGGGCCCGGAAGGTCGAATGGCACATTCGGCCAGGCAAGGAGGTCAATATCCCGCAACGCCAGCGTCAATATCGGTGCGGCAATCACCCACAATACGTCGAAAAGTGACAGACGTAATTTACGCGGACTATATGACGTCGGGATTCGGGACCGCATTCAACGCTCCTTACAAGCCCAGAATAAATATGACTGTAGCAACGTCAAGCTGCCAACCCGTAAACAGGGTTGCCAGTTCCGAGGCGGTCGCACCGAACCATTGTCGTTCCCCAATTGCGGTCGCAGGTCTTGTTGCCGCGTAATCGGCTTGCCGCTCCTCATGGTGTGGCACTCAAGAAGCGCCGGCCTGCCTCTTCCAGCACGACTGCGGTGAGACGCGAGGTTGCAAAGGCCCCCGTATCGACATTGATCCGATTGGCGTGCATTTCCGGCTCGGAGACGGGCGAATGACCGTGCACCACGATCTTGCCGAAGCTGCCGCCGAACTTCAGAAACTCGTCCCGGATCCACAAAAGGTCTTCGCCTGCCTGCCGGTCCAGGCCAATGCGCGGCTTCACCCCGGCATGGCAGAAGAAATAGTCACCACAACTATGGCTCAGGGGCATGTCTTCCAGGAATCGCCGATGGGCGGCGGGCAGCTTTCCGGCGAACTGCTCGCGGACCTGGCGATAGCCGCGCCCGCGCAGGGCTTCGCTGACATCGACCCCATAGGAGTGAAGCGTTTCCAGGCCGCCGAACTTGCGCCAGCGTTCGAGGACCGCGGGGTCATCGAGAAAGGACAGCAGCAGATCCTCATGATTGCCGCGCAGGGCCTTGATGGTCGCGCCGAAACGGCAGGAGGACAAATGCTCGATCACGCCGGCCGACTCGGGACCCCTGTCGACATAGTCCCCCAGGAAAACCACCAGAGGTTCGGTGATACCGCCATCGAGGTCGGCCAGGATCCGCTGTTCCATCCGCAGCAGCAGGTCCCGGCGGCCATGAATGTCACCAACGGCGTAAATTCTCGTTCCAGGCGGGACAGTTGACACGCCTTCTCCCTTTGGCAACGCCGCCATCCATGCCACGAATTATAATCAAATAGCACGAAGATTATGCCCGATGCTTGAGCTATCAACATCCTTCTTCATAGGTCGGACGAATTTGTTCATTAAGCAAACTAAATAAAGCGTAAGGCAGGCGGGAGAAATTATTGGACAAAAAAACACACTTACGCCTATCGTTACGTTGTTTACGTATCCGATCTCAGGCGCGAGGGGTTGTGGGTGTCGCGTATGGGTATTCAATCGAGGCCATTTTCGGCACTCATTGCGGTTTTCTGCCTGTTGCTCGCGTCCTGTGCAAACGACACGGTCGGCGTTGCCTCGAAAGCCGACCAGGAAGCCCTCATCCAGAAAGCAGCGGTCGCAGCCCCGAACATCCAGGCCGGCGACAAGATCCGGGTTACGGTCTTCGGGGAAGACCGTCTCACCGGAGAATATCAGGTCGATCCGGCCGGCTTCGTCTCCCTGCCGCTTGCCGGCACGGTGAAGGCAGCAGGCCTGAGCAAGCAGCAGATGGAAAGGACGCTCGCCTCCAAATTCAGCGGCGAGTATCTGCGTGATCCGAAGGTCACCGTGGACCTCGCCAGCTTCAGGCCCTTCTATATTCTGGGAGAGGTCAACAAGCCGGGAGAATATGACTATAAGAGCGGCCTGAATATCGTGAGCGCCCTGGCCGTGGCCGGCGGCACGACCTACAGGGCCAGCACATCCAACATCGATATTCAGCATGTCGGCGAAAACGGGTTCAAGAAATACCCGATTTCATCGAATATTCCCGTTCTGCCGGGCGATCTTATCCGCGTCCCCATGCGTTACTTCTAGTCGCTCGAACCCGAGAGCCAGGGGTATTCATGCAGCGCACAACGTCACTGGTTTTCCTGGCTTCGGTGGCGACGCTCGTTCCGGGCTTTGGCTTGCGGCATGCATCGGCGCTCGAGGCCACGCCCAGCCAGGCGACGGCCGAAACCCTGGGCATCACCGCCAGCCCGAATTTCGTCGAAGGACTGCCCTTCGGTGGCTGGCTGGTCTATCCATCCCTATTCCTCGGCGCGGTCTATAACGACAATATCGACGGCCAGGACCGAAACCGCCAATCATCCCTCGGGGTACAGATCCAACCGCGCCTGGACGCGGCATGGGAAGACGGCATTCATCGTCTTGCCGTCTATGCCAACGGCGATTTCCAGCTCTACCCGTCGCACCAGGACAGCAGCCGCATCACTGCCAAGGTCGGGGCGGCATGGACCTATTCGCCCCTGCCGGACCTCACCATCCGGCTTCACGGCGACTTCAGCCGCGCCAACGGCATGTTCAGCCCGGGGTTCTGGTCATCGCCCTACCAGACCTGGCAGCGCCCGGGCGCCGTCCTCACCGATTCCTCGGTTTTCACCAATACCTACGAAGCCGGCGTCGCGGTCGAAAAGAAGGTGACCGATCAGACCTCCATCCGCCTGTCCGGCGGCGTCATCTATGCCAGCTTCGATCGCCCCGACGACAAGGCCGCGGCAAGGAGTGGCTTCCCCACCCCGTTCAATGGCACGGACTATTATGTGGCGCTTCGTGCCACCACCATGCTGACCCCGCAGATCTATGCCTTCGTCGAGGGCGGCGCCGATTTCCATCGCTATGACAGGAAGGTCAAGGGCGACTCCGTCTACCATGTGACGACAGGCCTCGGCTCGGAGCTGATCCGGCTCGTGCGCGGCGAAATCTATGTGGGGTACCAGGCTCGCAGCGGATCGCGCAGCACCTCCGGCTCGACGAACCAGCCGGCGTTCGGCGGGCGGATTTCATACTATCCGACGCAATACCTCACCATTGCCGCTTCGGTCGATCAGTCGCTCTCCTTCTCGCAGACCCCCGTCCTGCTTCCCTCGGGCAATGGTGCTGTCACACAGGCCATGCAATCGGCTTCCGGCCGGACATTCCAGTCCCGGCTCCAGGTCGATTATGCCCTGTCGCAGCTCTGGTCCGCCTATGTCCAGGGCGGCTACGGCCAGACGCGCTATAGCGCCGTCTCCAATCTCACCAACACTCAGGTCTGGTCGGCCGGCGCCGGGCTTCGCTATGATCTATGGCGTAACATGGCGCTCACCGTCGAATACCAGTTCAACCGTTCCAGTTCGAAATACAGGCAAGCAGCGCTTTTCAATTCCGCCGCTTCATTCAACCAGAACGTCGTCTCACTCGGATTGACTTACCATTACTAGGGAGCCGAGAACCATGCTGGCGAGGCTCACGCTGCCAATTCTTGCCTGCTTGTGGCTCGCTACGGCTGCTCAGGCGCAATCGACCCAGGCGCCGGCCTGCGTTTCGGAAACGGACCCGCTTGGCTGCGAACAGGCACAGGAAAACCTGGCGCCGGAAATGCTCAGGCTGCTTTCGGCCTATCCCCATGGCGGGCAGGCCCTGGAGGGGACCGCCTATCGAATGGCCGTCGCCCAGCCTGAACAGGCCTTCGCGCTGATCGCCCTGGCCAACCGCTCCAATCCCGAGCAAATGGCGGCGATCGCCCGCGGCCTGCTGCATGCCTTCGACGAATTGACGGAATCCAGTCCGCAATGCCGGGCCGGATGCATGGACAGGCTGCAGAAGATCATGATGCTGCGCCGTCTCAAGCCGATGGCCGCCCGCTCTGCGAGCCGGGAGAAGTGCTCTTCGGGAAAGGCTGACGTCAAACCCTATCCACTGACCTGCGGCACACCCGTCAGGGCCGCAATGCAATGCGCCAACCAGACGCTCACCGCTCTCCTGACCGCACTTGCGCGCCAGCAATTCGCGGCGCTGGCGACGGCCTCGGGCGCCCCGAGGGGCTGTTTTGCGCCCGTCTATCAAAGTCCCCACAACGCCGCGGGCTGGACTTCGTCAGCCCCTACCGGCCTGCCGATAAGTCGAAATTGATGGTTGCCAGATTCGGTCATTTCCGCGAGCCTGAGCTCATGTTGTTCAGCAACGACGTGTCTGCAAATGCTGAGGCCGCCATCGAGGGGACGCAGGCCTGGAACAGCTCCCTGCGCCGGTTGCAATCATGAGCAGGGCCCTATCCAGTCTGCTTCAGGCCAATATGCGTGGGCAACGCTGGTATGTCGTGCAGACACGCGCCCGCTCGGAGGAGACCGCGCGCTTCAATCTGGAGAACCAGGGATTCGAGGTTTTCCTGCCGCGCACGCTTCGCACCGTCCTGCATGCGCGCAAGCGCCGGACCGCCTTTCACGCCCTCTTTCCAGGCTATCTGTTCGTACGCCTCGATCTGGAACGCGAACGCTGGCGCTCGATCAACGGCACCATCGGGGTGGTGCAGGTGGTGATGGGCTCCAATCTGCCGCTCCCGGTGCCCGAAGGCGTGGTCGAAACGATCCTGACCTATGTCGATGCCGAGGGCGTCGCCCGGCTCGACCGTGATCTTGCGCAAGGGCAGACGGTTCGCGTGACGCTGGGTCCATTTACTGAAAGCATCGGCCCGTTGATGCGCCTCGATCCCAATGAACGCGCCCGCGTTCTGCTGGAGATCATGGGCCGAGCTGTCGAGATCAATCTGCCACGGCGAGCGTTGGAGGCAGTTTGACGCCGGCCGGCTTTTGCCGGCCTCCAGATGTCGGACAGAGGGCGAGACAGACCGTTTCACCCTAACGGCGGTAGCATGGCAAAAACGGATATCGTTGCGATCGGGGCGAGTGGCATTGGCGAGCGGCACGCTTGCGGATGAGCGCCTGCGGTCTCGCGCAGAGACGAGGATGACGACAGGCGTTGTCGAGAAGCTTCTCTTGGCCGCTCTCATCCTCGGCCTTGCCTGGGCCCCGGCCTGGCTCGGCAGCAACCGCGCAATGGCTTGGGGCGTGAACGGCATCCTGTTCCCCGGACTGGTGATCGCCTACGAACTCAGCCGGATCGTCCTGGGCCGGCCTCATGCGGTAGCTGCCCGCTATCTTTCGGTCCCGATCGGCCTTTTCATTGGTGTCGTCGCCTGGATCCTCCTGCAGATTTCGCCATGGATGCCGCCCACCCTGGTTCATCCCATCTGGCCCCTGGCCGCCCAGGCGCTCGGCGAACCCGTCCCCGGCTCGATCAGTGTCGACCCCGGCGCGAGCGCGCTCGGGCTCCTTCGCCTGATCACCGATGCCAGCGTGTTCTGGCTGGCGCTCCAGCTTTGTCGCTCGGCGCCCCGCGCGCATCTGCTGCTCCATGCGATCATGGCCATCATCGCCGTCTATGCAGCGCTGGGGCTCTACCTTGCGGTCTTCGAGGCTTCGAGCATCCCCTATCTCGACGGTCCCGCACCCGGCCTGGTGCGATCGACCTTCATCAACCGCAACAGCCTGGCCGCCTATGCCGGCATCGGCGTCATCATCGCCTTGACCCTGTGGCTCAGGGCGCTAAGCGCCGCGTCCGCAACCGGTTCTCATCAGCCAGGCCGTTTCCTTCGACTGATCGCCCAGTTCCATTGGATCGAGATCGGGGCAGGATTGCTGGCGCTCGGCGCCCTCATGGCAACCGGTTCGCGTGGCGGCGTCATCGCTACGGCCGCAGGCCTTGCCTGCGTGCTGGTCCTGACGTTCCCGCGCTCGGACGGATCCATCCTCCAGCGGATTTCCGTGCTCCTCGTGCCGCTGCTGGCTTTAGGAGGCGCAGTCGTCTTCATGGGTGACGTCGTCTTCGGGCGTATCGCTGCCTCCGGCCTGACCGACACCAGCCGAGCGGCCGTCAACGACATCATGATCCGTTCCCTGCGGGATGCCCCACTGTCGGGTTTTGGCTACGGCACCTTTACCGATATTTTTCCCGTCTATCGCGATCAATCCATTTCGACGACGGGCGTGTGGGACAAGGCACACAACACCTATCTTGAGGTTTTGCAAGGACTTGGCCTCGTATTCGGAACCATGATGATAGCCTTGGTGGCCTGGCTTGTCGGACTTTGCGGGGTCGGTGCCTTCCGCCGGCGCCGGCATCGGGCTCCGCTGATCTGCGCCGTCGGCACCGGCATATTGCTGGGTGTGCATGCGCTCGTCGATTTCAGCCTGCAGATCCAGGCAATCTCGTTGACCTTTATGGCTTTGCTCGGCGCTGGCGTGTCCCAATGGGCCAGTTCCAGCGTGAACCTGTCGGATGGGACACTGTCATGAACTGCGGATGGATCCCTGATCACCATCGGAGCTGCGCCAGATGTTGAATCGTCTCGACACGAGCTTGCGCGGATTGGAGGACAGTGAAGCCCAGGGCGGCCGATTCGATATCCGTGACACCGTCAACTTCGTCTGGCGGCAATGGGCCTTCATCCTTGCCTGGACCATCCTGGCCGGATTGCTGGGGGCAATCTATATCGCCCGGCAAACGCCCCTCTATACGGCCACCACCCAATTGCTGCTGGACCCTCGCAAGGAAAAGGCTGCAGGCCCGGACTCCATCTACACCGACACCGCTCTCGATCTGTCCGTGGTCGAGAGTGAGATCGCTGTGATGCGCTCCACCGTTCTGCTCAAGCGCGTGGTGCTCAAGGAAGGCCTGCTCGGCGGCAGCGGCACCCCCGCCCAGCCGCCCCAGACCAATGCCGGCTCAACATCGGCACAGCCGGCTCCTGGCGGCGAGTCCGACGACGCGATGTCGCCGGCCATGGTCGCCGCGGTTGAAGGCCTCAAGAATGCGGTGGTGATTTCGCGGGCCGGCCAGGCCTATGTGATCAACGTTTCCTATACGTCGGACAGCTCGGCCAGGGCCATGCAATTGGCCAATGCAATTGCCGATGCCTATGTGGTCGACAAGCTCGACGCCCGCTTCGAAGCGGCCAAGCGCGCCTCGAACTGGCTGAACGACCGCCTGGTGGAGTTGCGTCAGCAATTGCGCCTCTCCGAGGAAGCGGTGACCAAGTTCCGGGCCGACAACAATCTCGCGCAGGCCGTGCCCGGTGCGTCGCTCAACCAGGAGCAACTCACGCAATTGAACGGCCGGCTGGTGGCGGCGCGCGCCGATACGGCGGAAAGAAAGTCGCATCTGGATCTGTTGACCAAGATCCAGGCCGAGCGCGGCAAGCTCGACGCTCTGCCCGAGGCGGCGAGTTCCGGTGTCCTGGCCGATCTTCGGCGCCAGGAAAACGATCTGTCCCGCCAGGAGGCGGACTTGCTGGCGCGCTATACCGGTGCCCATCCCCAAGTCGTGAACGTCCGTGCCCAATTATCCGATGTTCGCCGCAGCATCGCCAACACTCTGCGCCAGATCGCCAGCGACGTCAGGAACAACTACAATCTTGCCCTGGCCCGCCAGGACGCGGCCGAGCAGGCCTTGAAGGAAGCCTCCGGGCAATCCGACCTCGACGCCTCCAAGGCGATCACCCTGCGCGAACTCGAGCGAACCGCCGCCGTCAACAAGAGCCTGTTCGAGGATTTCCTGCAGCGCGCGCGCCTCACCCAGGAACAATCGACCTTCGAGGCGCGCGACGCACGGATCATCACGCCCGCGGTGGCACCCGGCATCCCCTCCTCCCCCAAGCGCACCCAGATCATCCTGACATCGCTCATTCTCGGGCTTATCGTCGGCATCGGGGCGGCTTATCTGAGGGAAGCCCTGAACGCCGGCTTCACCACGCCGCGCGAGATCGAAACGTTGCTCGAAATGCCGCTGCTCGCTTCGATCTCCCGCTTCTCGCCCCGCACCAAGGACGAGAATGGCCGGCTGCTCAGCCTGCCCGAATATCCCCTGCGAATGCCTTTGGCACGCAGCTCGGAGGCGATACGCTCGCTGCGCAGCGCCGTGCAGATGAGCAATGTCGATCATCCCCCCAAGGTGGTGCAGGTGACGTCCACCCTGCCGGGCGAAGGCAAGACGACGATCGCTTTGATGATGGCGACCTCGGCGGCCCAGTCCGGCCAGAACGTGCTTTTCATCGATTGTGACCTGCGCCATCCCTCGGCTTCCTCGCAATTGAGGAAGGAGAAGGCGCCCGGCCTGATCGAATGCCTGCTGGGTGAAATCGAGCTCGAACAGGCGCTCTTCTACAGCGAGAGATACCGGATCTGGGCGCTTTCCGCTGGTGGCGAGAGCAAGAACCAGCCTGATCTCCTGGCCTCCGAGCGCATGAAGGCGCTGATGGCAAAGGTGCGCAGCCGGTTCGACGTGGTGATCGTGGATACGCCGCCCATGGGGCCGGTGATCGATCCTGTCATCGTGTCCAATCTGGTCGACAAGGTGATCTATATCGTGCGCTGGGCCGCGACAGCCCGCGAAATGGTGCAGCAATCGCTACGCCAGATCGCCGGCCAGAAGAAGGTGGCCGGCATCGTGTTCAACCACATCATGGACGACAAGGCCAAGAAATATGGCCGCTTTGCCTATGGCTACTATTATGGCAGCCGCTACTACCGGAAATATTACGAGAAATGAGCGGTCAGCTGATGCGAACAGGCACGGCGATTCTTTGCATAGCCGTGGCCGGCTTTGCGGTCTGGCGCTCGGTCCCGGTCCTCGGTTATGCGCTCGCCGAGCGCCAGGCCGAAGAAACTGGCGACATGGCCTCTCTCCGACCCTTTGCAGCGACACTGGAAACCGGTGCCCTGGCTGAAGCTGCCATGCAATCCGCCATCACGCAGACCCAGTCCACCGGAACGATCGAGGACACCGTCCGCCTGCTGAAGCGCCAGCCTCTGTCGAGCAGTGCCTGGCTCGATCTGGCTACCGCCCGGCTTGCCGCCGGAAAGGGCATGGAGGAGGTCGAGCAGGCCCTGCGCCTGTCGGCACTCACAGGACCGAATGAATCGGTACCGATGGCGAGCCGTGCCCTCTTTGCCTTGCCGCTATGGACCGCCCTGCCCGACGACCTCCGCCGCCGCACAGCGCAGGATATCGCCGGCGGCTGGGATCGCCTGGAGGCTTCGGACAAGCTCGTCATGCGCCTGGCTCTGTCGAATACTCCCGCCATCCGTACCGAGCTCACCGCCCTGCTCCGTCAGGCGGACAGCATGAGCCAAGCAAGACTCGACGATCTCGGCCTCGGTCCAGCCCAGCCGGAAGGCTCGATGCCATGATATCGGCAGGCCTTAACGCCAGCCAATGGCAGCCTGCCTGATGTGCGGCATCGCGGGCATCTTTGCCTATCACTATGCGGCGAACGCCATCAGCCGCCCGGAACTGGGCGCCATGAGCCGTCACATGGCCCAGCGCGGGCCCGATGCCAGTGGTGAATGGTTCGATCCGGCGGAACGACTGGGCCTGGCCCATCGCCGCTTGGCGATCATCGATCTCGCGGATCGTGCCTTGCAGCCAATGGCGAGCGCCGATGGCCGTCATGTCATCGTCTTCAACGGCGAAATCTACAATCACCTCGCCTTGCGCGAAGGCTTGCAAAAGGAAGGCGCCGAATTCAGGGCCTGGTCCGACACCGAGGTGCTGCTGCATCTTTACGCCCGCTACGGCGAGGGGATGGTCACGCGGCTGCGCGGCATGTTTGCCTTCGCCATCTACGATACGACCGCCCGTACCCTGTTCCTGGCGCGCGATCCCTATGGCATCAAACCGCTTTATTACAGCGATGACGGCTGGGTCTTCCGCTTCGCCAGCCAGGTGAAGACCTTGATTGCCGGAGGCGGCATCTCTCGCGACCGCGACCCGGCCGGCGACGTCGGCTTCTACCTTTTCGGCAGCGTGCCGGAGCCCTTCACCTGCTTCCGCGCGGTTCGAGCCCTGCCGGCGGGCTCGACGATGCTGGTCGACCGGGCCGGCGCACAGGTGCCGCGCAACTATCACCATGTCGCGTCCGTCTATGGCGCCGCACAGCAAAGCCTGGAGGCAGGGCGCGACAGCCCAGCAGCCTTTGCCGGCATTGCCCTGGACTCCGTGCGGCACCATCTGGCCGGGGATGTCGAGGTCGGTGCCTTTCTTTCGGCCGGCGTCGACTCCGGCGCCCTGGTCGGCCTCATGCGCGATGCCGGTGCCGGGCAGGTCAAAACCATCACCATCGGATTTGAGGAATTCGCCGACACGCCGGCGGACGAAACGTCTCCGGCCGCCGACACCGCCCGCTTCTACGGCACCCACCATGTTACGCGCATGATCACCAGAAGCGAGTTCGAGACTGATCTGCCGCGTTTCTTCGAGGCCATGGACCAGCCCAGCATCGATGGCCTCAACATCTGGTTCGCCGCCAAGACGGCCCGCGAGCTTGGCCTCAAGGCGGTGCTGTCGGGGTTGGGCGGCGACGAGCTTCTGGGCGGCTACCCTTCCTTCCGGGACATTCCCCGCTGGGTGAGGACCCTGCGGGTTCCTTCACGCGTTCCGCTTCTCGGCACGAGCCTGCGCCGTCTGGGAAGACCTTTCGTCGAGCGGCTGCGCCTTCATCCCAAGCTCGCCGGCCTGCCTGAATATGGCGGATCCTATGCCGGCGCCTATCTGCTCAAGCGCGGGCTCTATTTGCCCTGGGAACTGGGCGAGGTGCTCGACCGCGACACCGTCGAGGTAGGCCTGCGCCGTCTGGGACCGCTGAAGCTGATCAACGCCCAGCTGCACGGACAGCCGAAGGATCCCTTCGCCCGAGTCGCAGCGCTGGAGTCGAGCCTCTATCTGCGTAACCAGTTGCTCCGCGATGCCGATTGGGCCGGCATGGCGCACTCGGTCGAGATCAGGACGCCCCTGGTCGACAGCGAAGTGCTCGAGCGCTCGGCCCGGCTCGATCTGAGGGGCGTTGCGGGCAAGACGGCGCTTGCCCAGGCACCGGCAAAGATCTTGCCGCAATCTGTGCTCGATCGCCCCAAGACCGGTTTCGCCCTTCCGATCGCACAGTGGTTGCAGGCGTCCTCTCTCGGTTCCATGCCCGTTCCACGCAAGCCAACCCAGCATGGCTGGGCACGCGACTGGAGCCGCATCGTCCATCGCCAGTTCGCATGACATGGCGCCGCGGCGGCTGACAATATTGGCCTTGCTCTCCGATGGCTGGGGCATGCCGGGCGGCATTGCCCGCTACAACAGGGATTTCCTTACCGCTCTGGCTGCAAGTACCAGCGTCGGGGATATCGTCGTCCTGCCCCGGTCGGCCGGCACCTCGACGGACCTGCCCGCTCATGTCGTTCAACTAGCACCCCGGACGAGCCGGTTGGCCTATAGTGTGACAGCGTTCAGGCAGTTGACCTCGCATCGCTATGATCTGATCTTTTGCGGCCACCTCTTCATGGCGCCGCTCGCGGCCGTACTCTCCAGGCTGGCACGGACGCCGCTCTGGCTGCAGCTGCACGGCATCGAGAGCTGGGCCAGGCCGAACCTCGCCATCCGTCAGGCCGTGCAGCAGGCCCGATTGATCACCGCGGTCAGCCGGGCGACCCGAAATCGTGCCCTCACCTGGAGCGACATCGAACCGGAGCGCCTGCGCGTCTTGCCGAATACGGTCGACGAGCGCTTCTCGCCCGGCGCGCCGCCTGCCGGTCTCACCGATCGCCTCGGCACGCGGGGACGCAAGGTGATCCTCACCGTGGGCCGCCTGTCCTCGCAGGAGCGCTACAAGGGCCATGACCGTGTCATCGAGGCCCTGCCTTGGATCAGAAGCCGCTATCCGGACATACTCTACCTCATCGCCGGCGACGGAGACGATCGCGACCGTCTCGTCGGGATCGGGCAGCGGCTGGGGGTATCGGAGCTGATCCGCTTCACCGGGCCGGTTTCTCAGGCCGAATTGCCGGACATCTATCGCCTGGCCGATGTCTTCGCCATGCCGAGCACGGGAGAGGGCTTCGGCATCGTCTTTCTGGAGGCGGCCGCGGCGGGACTGCCGATCGTCGCAGCCAAGGGCGATGGCAGCACCGATGCCCTGGCGGAGGGAGAACTCGGCACGCTCGTCGACGCTAGCGCCCCCCAAAACCTCGCCGAGGCGATCATCGCCTGTCTCGATCAAGGCAGGCCCACGGCGGAGCACCCCAGTCGTTTTGCCTTCCCGCATTTCGCCGCACAGGTCGACCATCTTGTATCAAGCCGATTCTGATCCAATTAGGGGCAACCAGCCTCCGCCGGAGCCAACCCCGGCGGTCACGCTCATCGTTCCAGACCGGCTATGGCGTTTCACCGACCTTTACGAGATCTGGCGTTATCGCGACCTCGCCTGGGTGCTGACGGAGCGCGATATCAAAGTCCGCTATAAGCAGACCGTGCTGGGCTTCGCCTGGGCGATCATCCAGCCACTCTTGCTGATGCTGATCTTCTCGGTGCTGTTCGGGCATCTCGCCAAGATTCCCACCGACGGTTCGCCCTATCCGATCTTCGTCTATGCGGGCCTGCTGCCCTGGGTTTTCTTCTCCAACGCCCTGACCGCTGCGGCAGGATCGCTGGTCGGATCCGTCAATTTGATCAGCAAGGTCTACTTCCCGCGCCTGATCATCCCGCTCGCCTCCACGGGGGCCGGCCTCGTCGACTTCCTGGTCACGACCGCGCTCTTGCTGGTGATGATGCTGATCTATGGTGTCGGCTGGAGCATCAACCTTCTCGTGGCTCCTCTCCTGATGGCCGGGGTCATTCTCTGCGCATTGGGCATCGGCACCGGGCTTTCGGCACTCACGGCCACCTATCGCGATTTCCGCTTCGTCGTTCCCTTCCTGTTGCAGTTCTGGATGTTCGCCACCCCGGTCGTCTATCCGGCCAGCCTGGTGCCCGAAGCCTGGCGCTGGCTGTTGTTCCTCAACCCCATGGCCGGGCTGGTGGAAGGTTTTCGCTCGGCGTTTCTCGGGCATCCTTTCGATTGGCTGTCGATCGGCCTCTCGCTGCTCCTATCGCTCGGGCTCTTCGTCCTCGGCGTGTGGTATTTCGAACGGGTGGAGAGGCGCTTTGCGGATATCCTCTGACGTCCAACGAAGAGCTCGTTCACGATGAGTGCGCCGAGCATCCGCGCCCGCGGGGTCAGCAAGGAATATGTCAGGGGCGGTCACAATCCGTCCCTGCGTACCTTTCGGGAGGCACTGGTCGGCATCGTCACCGGGCGTTTTCGTCCCTCGGCAAGGTCGGCCATCGAGGACGACCGCTTCCTTGCCCTGTCCGATGTCTCATTCGACGTGCATCCCGGCGAGGTGATGGGGATCATCGGGCGGAACGGGGCCGGAAAATCCACGCTGCTCAAGATCCTCTCGCGCATCACGGCACCGACGACGGGCCGTATCGAAGTAAGAGGCCGGATTGCCAGTCTCCTGGAAGTTGGCACCGGCTTTCATCCCGAGCTGACGGGACGGGAGAATATCCGGCTGAACGGCGCCATCATCGGCATGACCAGCAGTGAGGTCGCCCGCAAATTCGATCGGATTGTTGCCTTTTCCGAGGTGGAGAAATTCATCGATACGCCGATCAAGCACTATTCCAGCGGCATGTATACGCGCCTGGCCTTCGCCGTTGCGGCGCATCTCGAGCCGGAAATCCTGATCGTGGACGAGGTCCTCGCCGTCGGTGATGCGGAATTCCAGAAGAAATGCCTTGGCAAGATGAACGAGATCGCGGGCCAGGGCCGGACGGTTTTCCTCGTCAGCCACAATCTCAGCGCCATCGGCGCCCTATGTCAGAATGCCATCCTGCTTGACGGCGGGCGCATTCTTCACCACGGCGCCGCTGCCGAGACCATTGCGCGCTATTCCGCTCTTTTTCGGGGCGACGATGGTGTGGTGGTCGAGGACCGGCCACCCTTGGGGCCGCATATCGCCAGAGCCACCCTGGCCGCCAACCAGATCCTGTTCGGCGAGAAGCTCGCGGTCACCTGCATGATTCAATCCCCGGATCGGCGGCGCGCGGCGATCGAAATCGAAATCCATGACGGATTGGGGCGCAAGCTGATCTATTCATCGACAGCACCAATGCATGGCCAGGAATTCGACATTTACCCCGGCACCAATCGCGTGTTCCTGGAGATTGGCGCCCTGCCGCTGGCACGGGGAAGCTACGAGCTGCATCTGTGGCTGTCGAAGCCTTGGGTCGAGGAGTTTCATCGCCTGTCCCAGCCCATCTGCTTCGATGTCGTGCAATCCGATCCGGGGCATGCGGGCTTCGATTTCCAGCAATCCTATGAACGCGGATGCGTGGCCGTGCCGATCACCTTTGAAAGGCAGGAATGAACGCGGCATCATCCCTACCGCTGCACGCCCGGCTTCTGCGCCGCTACTGGCACATGCCGGACCATCCCATGAAGCTTCGGCTTTACGACTGGCTGCGCGCCAGCCGGCCCTTTCGCCATGTCGTCGCCCGCTTTGCCTTCGGGACGTTCAAGCTGGACCTTGTCGACTATGTGCAGCATGCCATGTTCTTGCACGGCTCCTACGAACCCAAAAGCCTGGCTCTGTTTCAATCCCTCATCGGGAGCGGGGAAACGGTGATCGACCTCGGCGCCAATGTGGGCCAATACAGTATTGCCGCCGCACGCATGGTGGGACCGGCCGGACGTGTGATCGCCATCGAGCCCCACCCCGGGGTTTGCTTCCGGCTTCTCGACAATATCAGGCTGAGCAAGGTCGAGGATCGGGTCTTGCCGGTAACCTCACCACTTGCCGATGCGACCGGCTTCATCGAATTCGGCCTTCCGGAAGCAGGAGCGCTTGGCACCATGAGGCCCAGAAGACCGGATGAAACGCGGCGCCTCCTCACCATGGCCGTCACGATCGCTGAACTCGCCGACCGCTTGGATATCGCGGCCGCCGCCGTGATGAAGATCGATATCGAGGGCTATGATCTTGCCATCATCGACGACATGTTCCGCAATTCCGTCCTTCGGCCGCGGCATATCCTGTTCGAGTACCTTCCCTCCCGCTTTGACTATGCGATCGCGGCCAGCCACCTCACAGCGTATTTTTCTGATTTCGGCTACGAACTGCTGACAATCGACGGGATTCGCTATTCGCCCGAACAGGACGTTCCAGAGGAGAATCTGTGGGCGCGACGGATATCCGCTTGAAGCAGATGTCTTCGCCGGCACTCGTCTCCGTGGTGGTGCCGACCTTCCGGCGTGTCGAGCGGCTGCCCAGCCTGCTCGCGAAATTATCGGTGATCGACCAGGCCTGCGATCTCGACGTAGCCATCGTCGACCAGACGCCCGGCGCCGACCTTTCGAAGTTGCAGGGCTTTTCGGAGCATTTCGCTTGCCTGCGCTTCATCAGTCTTGCTCAGGCCAATGTTTCCAGGGCCCGAAATATCGGCGCGAATGCAGCGTCCTGCGACATCCTGCTGTTCCTGGATGACGATATGGAACTCGAAAGATCCTACATTCCACGCCTGCTTTCGCTGATGCGCGAGAAGCCTCAGGCAGCGTGGGGCGCGACTTGGCCCCAGCAGGGCGCGATAGGGCGCGCGGATGGCAACCCTTTGAACGGGCGCGATGGTGATCCATTGATCTTTCTGCCCACCTGCGCGCTGGCCATGCACAAACAGGATTTCATGGCGGCGGGCGGCTTCGACGAGCGCCTCGACCGCAATTTCGAGGATGCCGAATTCTCCCACCGCCTCAAGCAGCAGGGGTTGCGCCTCGTCCGTCACCCCGATCTGCAGGCTCAGCATCACAACCGGCAGGAAAACGGCACCTGGTATCGCCGCTCGCTGATGGAGGCAGCCGCGCGCCTGATGCGGCAGACGGCCTATTTCCGCCGCAAGACCGGCCGTAGCTGGCCGGGCGTCTTGCTGGCTTTGCTGCGGGTGATTGCGAGCGAAGCGCGACACCCGGGCTATCTGCGCGGCGGTACCCCTCTTGCAAGGGCCCTGACCCTGGGGCTTTCGCTTCCTGCGGCCGTAATCTATGCCGCGCGGCCGCCTCTTCTTATCCGTCGACCCGACACCGCCGGGAAGCCTTGCTGACATGCCGCCGTTCCTGCCAGGCGTTGCCGTCGTCATCCCCTGCTACAATGCCGGCCTCACCTTGGCGCAAACGCTCGAAAGTGCCATCGGCCAGCCCGGCCTCGCCGAACTCGTGGTCATCGACGATGGTTCGACCGACGGTTCGGCCGAGATCGCCCGGCGCTATCTGCCTGCCGATCGCGTCATCGAGGGCCCCAATCGCGGCGTCTCGGCGGCGCGCAATCGCGGCATCACCGAAACCCGCTCGGAATGGCTGCTCTTCCTCGATGCGGACGACCTGCTCACGCCGGGCACGATCGAACGGCGCCTTGCCGTGACGGAGAGCGCCGATGTGGTCGCCTGCGACTATCAGGAGTTCAGCACGGACGAGCAGGGTGCTCCCCTCCTCTCGCAAATCCGCGGCATCGACTGGCCGGCGCTGCGGCAGGACGCGGAAAGAGCGATCGCCAGCCACGTCTGGATCACCACCGGCGCCCTGCTCTATCGGCGAGAACTGGTCGAGACGATCGGCGGCTTTCGCCCCGATCTGCCGGTGATCCAGGACGCCCGCTTCCTGTTCGACGCTGCATTCCGTGGCGGGCGCTTCGTGCCCAGTGCCCATATTGGCGCCCACTACCGCATCGCGGCACAAAGCCTGTCGCGGAGCGATCCCGCGCGGTTCTGGCGCGACGTGCTCCGCAACGGCCGGCAGATCGAAGCCCTATGGCGCGAGCGCGGCACCCTGACTTCCGATCGCATCGCCACGCTGCGCGACCTCTACGACAATGCCGGCCGTGGCCTGCTGCGCTGCGAGGACCAGGGCTTTTTCGAGGCGAGTGCCGCGGGCCGCACACTCGGCCTGCGCCAATCGCGACATGCGCGTATCGCAACGCCGCTCGCCCGCCTGCTGGGGCTGCGCGTCGCGCACGGCCTGCTGTCCATGATGGGGCGGCCATGAACGAGGCGCCAGCCGATGTCGTCATGGCGACCGCCTGGTATCCGCCTTACGATCTCGGCGGTACCGAGGTCTATCTGGAAGGGCTGGTGCAGGAACTCTCCCTCAGGGGCCTGACATGCGCCGTGCTGGTGCCGCGGGCAGCCGGGGCGCCGGATCGCTACGAGCATCGCGGCACGACGGTATGGACCTATCCGGTCGAGCTGCCCCAGACGAGGCGGGCGGGCGGCAGCACGCGCAGGCACGGCCGGTTCGACCGTTTCGAAGCCTTGCTGCGCCAGAATCCCCGCGCCATCTATCACCAGCATTCCTGGACGACGGGATGCGGTCTCGACCATCTGCGCGCCGCCCGCGCACAGGGGCTGAGAACCGTCCTGACCCTTCATGTTGCCGGAGCCGTGTGCCTGCGTGGTACCTTGCTTCGCTTCGGAGAGACCCCTTGCGACGGCCTCGTCGAGGAGACCCGCTGCGGCGCCTGCTGGGCCGAGAGCCGCGGCGCCCCGCGCGCCGCCGCCTGGGCGGTCGGCCG
>NZ_JASGFM010000034.1:0-79129 GCF_047605565.1 Labrys sp. (in: a-proteobacteria)
GCCATGCTGTGCGGGTTCTTGCGCGCGTAGTTCTTCACCGCCAGCGGCGCGCGGCGATCCGAATTGCCCTCGCGCAGCACCGGGTTCACGGCGCTGCCGATACATTTGGCGTAGCGGGCGCGGATCGCCTTTTCCTCGTCCGATTTCGGGTTCTCGGGATAGTCCGGGATGTTGTAGCCCTTGGCCTGCAATTCCCGGATCGCGGCCGTCAACTGCGCTACCGAGGCACTGATATTGGGCAACTTGATGATGTTGGTGTCGGGCAGCAGCGTCAACCGGCCGAGCTCCGCGAGATTGTCGGGAACGCGCTGCGCATCGGTCAGGAATTCCGGAAATTCGCCGAGGATGCGACCGGCAACCGAGATGTCGCTGGTGGTGACGTCGATGCCGGCGGGCGCCGCGAAGGTGCGGACGATGGGCAGGAAGGCGGCCGTTGCCAAAGCCGGGGCTTCATCGGTCAGCGTGTAGATGATGGTGGGAGGTGTGGCGCTCATACGCTGGCTTCCTTGGTCGGTCGGAATCAGGGCAACAAAAGGCGCTCACGCCGACACATGGGCCGGCGCTGAGTGCTCCGCGAATTGCAGGACGGGGATGGTCAGGGGGCGTGTCTTTCCGGCAACGGGTGACCTCGATGCGACGATCTCGACGACTTGGCGCTCGATGACCTCCTGAAACTGCCACCTGCTTCCGGCTTCGGCAACTGATTTATGCCGCAGCCCTGGGCCATGCCACGGTTGCCGAGAGGGCAGGATCGGCACGGCAAAACACTCCCGGAGCAGCGCTCACGGGAGTGTCGGCAGATCGTCTGGGATTGAGGGGGACCGGGAGGCTGCGGTCAGTTGCACACTTCGCGGGTGCGATAGATGTAGCTCTGCGCATAATCGTCCCAGACGCGATAGCTCACCGTCCGGCAATCGTAATAGGTCGTGCGGCTATAGGTCTGGGTTACGCGATAGGAATTGGAGTAGGTGGGATAATTGTAGCCGCTCGCATAGCCATTGTCGCAATCATCGGCGAAGGACGAAGCGGTGGCGGCGGTGAAGGCCGTGGCAGCGAAAGCGAGGGTCAGAAAGATCTTGCGCATAATCGTGGTCCTTTAAGCCGGGCTTCCTGCCCTTGTTGATGAAGGCATCCTAGCGACGCAGATCCGGCCCGGCGGTGCGTTCGGGCACATTGGCTCGGCCACCGATCGGCGGCGTGTATCCGCGGGAACATGGACCGTCCCGGTTCGGGGGCTTGCAAAGAAGCTGTCTTTATCCGCCGAATGGTCTATGCAGCCCGGACTTTTCCTGTTTTCGGGCCTTTTTCGTGATGTCTCAGTCGAATGCGAGCACTGCCGTGACGCCTCCCGCCGTGATCCTGGTCCGCCCCCAGCTCGCCGAGAATATCGGAATGTGCGCCCGCGCGATGATGAATTTCGGCCTCAGCGAGATGCGCCTGGTCTCCCCGCGCGACGGCTGGCCGAAAAAGGGCGCGCGTCAGGCTTCCTCTGGCGCCTCGGCCGTGCTGGACAATGCCAAGCTGTTCGAGACGACCGAAGAGGCCATCGCCGATCTCAATTACGTCTTCGCCACCACGGCGCGCGAGCGCGGCCAGATGAAGGATATCTTCGCCGCCGACGAAGGGGCCGGCAGAATGCTGGCCCTGGCGGGAGAGGGCGCCCGCAGCGGCATCCTGTTCGGGCCCGAGCGCATGGGGCTTTCCAACGACGACGTCGCCCTGGCCGATGCCATCATCTCCTTCCCGGTCAGCCCGGCCTTCAAGTCGATCAATCTCGCCCAGGCGGTGCTGCTGGTCGGCTATGAATGGTGGAAACTGGTCTCGGGCGGCGGAGCGCCGATCGCACCCACCCGCAGCTCGCCGCCGGCGACGCGCGAGCACATGCTGGCCTTCTTCGACTATCTGGAAGGGGAACTCGACGCCGTCTCCTTCTTCTATCCGCCCGAAAAGCGTGAGGTGATGGTGCGCAATTTCCGCAACATCTGGCACCGGCTGGCGATGACCGAGCAGGACGTCCAGACCCTGCGTGGTGCGGTGGCCTCGCTCGTCGGCAGCCGGAACGGCACGCGAATCAAGCGCGATTGAACCGGGGCGAGCGCGGAACACCTGTCGCAGGCCCTCGCTAGGCTGCGCCCATTTCCATCGGAATGGGTGTTGCATGGCTGTCGAGATCGAACGCAAATTCCTCGTCCGCAACGACGATTGGCGCCCGCAGGTTCGAGGCTCCGCCGTCATCCGGCAGGGCTATTTCTGCCGCACGCCTCTGTTGCGGGCACGCATCCGCATCTATGGCGACAAGGGCTTCATCACGCTCAAGAGCGAACCGGGCACGCGCAGCCGTCATGAGTTCGAATATGAGATCCCGCAATCCGACGCCGCCGAGATCATCCGGCGTTTTTCGATCGAGCCTTTGGTCACCAAGACGCGCCACGACGTCGACCATGCTGGATTGCGCTGGGCCGTCGACGTCTTCACCGGCCCCAATCACGGGCTGGTGCTGGCCGAAGTCGAGCTTGAGCACGAGGACCAGCCCGTTCCATTGCCTGACTGGGTCGGCGAGGAAGTGACGGGCGACCGGCGCTACGGCAATTCGAACTTGGCGCGTTTTCCCTTTGCAAGCTGGGGTGAGGAATTGCTGCCGGCTGATGTCCTGTGAGGAAATTATCGCGCGTGCCGCTTTGGGATCAAAAAAAGATCACGATCGCAACGCTTCATTCACTCATCTGGGTTTGAATAGGCGTGCGCCCGGTTGGGTAGTGCGTACGGGCAACCAATATGCAGCGATTGATTCCGGATGGCATCGATCATTCCGAAGAGCGTCCCATGAAGGCTAGCCTTCTCGGGCAAACTAGTTTGCCCCACAGGGTCGACCTTCTGGCTGGCACGGTTTATGGAGCTGCGGTCATGTCTGACCGCGCTCCAACTGTCCTTGTCTTTGATTCCGGCCTTGGCGGCCTCACCGTATTTTCAGAATTGCGAGCGACGCTTTCCGGCGCGCGCTTCGTCTATGCCGCCGACGACGCCGTTTTTCCCTATGGCCGCCTTGCCGAAGGCGTCGTGGTCGAGCGCGTCGTCGAGGTGATGGAGCGGCTGATCCCGCGTTACCAGCCGTCCCAGGTAGTCATTGCCTGCAACACGATCTCCACCGTCGTCCTGCCCGTGCTGCGCCAGCGCTTCGCGGTGCCTTTCGTCGGCACCGTGCCCGCGATCAAGCCCGCCGCTGCGTTGACGCAGACAGGGCGGGTGGCGATCCTGGCGACGCCGGGCACCGTCAAACGCGACTATACGCGTGAGCTGATCCGTTCCTTCGCCGCCACGATCGAGGTGGAACTCGTCGGCGCGGTGGGACTGGCCAGCCTGGCGGAAGCCGTCTTGCGTGGCCAGCCCGTCGAGGATGCTGCGATTGCCCGCGAGATCGCACCCTGTTTCGTCGATCGCGACGGCAAGCGGACTGACGTGGTGGTGCTGGCCTGTACGCATTATCCCCTGGTGCTGGAAGCGATGAAGCGGGTGGCGCCCTGGCCGGTTACCTGGCTCGATCCCGCCCCGGCCATCGCGCGTCGCGCTGCCGATCTCGCTGGCTCGATTCCGGCGCGCACGGTGGTGGAAGACGGCCTGGCCGTGTTCACCGGCGGCGCGGGACTGACCGACGACCTCAAGGCGGTGCTTGCCGCCCGCGGCCTGCCGGCCATCGCCGTCGAGGCCATGCCGCCGCGCTGGCATTAGACATCGCGCCGAAAACGGACGCCGGTTTTCGCTTAAAACGATGCGCCCTGGTGCTCCACCCTATACTTTGGGATGTATCGCAACGTCATTGTGTTGGTGTGGGAACGGTGGCAACCTGCGGTTGGGTTGGGGGCTCAACCTGGAAACGCTCATCATGAAGATCAGCACGCTGTTGGCCTCCGTCGTCGTCGCGGGATTTGTCGCGACCGGTGCTCTTGCGCAGACCGCAACGCCTGCGCCTTCCACGCCCCCCGCCGCGACGACCGCTCCCGCAAAAGCCAAGACAAAGGCCCCGCAATCGGCGGCATCGCAGGCCTGTTCCGCTCAGGCTGATGCCAAGGGGCTCCATGGCAAGGATCGCAAGAAGTTCCGTCAGTCCTGCATGAAGAGCGGGGGCAAGGCTGGTTGAGGCTTAACCTCATCGTCGGAGGTGTGCCATGCATCTGCTCACGTTCCTGATCGTAGGAGTCATCGCCGGCTGGCTTGCCGGCATGCTCGTCAGCGGGGGCGGTTTCGGCCTCATTGGCGATCTCATCGTCGGCGTGGTCGGCTCGTTCATCGGTGGCTTCTTGCAGCCCCACATTCCCATTCATGTCGGGAGTGCGATCGTGAATGAAATCGTCTTCGCGGTCGTTGGGGCCGTCATCCTGCTTCTTGCACTGCGATTGCTGAAGCGAGCCTAGCCTCGATCCGAGAGCAATGCGCCGGAGCCGGCGCCGTAGAAAGGGCATGCGACCTTGAAGTGTCGCATGCCCTTTTCCGTTGGCGAGGCCGATCCCGGCCCGGCGGCCCCTTACGCTTTTTGTAGTTTCCTCCATGGCGTGCAGGCGCTCCTGTCGCGGCTGAGAACCGGAGGTGACCAAAGGCCGGGCTCTTCAGCCGATTGACCTCATGGCACGCTCCTTGCGACGAGGCGCTCCAGCGACTGTTGAATGTCGATGGATGGAGCGATGGAAGACACGACGCAGGAACATCTCGAGCACGCCGAACATGCCGAACATGCGGCCCATGAGGGCAATCCCTTCCTGATCACGGTATCGGTCACGATTGCCGTCCTCGCCGTACTGGCCGCCACCATCGGCAGTTTCGAGTCGCTGGAGACCGCCGAGGCCATCAACGACAAGAGCGAGGCAGCCTATCTGCAGAACAGGGCCAGCGATCAGTGGGCCTTCTATCAGGCCAAGAGCATCAAGAAGAACGCCTATGAGATCGCGGCCGCGGGCGGGGGGCCGAGCAAGGACGACTTTCTTGCCAAGGCCAAGCACAACGACGACGACGCCAAGGCGATTCAGACCCAGGCCGTCGAGATCGAAGGCCATGTCGACGCCAAGTTGCGCGACAGCGAGGTACGGGCCCATCGCCACCATGTCCTCACCCTGGCGGTAACGCTGCTGCATGTCGCCATCGCGGTGGCGACGCTCTCGATCATCACCCGCGGCAGGCGCTGGCCCTGGCTGTGCTCCCTGGCGCTCGGAGCGCTGGGCCTGGTGGCCGCCGCCTTCGCCTATGTCTGATTTTCGCTCTCCAATCGAGCCTGTTCCCCCCGAGGTTCCCATGCGTGAACGCCATATCGTCTTTCGACATCGGGCGCTCGATTTCTGGCTGGCGCGCGGCGCCGTTCTGGTCATCGTGTGCCTGCAATTGCTGGTGATCAACCAGCTTTCCTTCGGTCCTCGCTGGCTAGCCCCGGCCGTCGAGCTGATATTGCTGATCCCGCTGTCGATCGCCACGGCATGGACGCAGGCCGGTATCCGCAATGCGGTGGCCGATCACCACTGGCAGGCGGTCAATCGCTTTCGCATCCTGATCCGCCGGACGGCCCTCATCCTGACGGCCGTCATCAGCTTCATGAATTGCGGCGCCTTGTTTCTGCTGGTGCGGGCCTTGATCGAAGGCCACGCCGGCAACGGCACGACCCTGCTGATCGATGCGCTCAACATCTGGGTGACCAACATCATCGTCTTCACCCTGTGGTTCTGGAGCACGGATCGCGGTGGACCGCCGACCTGCGGCCTGGTCGAGCGTGCCCGCTCCGATTTCCTGTTTCCGCAGATGACCTTGAACGATCCGCATCTGCGTGACTGGCTGCCGGGCTTCGTGGACTATCTGTTCCTGGCCTTCACCAATGCCACGGCATTCTCCCCGACGGACACGATGCCGCTGACCCCGAGGGCCAAGCTGTTGATGCTCGCCGAGGCGATGATTTCGCTCCTGACGGTCGCCCTCGTGGCCGCCCGGGCGGTCAACATATTGGCCTGAGATTGCGGGCGGCATTGGAACCTCTTCCTCTCAAATCTCCGGTGAAGGGCCATCATGGCATGATGCCGATGGACCGCCGGGCATCGACGATGTCGGGATGTTCGCCATGACCTTTCAACCCTTGTCCCATGACGAGCACCCAACCATCGTGGCGGCCGAATTCAAGCGCATCAGGAGCAGCCTGACCGACAACGAAGCCCTGCTTCTGGCCTGCCTCACCAATGTGCTCAATGAACTGCCCGCCTGGCTCGATGGCGACTATGTCGTCGGCAGCGCGCTCGATCATGCGCAGGCGGTCATCAACGCCATGCTGGACGGTTCGGGATTGGCGCCGATCTCGGCGCAAACCTATGAACGCGCCGACGCACTGCGGCATGACGAGACATAGCCCCGAACCATGGGGCAGGGGGCGGCTCCGAGGGGCGGTATTGCAAGCCGTTTTGCATCGGCTTCAGTCGTCCGGCTTGTCGCTCGCGGGCAGGTTGAAACGTTCCCAGTCCTTCCTGGGTATGGTTGCACCGGCCTGGAATGCGAACGCTGAGACCCTGGCAAGGTCCGCAGTGAGGTCGCAGCGATATTTCAAGGCGAACCACTGCTTCCGGCTCCGGAAAGCAGCGCCGTCGGCCGTGATGCCGGCATCTCCCACCCTCGTTTCCGCCCGTGCATAGGCGATCGTGAGGTCGGGCTCGAGATCATGGTTCCAGGCCCGCAACTGGGCCATCGCCTCGATGTTGCACAATTGCTCCATGCGCTCGTCACGGCCGAGAAGGGGCAGCATCTTCCGGGCTTGCCGGTTGCGTGGTCCTGCCAAAGCGAGGTCGGACAAGATCTTCCGGGCCTCGATCATCGCCGGTGGCGGTGGCGGTGGCGGTGGCAGGGCTTCGCTCGGCCTGGGAGGGGGCGCTCCTTCCTGCGGAACGCTCTCCGCCGAGGGGGCCTGCGCCTGCGGTCTGGCCGGCAGCGCAGGAGGCTGCGGCGCTGGCGCCGCCGGCTTTGGTATTTCCGCGACGAATTCGACCTCGATGCTGTTTTCTGGAGGCTGTTCCAGCGGAGCGGGCCGAGGAAGCAGGAACAGCAGGGCAAGGGCGATGGCATGCAGCAGCAGCGCCGCCGGCAGACCGAAGGATATGGTACGATTCTGCGAGAGCGTGGCGGCAGGCATCGCTCAGGGAGCGGCCGTGGCGATCTGCTGCATCAGCACCATGAAATCCTTCATATGGATGCCGGCCGGATTCTGCGCCGGATCGACGGTCTGCACCATGACGAGGCGTTTTGTCGGAATATAGGCAAGGAATTGCCCGCCATAGCCTGCTGCCATGGCCGCGCCTTCGCCCCAGTTCTCGGAAGGCAGGGACCACCATAGATAGCCGTAGGCACTCTTGCGCTTGGGCACGGGAGAATAGGCGGCGGTGGACCGGCGAACCCAGTCGGCGGGGACGATCTGGCGGCCGTTCCAGCGGCCCTGGTTGAGGAAGAGCAGGCCGAAGCGCGCAAGGTCCCTTGCGCTCATGCGGAAGGGATAGGCCGGATGGTGCGACTGGGGCGACAGAACGTAGCGCCCGTCACGGGCCGAAAAGTCCTCCATGCCGATCGGGCGGGCGATGCGCTTGTCGAAACTCGTGAAGATGTCTTCGCCACCCGCTTGGCGATAGATCGTACCGAGGACGTTGAAGTCCCAATTGTTGTAGAACCAGAACGTACCGTGCGGATGGCTTCCGCGTGCCGGGCGCTTATTGCGGATGTCCGCGGTCTCATAGGCGGCAGGATGGTAGACACCGGATCGGGCCATCAAGAGGTCGCGGATATCAGCCTGCTTTTCGGCGGCGGTCAGGGCTGGCGAGGTATCGTCGATACCGAGCTTTTCCAGGCTGTCGCCAAGCGAGATCTTGCCCTCACCGACGGCAATGCCGTAGAGCGCGCTGAGGAGGCTTTTGCGCACCGAGGCGACGTTGACGCGCCGGCTGAGGTCGCCGGCGCTGGCGATGATATGGTCGTCCCGGATCACGGCCAGGGCAGTCGGGTGGTGGGTCGCAGCAAAGGCGGTGACAGCCTTGGCGATTTCGTCGGTCCAGCCGTTTTCGGCCGGGGCGGTCTGCCAATGTCGGCCGGGTTCGGCCCGTGCCGGGGAGGACGGGCCGATGATGCAGGCGATGAGGAGTGCGAGGATGGGGAGCCGCCTCATCGCTCCGCGTCCGGTCTATTCGACGGTTACTGCGATGAAATCCTCGTAGATCTCGACATTGATCAGCGGCGATCCGTTGATGACGGCCTCCGCCGCAGAGGCACTGATGCGGCCGCGATTGAGCATGCTCTCCAGCCGCGCGCGGTTTTCCTTGCTGGAGAAGAAGCGGTCGGGTTCGTCTTCCCTGTCGCGATGATAGCCCAGATAGAAATTGGCGCGGTCCTGCCGGATGATCGCGGCGACGGAGGTCAATCTTTCGCCATTCGTGTTGAAATGATCGGCGCTGGAGAGGCGGGCCGTATAGGTTTCGAGCGGTGCTGCACTGGCAAAGCTCAACGAGGCCGCCAGAAATGCAGCGGAGAGAAAAAGGGTTTTCATCAATGAAGACTCACATGGGCCGAGTTTGCTCAAGCTAGTCACCCGCCATGCTACTGTCGAGTTGCCCAGGATACAGGGACAGGGCAATCGGGTGAAAAGGTTGGGGTCATCCCGGATCTGCACCGCAGCACGCAATGATGCGGTGAAGATCCGGGACCGTGAGCCGACTTTGATGCATCATCGAGATGGTCCCGTGTCTGCGACGCAGCATTTCGTGCTGCATCACGCACGGGATGACGCTATTTTTCGTTCACCCGATTGCCCCGGATACAGGCAAGCGGATCCTGTCTTGGAATTGACATGCGGCGATCTTTCGACTAAGCGAACGCCACACGCGGGGCCTTCGGGTCCCGCGTGATGTTTTACGCTCCCGTGACGGCCGGTTCTCCGGCTGTCTGTCGCCCGGGTTCCGGGAGAGGAGGGCGCGTTCCTCATAAACTTCGCAAACCATAGAGGACGCGAATGTCGAAGCGCCATAACGCTAAGTACAAGATCGATCG
This sequence comes from Labrys sp. (in: a-proteobacteria), assembly GCF_047605565.1. Classification (NCBI taxonomy): domain Bacteria; kingdom Pseudomonadati; phylum Pseudomonadota; class Alphaproteobacteria; order Hyphomicrobiales; family Xanthobacteraceae; genus Labrys; species Labrys sp. (in: a-proteobacteria). The sequence goes on from NZ_JASGFM010000034.1 coordinate 9,046, forward strand.
CCGCCTTGGCGAGAATATCTGGGGTCGCCCGAAGAGCCCCGTCAATCGCCGCGAGTACGGTCCGGGCCAGCACGGCCAGCGCCGCAAGGGCAAGATGTCCGACTTCGGCACCCAGCTCCGCGCCAAGCAGAAGCTGAAGGGCTATTACGGCTCGATCTCGGAAAAGCAGTTCCGCAAGATCTATGAAGAAGCTCGCCGCCTGAAGGGCGACAGCTCCGCCAACCTCATCGGCCTGCTCGAGCAGCGCCTGGATGCGGTGGTGTATCGCTCCAAGTTCGTGCCGACCGTGTTCGCTGCTCGCCAGTTCGTCAGCCACGGCCACGTCAAGGTCAACGGCCGCCGCGTCAACATCCCCTCCTACAAGGTCAGGCCGGGCGATGTCGTCGAGGTCAAGGAAGCCTCCAAGCAGCTCGTGCTGGTGCTCGAGGCCGTTGCTTCAGGCGAGCGCGACGTTCCCGACTACATCGAAGTCGATCATTCCAAGCTGACCGCCAAGTATGTCCGCGTTCCCACGCTGCAGGACGTGCCTTATCCGGTCCAGATGGAACCGAACCTGGTCGTCGAATTCTATTCGCGCTAAGCGAATACGAGTTGAAAGACTACATGAGGGCCGCCATTTTGGCGGCCCTTTTTCTTGGCCGGTCTGACTGCGCACTCTGGAAGGTCCGCAAATCGGGATGGCCGTATTGCAAAAAGATCATGCGACACGCCGGCTCAGTCGCTTATGGTCGGATCTGACGAGCCGGCGAAACAAGCAAGAACAGCGGCAGGGGCTGCACATAACCAATAAGTAAGAGGTTGGGGCGGTCTTTCGCGATCGCCGCAAAATGTCGGGAGGTGACCGGCCTGCAGCCGGTCGATGCTAAGAGGTCTGTATGGTTTACACGCTTTGGGGCGAACCGGATTCCGGCTCTTTCATGGTCGAGGCCGCTTTGGCCGAGGCGGGGCAGGACGTTCACCTGATCGATATCGATCTGACCAAGGACGAGCAGCACAACGCTCAATATCTTGCGATCAATCCATTGGGTAAGATCCCGGCGCTGCGCTTCAACGACGGAACCACGATCGTACAGTCGGCTGCCATTCTGCTGGCTTTGAGCGAAGAACATCCCGAAGCGCGATTGATGCCGGCTCTTGATGCCCCGGACCGCCGCCATGCCCTGCGCTGGCTGATCCATGTGGCGGCCGAGATCTATCCTCTCATCGAACTCTACGACTATCCCTTGCGATTTGCTCCGCCCGAGACGCATGAGACCGCAATGCGTTCGCGTGTGCGCCAGCGCATCCGCGAACGCTGGCAATTGGTGGAGCAGGCGGCCAGCGCCGAAGGCAGCTTCCTGTTGTCGGGCTTTTCGGCCATCGATCTCGCCATCGCCGCCATCAGCAATTGGGCGATCGGCAATGAATGGCGCGCCAGGGAATGCCCGAAGCTGACCCGCATCGCCGAGACCGTGGCGCAGCGGCCTGTCATCGCGCCGATCTGGCGCCGGCATTTCGGCGAGCAGGAGAACTGAGCGGGGCGGCTCGCTCAGCCCTTCCGCCCCGGAGCGGTAAAGGCTGCGATATCAGCCTCGTCGTGGCCCGCCTCGCGCAGAAGGCGTCCGGCAAGCTCCGCGGCGGGGGCCCGCAGGGCCTCGTCCGAGCGGATCAGATGAAAAGCCACGTGGTAATCGATCGTTCGGTCTGAAACCGGCACCAGGCGTCCGTCCGCCAGGGCGGCGCTGGAAAGAGGCGGGCGCGCCAGCGCGATGCCCAGCCCCTGGCAGCAGGCATCGATGACCAGATTATAGTCCTCGAAGCGGCGGTCCTGGCCACGCGGCACATAATCCACGCCTTCCGGCGACAGCCAGCGCCGCCATCCCTCGATATTGGAATCGTGCAGGATCGGCAGTTCGAGCAGAGCCTGCGCGTGCTTGCCGTGCCGCAGGCGTTCGGCGAGGGCCGGGGAGGCGATCGGAAAGGCCTCCTCCCGCCAGAGCTGCACGCCACGCACGCCGGCCCAAGGTCCCTTGCCGCAGCGTATCGCCAGATCGCTGCCTTCGCCGAGATCCGCCAAGCGATGTTCGAGGACCAGTTCAAGATGGATGTCGCTGCCTTCCAAACGGGCAAGGCGGGGAAACAGCCAGAGCGAGGCGACCGAGGGCGTCACCGACAGGCGTACCACCGCCTTGGCGCGGCGGGGCGACCAGCGCTCGCCACTATTGCCGAGCAGTGCCAGGGCCTCCTCTGTCCGGGCGAAGAAGCGCATGCCCTCCGGCGTCAGGTTGACACCGCGGGCCTTGCGTTCGAACAGGCGTACGCCCATCCAGCGCTCCAGGCGCGACACCTGACGGGAGACCGCGCCATGGGTGACGCCGCTCTCCTCAGCCGCAGCCGAGAAGGAGCCGAGGCGTGCCGCGCGCGCGAAGGTTTCGAGCGTGTCGAGCGGCGGAAGGCTGGGCGAGCTGTGAACCATGGACACACAAGATCATTGATTGAGGTGCTTTTCAAGCACGGCAAACGGAGATAGGTCACGGAGGTCACTGAGAGTCGGGAGACGATAATGAGCAGCGTGGCCTGTGAAGCCGAGGCAACCAAAAAGAAGAGCGGATTCGACGCGGTCGCCTTCGGCGCCATTCTGGTGACCATTCTCTCCTGGGCCTCGTCCTTCGCGCTGATCCGCGTCTGCCTGACGGCCCTGACGCCGATGGAGCTTGCCGCAGCGCGCTATGTCGCGGCGGGGGCCATCGGTCTGGCCTATCTGGTGGCTGTGCGTCCGCCCATGCCGCTGCCGCGGGACTTCCTGCGCCTAGCCATTGCTGCCGTGTTGTTCATTGCCGTCTATGCCGTGCTGCTCAACACCGGCGAGCAGACCGTGCCGGCCGGCCCTGCCAGCTTCATCATCAACACCATGCCGGTGCTCACCGCCCTGATTGCGATCTTCGCGCTCGGCGAGCGTTTCGGGCGCTGGGGCTGGGTGGGTACCGCCACCTCTTTCGCCGGCGTCGCGCTGATCGCCGTGGCGACGGATACGGGCTTCAAGCTCGATCCCAATGCGCTGATGATCTTCGGGGCTGCGGTGTGCGCCGCCATTGCCAGCGTGCTGCAGAAGCCGCTGCTCGGGCGGTTCCCGGCCCTGGCGATCACGGCCTGGATCCTGTTCATCGGCGCCTTGCCGTTGCTGCCGGCGGTGCCCACCACGCTCCGCGCCATGGCGGTCGCCCCGGCCGAGGTCAACTGGGCGGTCGCCTATCTCGTGATCTTTCCCACCGCCATCGGCTATGTCACCTGGGCCATCGCCCTCAAGCGGCTTTCGGCGGCGCGGGCTTCCAACTTCCTTTATGGCGTGCCGCCCACGGCCACGCTGATCGGCTTCCTCTGGCTCGGCGAGGTGCCGACGCCCGTCGGCATGCTGGGCGGCGCGCTGGCGATCCTCGGCGTGGTGATCGTCAACGTAATGAAGGGCCGGTAACATAGGGGCTGGTCTGGAGACCAGCCCCTATCTCGCCTCATGTCGGGCGGGGCGTGCCGATCTCGTAACAGTGCAGATTGCGTTCGCCGATGCCGAGTGCGGGCCAGCTCGCCCGCCACTCTGCGATGTGCCGCGAGGCGAAATGGCGGTCAAGGGCAACTGCATCACGCCAGATCTCCTTCACATGGATGAGACCGGCATCGAGCACGTCCTCGGCGTAGGAATATTCCTCGCAGCCCTCCTCGGCACGGCTGCTCTCCACCATGCGTTTCATGGCTGGGCGCGCCGCGGCCAGGTTGGCGGCCGGCAGGCGCACGGTTCCGACGATCAGCAATTTGCTCATGGGTCTCTCCCGATCTGGCCCTGCCCAAAGAAAAAGCCAGGCTTTGAAAGCCTGGCTTGGTATCGCGGCAAGCTTGCTGTTGCGGCGGCGATCAGGCCTTGGCCGGCGCCTTTACCGAAATGTTCTTTTCCTGCAGGAAGGTTACCAGCTCACCCGACTGGAACATTTCGCGGGCGATGTCGCAGCCGCCGACGAACTCGCCCTTGACGTAGAGCTGCGGCACGGTCGGCCAGTTCGAAAAGTCCTTGATGCCGCTGCGCAGATCGGGATTCTGCAGCACGTCATGGTCCTTGTAGTCGACTCCGAGATAATCGAGAATCTGCACGACCTGCCCGGAGAACCCGCACATCGGGAACGCCTTGTTGCCCTTCATGAAGAGCACGACGTCATTGGACTTGATCTCGTTTTCGATGAAGGTGGCGATGTCGCTCATGGCTCAATCTCGATCTTGGTAATGCTGGATCTGACGCGGATAATGCCAAGTATGTAAGCACACTCGCGCCCAATGTCAGGGCTCAACCTAACATAATTTATCGATCAGGGGGCACTCGTGGAGAGCGCAAGCGCGTGCAGCACGCCGCCCATCTTGCCCTTGAGCGCCGCATAGACCATCTGGTGCTGCTGCACGCGGGATTTGCCCCGGAACGCTTCGGAAATCACCGTCGCGGCGTAGTGATCGCCATCCCCAGCGAGATCGCGAATTTCGATCTTCGCATCGGGGAAGCTTTCCTTGATCATCGCTTCAATGTCGGCGGCCGGCATCGGCATTGGAATTGGGTCCTCTTCAGGCGACTTGTCAGGCAGCTTGGCGCGCTGAGCCCATCAAGGTCGGCAGGAACGATTCGTGACGCTCGCTCAGCGCCGAAACCAGGATGGGCCGGCCTTCGGGCAGGATCAAGGCATTGCCGCCGGTTGTGCCCAGCGTGGTGACCGGCACGCCGGCTTCGGTTGCGGCCTTGGCGAAGGCCTCGGCCTTGTCGGCGGCCAGGGCGACGACGTAGCGGGCTTGATCTTCGCCATACCAGAAGGCATGCGGTTCGCCGCCCTGCGGCGCCTGTGACAGGTCGGCACCGATGCCACGCCCCAAGGCCATTTCCGCGACGGCGACGGCGAGGCCGCCATCGGAGACGTCGTGACAGGTCTTGAGATTTCCGGCGCGGATCTGGCCGCGGATGAAGTCGCCATGGCGCTTCTCGACGGTGAGGTCGACCGGCGGCGGTGCACCTTCCTCACGCTTCAGGATCTCGGCGAGCCAGATGGACTGGCCGAGCCAGGTGCCGGGGCCGCCGACCAGCATGACGGTCTCGCCCTCGGCCTTGAAGGCGATCGAAGCCGTCACGGCCACGTCGTCGACGAGACCGACGCCGCCGATGGTCGGGGTCGGCAGGATGCCGCGGCCGTTGGTCTCGTTGTAGAGCGAGACATTGCCGGAGACGATGGGGAAATCGAGGGCGCGGCAGGCCTGCCCGATACCGTCGAGGCAGCCGACGAACTGGCCCATGATGTCGGGGCGCTCGGGATTGCCGAAATTGAGGTTGTCGGTCACGGCGAGCGGCAGGCCGCCCACGGCGGAAATGTTGCGCCAGGCCTCGGCGACGGCCTGCTTGCCGCCTTCGACGGGATCGGCCTCGCAATAGCGCGGGGTCACGTCCGACGTCATTGCCAGTCCCTTGGGGCCGTCGAGCACGCGCACGACCGCAGCATCGCCGCCAGGCGTCTGGATCGAATTGCCGAGGATCAGCGTGTCATATTGCTCGTAGACCCAGCGCTTGGACGCCAGTTCCGGCGAGCCGATCAGGCTGAGCAGTGCCTCGCCCGTCGACAGATTGGTCTTGAGCGAGCCGGCTTCGAGCACGGGCTGCTTGGGCGAGGGGACATGGGGGCGATCATAGAGCGGCGCCTCGTCGCCCAGTTCCTTGATCGGCAGGTCCGCCTTCAGATCGCCATTGTGGAAGATGCGGAAGCGCAGGTCGTCCGTGGTCTTGCCGACCACGGCGAAGTCGAGGCCCCATTTGCGGAAGATCGCCTCGGCCTCGGCTTCCTTGCCGGGCTTGAGCACCATGAGCATGCGCTCCTGGCTTTCAGACAGCATCATCTCATAGGCGGTCATGCCGGCCTCGCGCACCGGCACCTTGTCGAGGTGGAGCTCGATGCCGAGATCGCCCTTGGCGCCCATCTCCACGGCCGAGCAGGTGAGGCCGGCCGCGCCCATGTCCTGGATGGCGATGATGGCGTCGGTCGCCATCAGTTCCAGGCAGGCTTCGAGCAGGAGCTTCTCGGCGAAGGGGTCGCCGACCTGCACGGTGGGGCGCTTCTCCTCGGATTTGTCGTCGAACTCGGCCGAAGCCATGGTGGCGCCGTGGATGCCGTCGCGGCCGGTCTTGGAGCCGAGATAGACGATGGGATTCCCCACGCCGGTAGCCTTGGCGTAGAAGATCTTGTCCTGCTCGGCAAGGCCGAGGGCGAAGGCGTTGACCAGGATGTTGCCGTCATAGCGGGTGTGGAAGCGCACCTGGCCGCCCACCGTCGGCACACCGAAGGAATTGCCGTAACCGCCGACGCCGGCGACCACGCCGGAGACGAGGTGCTGGGTCTTGGGATGATCGGGCGCACCGAAGGAGAGCGCATTCATGCAGGCGATCGGGCGCGCGCCCATGGTAAAAACGTCGCGCAGGATGCCGCCCACGCCCGTCGTCGCACCCTGATAGGGCTCGATATAGGAGGGGTGGTTGTGGCTCTCCATCTTGAAGACGGCGGCGAGGCCATCCCCGATGTCGATCACGCCGGCATTCTCGCCCGGGCCCTGGATCACGCATTTGCCGGTGACGGGCAGCTTCTTCAGATGGAGGCGCGAGGACTTGTAGGAGCAATGCTCGTTCCACATCGCCGAGAAGATGCCGAGCTCGGTGAAGGTCGGCTCGCGTCCGATCAACTCCAGGATCCGCTGATACTCATCCGGCTTCAGCCCGTGCTGGGCGATGAGTTCGGCTGTGATGGCGGGTTCCGAGTGGGCGGACATGCCGGGTCGATCTCCTGTCAAGGCAGCGCTTCGGCAGGGGGAACGGCGGACGGCCCATGGCTCCGGCCGGCAAGCCCCAGCACAGCGCTCCAGCGCTTCTGTTCACGGCAGGCGATAGGGGTATCCGAGCCGAATGTAAACCATTGATCGCGTATACGGGCCGCGAACCGCATTGACACCGCAACTTTGTTGGCCTTCCTGTGGGCGGACACTCGTTTCCAGTCTCGGAGTATCGGCGATGCGGACGTTTTTCGTGGAGATCAAATGCCAGCTCGGCCGCACCTATGAGGTCGCCAGCGCACTGGCCGAAGCCGAAATCGCCTCGGAGATCTATTCGATCGCCGGCGACTTCGACGTGCTCGCCAAATTCTACGTCAATGACGATGTCGATATCGGCCATTTCGTCGGTGAGAAGGTGCAGTCCATCCCCGGTATCGCCAATACGCGCACGGTCCTGACCTATCGCGCCTTCTGAGGGGCTGAAACCCTCAAATGCAAAATGGCGGCTTCGAGCCGCCATTTTTCGATGTGCCGAATGAAGCTTGAGAGCCGTCGGTCAGCTCTGACCCATGGCTTCCGGCAGTGTGGCCCACTGCGTGACGCGATTGCCGTCAGCGCAACGTTCGGCCGCCTTGCTGCCGGAGATCACGTCGCCCGTATGCGAGCCATTGGTGACGATCAGGAAGACCTGCTGGCCGCTGCCGGAGTCGGCGCTGACGCAAGCGGCATATTGGTCGGGATGGACTTTTGCCGCGGCCGGCGTGCGCCAGCCGTTGGAGATGCGCGCATCGGTGATGCGGCCGGGAACGAGTTGGGTCAGCTTGTGGGCCAGGGTTGCCCGGCCGGCCTGCGGCACGGGGAACTGCTGGGTGCCGTCCGCCGTGACGACCGGCTGCTGGTTGGAAACGTCCGGCCGGCCGGCTTCGCCGGAACGCGGACCGCAGGCGGCCAGCACCAGCGAAAGCGCAACGGCCCCGGACAAGCCCCAAGCAAGACGCTGACGGGAAGAATGATGGTTCATATGCCTGCTCCAGTGCACCGAAATCAGAATCGCACCACCCTGGCGGGCTGGCAACCCGCTGTGTGCCTGCGCACCACCTGAAATGAATCACCGGCGCAGGATGTGCCAAAACGCACACGCAATAGCAGATTCATGCAGAACTTCTGCGACAACGTTAACGGCCCGGCAAAGCGGGATAGAATCTTGCGTGCGAGCACACTTGGCATGGCTGGAACGCGCCTGGAGCATGCGGGGCGTCGGAATGACCAAGCTGTCGACGTGGTAGCGCCGGACAATGGCCCCATTCACCCGATATAGAACCGGCATCCCAGGGGCGACTGGTTCGGACGACGGGCCTTTTGGAGATCACCACGCACGGAATGGCAGTCTGCCCCGGACGCTTGCGGCCGATGCCCGTCCGCTATCTGTCGGTAGCCGCCCTTTTCGAACTTGAGGAGATTTCGATGAGCAAGGTCAGAATCGTGGATGGCAACGGCGTCTGGCATTTCGTCAGCCAGGGTTGTGCCCTCGATATCGGCGTGAATCCCGGCGAGGGCTATCATGTCTATCACCGGGAGGACGGGCACTGTTTGCCGGTGGCCCACAAGGTCAAGCACCTCTTGGGCAAGCAGGTGGTCGTTGCGCCACGCACAGAGGGGCAGATCAGCGAAGAGGAATTGCTCGAAGCCCTGGAAGCCGCCGCCTGAGGCGGCTCTTTCATGCAATGGTCACGCTTGAGGCAGACTATGGCCAGATTTCGCGAGAAGAATGCGCCTCGGCAAAGCTCCTGACGCCAGGACGTGGACGCCGGGCCGGTCATGGGGCCGCCCGAGTGTTTGCCGCGTTTCGAACCGCCTGCGGGGCGGGAGGCGATCAATGCCGACGGTGAGCAGGACAGCCGTGACGTCACTCCGTCGACAGACAAGCCACTCAACCCGAAAGGACGACGCCATGAAGCTGACATCGGTGCGAATCGAACGCGCTCTGACCCAGATGGATGGCCGGGTCATTCCCGAATCCAATCCGATCGTGCAGGAACTCATCTCTATCTTCGGGGACCATACCTTCTTCGTTTCCAATGCGGGGCTCAGCACGGTGGAACCGGTAGAGGCCGGAGATACCGATCTCGACAAGGTCCGTATCGTCAGATTGGCCAGGTGGGCCGATGAGAGCAAGGCCAGCCTGGTGCCCCACCCGCCGATCAACACCGAAACGATGGTGACCCTCAGCGCAGCTGCCTGAGCCACTCTACGGTCATGGCGGCGCAACAGGGTCGCCATGACCGCCCTGGAGCAAAACGCGTTCATGACTGAACGCTTGTTTGTTCCAACTCTTTGCTTCAGCGCGTCTTTGCGAGTCCAAGTGACTTCGTCAAATCGTGACTTCGTCAAATCGCAAAACGCTATAGTCTGACCTCAGTCCTGCCTTCCGAGATCCGATCCGCCTTCGCAGCAATCCCAAAGGATACAGGCCGGCGACCCGGCATCCGGCGGTGACGACGATCGGCTGAAGCGATGCGGACCGTTACCCGCCCAGATATTCGATTTCTGCCCGCAAGGCGTCGTGGTCGAGACCTTGGCCGAGCAGCACGGCAGCGAGAAGTCGTGCCTTGTGGCCGCTGAGGTCCCCGGCGAAGATGGCGCCGGCGCGCTGGAGATCGGTGGCGCCGCCATTGCCATAGACGGGCAGCACACGCCCGCGCGGGCAGCGCGAGCAGATGATCACCGGAATGCCGCGCTTGATGACGTCAGCCACCGCCTTGGTCACGGATGGCGGCGTGTTGCCACGTCCGAATCCTTCGAGCACGATGGCCTTGCTGCCGTGATCGGCGGCATAGTTGAGATAGCCGCCATCCATGCCCATGGCGAGGCGGATCAGCGTGACATTGGGTTCGATGGCGCTGGGAGCATAGGCGCGCCGCAGCGCCGGGCGGCGATGCAGGCAGATGGCGCCCGCGTCGATCTCGCCGAGCTTGCCATGTTCCCAGGACATGAAGGTATCTGTGCGCGAAGTATGCGTCTTGGCGACGTCGCGGGCGGCGTGGAATTCCTGCTCGAAACAGATCATCGCGCCGAGGCCGCGCGCAGCGGGAGCTGCGGCGAGGCGGATGGAATCGGCGATGTTGCGCGGGCCGTCGGCATCGGGCTCGTCGGCCGCGCGCTGGGCGCCGGTGAAGACCACCGGCTTGTCCGAGGCCAGCAGGAGGTCGGCGAGATAGGCGCTCTCTTCCATGGTGTCGGTGCCGTGGGTGACGACGACACCCTCGCAATCCTCCAGCGCCAGAAGCTCGTTGATGCGGGTGGCCAGGGCGAAGGCCATGGGCAGGTCGATGGCGAAACTGTTGAGGTTGCAGAACTCCTCGACCTCGATGTCGATCCCGGGCAGGGGGTCGTGCAGCATGGCGCGCAGCGCCTGTCCGTCGAGGCCGGCAACCACGTCGCCGGTGCTTTCGTCACGCCGGGAGGCGATCGTGCCGCCCGTGGTGATCAGATGAACCTTGCGCGTCATTGGGTCTTCAATCCTGGGGTCTTCAATCCTGCGTCGTCGTCGACGATCAGGCCGAGGCCATGGCGTTGACGACACTGGTGAACAGCCCGCGGCCGTCCGTGCCGCCGGCCAGGGGATCGATCAGGTTTTCGGGATGCGGCATCATACCGAGAACGCGCCGATTGGCCGAATAGATCCCCGCGATATTGTTGAGCGAGCCGTTGGGATTGGTGGCGGCGCTGACCTTGCCGGCGGCATCGCAATAGCGGAACGCTACCAGGCCGTCGCCTTCGATCTGCGTGAGGGTCTCGGAGCTGCAGAAATAATTGCCCTCGCCATGGGCGACGCAGACGTCGATGGCCTGGCCCTGGCGATAGGTGTTGGCATAGGCCGTATCGGTGCGCTCGACCCTGAGATGGACTCGCTTGCAGATGAATTTGAGATCGGCATTGCGCATCAGGACGCCTGGCAGCAGGCCGCCATCCGTGATGATCTGGAAGCCGTTGCAGATGCCGAGGACGAGGCCGCCGCGTGCGGCATGGTGGCGGATGGCATCCATGATGGCGGCGCGGGCGGCGATGGCGCCGCAGCGCAGATAGTCGCCATAGGAGAAGCCGCCCGGAAGCACGACCAGATCGGTGCCTGCCGGCAGCTCCGTGTCGGCATGCCAGATCATGTCGACATGCGCGCCGGCCTGCTTGAGGGCCTTGGCGACGTCCCCTTCACGGTTGGAGCCGGGAAAAATGACGACAGCTGCTTTCATCGGATCCTGCTTTTCGGTTGCGGCAAGGGGCCTCGGAGGCTTTGGGCGTCCAGCCTTCCGCCATGCGTGCGCATATGGTTCCAGAGGGGCAGCGGGGTCAAGCAAAGAGTGGGCGCCAGGCTCCTAAACTGGGGCAATTACCGCGAACGTGCAGGCTTTGCGATGGTTTCGTCCGTCGTCGAGGAAGGGGAGGACTTACGCTCGGCAAATTCGGCCAGAACCCAGTCTTTCAGCACCGCCACCGCCGGCCGGCTCTCCGCGCCTTCCGGATAGACGAAGCTGAATTTGAGGCCCTCCATGATCGGGCCGAAAGGCTGTATCAGCACGCCCGATGCAAGTTCGTCGGCAACCAGGGACAGGCTCAGCAAAGCAACGCCCTGGCCGGCGATGGCCGCCTGGATGGCGCTGCTTTCGTCATTGAAGCTGATGCCGCTGTCGGGATCGAGATGGTCGATGCCGGCGCGCCGGGCCCAGGAACGCCAGTTCGGCACGTCCACCGTGGAGGCGATCGGGCCCCAGTCGAAATGCAGCAGCGTCGCGCCGGGAAGATCGGCCGGCTCACGCAGGCCCAGGCGGTGGCTGCAGACCGGTGCGAATCTGTCTGTCAGCAGGGGCAGGGCGGTCATGCCGGCATAATGTCCGAGGCCGTAGCGGATGGCGGCGTCGGCATCGCCGGCATTGAGGTCCACCGTGTCGTCGGAGGCGTGCAGGCGCAGGTCCCACCCCGGATGCAGGCTGCGCAGCGTGCCGACCCGCGGCACCAGCAGCTTGGCGGTGAAGGCGACGGTCGCCGACAGGGTCGCGATGCGCCGGCGCGGGCGTTTCCTGACCGCTTCGACGGCCTCGGCCATGGTGTCCAGGGCAGCGCGAAGGGCTGGGTACAGGCTGCGGCCCTCGACAGTCAGCTGGACCTTTCGCGTCTGGCGCTCGAACAGCGATACGTCGAGATAGGCCTCCAGCTGGCGGATCTGGTGGCTGACGGCGGTCGCGGTGACGCCGAGCTCGGCGGCGGCCTTCTTGAAGCTCTCCTGCCGTGCGGCGGCTTCGAAGGTGCGCAGCGAGGCCAGGGGCGGCAAGCGGCGCATCATCGGCTCCGATCCGGGCTGGCATCCTGTCGCAGCCGCGCCGTCATGCCGCCTCGGACCAATAGTCCGACAGTGCCCGTTCCCTGTGTTCGTATGCCTGAATCAAATTCATCCATCACTTGAGAACTTCGAATTTGTTGAATTGAAAGTCAATCACTTAATACGACGAGGAAGGCTCATGGTTCCCATGAGATGAATTCAGTTTTGCAAAGGATAGCCATCATGGCTTGGCTGTATCTGGCCGCTGCGGCGGTCTTCGAAGTGATTTTTGCGTTGAGCATGAAATATGCGGAGGGCTTCACCCGCCCGCTGCCGACGGCGATAACGCTCATCGCGGTGATCGGTGGCGTCGGCCTGCTGACCCTGGCGCTCAAGAGCCTGCCGGTCAGTGTCGCCTATCCGATCTGGACGGCGGTCGGTACGCTCGGAACCGTGGTCTTCGGCTACATCTTCCTGCGCGAACCGCTCACGGCCATGAAGATCGTCAGCGCCATCGCCATCGTTGCCGGTGTCGCCGGCCTCAAGGCGTCGACGGTGTAAATTCCGGGACCTGAACTGATTACCGGCAATCTCAGTCCTTCAGCTCGATCTTTTCGACAAGACGATCGAACAGCACCAGGTCGGCCGGCATCAGCCGGTCGGCCTTCATCCTTATTTCCAGCGTGCCGTTGCCGAGCCGCAGCAAGGCAATGGCGGCGGCCGTCTTGGCGAGGGCCCTATCCTCGATATCGTACAAGCCGCGATAACCTGTCATGTCGCCAGACGCGATTGGTTCGACCGGCTGGCGGGGACGTATGCGCGAGCCGGGGGTGAGGCTCTGGATCCGCAGATCGATCATCGCCCCGGTCACGGCACCGGGGCCGAATGCGCCAAAACCCGGGCTTGCCAGACTGCGCTCGTCGGACAGGAAGGTTGCCACCGCATGGGGTGGGCAGGTCGGGGCGGCGCAACGCAGGACGAGCAGGGTAGGCGGCGCGGACGCTTCCCTGACCCAGACGCTGTCGTCATAGCGCAGGCTGAAACCGCCGGTCTCGACAAGCTCTTCCGCGTGGCAGGCACCGCTGGCTCCAGCCACGCACAGCACGGCTGCAAGCAGCCGGACCAGCATCAGGCGATATCGATGCTGTAGTTTTCGATCACCGTGTTGGCGAGGAGCTTTTCGCATGCGGCCTTCAGCGTTTCGCGTGCGGTCTCGGCATCGGCTTGGCCGAGCTCGATGTCGAACACCTTGCCCTGGCGCACGCCGTCGACATCCTTGATGCCGAGCGAAGCGAGAGCACCCTCGATCGCCTTGCCCTGGGGGTCGAGGACGCCGTTCTTGAGCGTAACGATCACACGGGCCTTCATTCGACACCTGCCTTCCAACGATGAGAAATCCTTGGCTTGCGCTTAAAGCAGTCCGGCCGATGGTTCAATCATTGCCTTGCCGAGCGGGCCGGGAAAATGTCTCGAACACGCTGAGGAAGCGAAACGGCACGGCCTCGGTCAGCCAGACGCCGTTGTCGCTGCGGTAGAATGGCAGCCCTGCCGCCTGCATCGCCGCGGCATCGACCTGCAGGATGAGCCAGGGGCCGGCGCGCCGCATGGCGACCTTTCGGGCGGTATCGGGATCATCGGAGAGATGCACGTGCTGGCGCGCGCGCTTTTGGAGGCCGGAAGAAAAAATGCCGGCCTGGTTGGAGGCTGCGGTGCCGTGCCACAATTCGGCAGGCGGCATGGTGGCGGAGAGACCGAGGTCGACAGCGACGCTGTGGCCCTGATTGGCGCGAATGCGCGTGCCGGCGATGATGAAGCGCTGTTTGTCGCTCTCCCTGACGACCCGTTCGATATCCTGCCGGCCCGCGCTCATTTGTTCGGCCGCGGCCCTGGCGAGATCGTCGATCTCGACCCAACCCTGCGCGTCGAGCACCAGCCCAGCCGTCTCGGGGGCATGGCGGAGTACGAGGCTCATGAATTTGCTGAGTTTCTTGTCATCCATAGGTGATGTCCGAGGGTGATATCCGATACCGTTGGTCACCGTCGCGCATCCCGCCGAAAAGCTACATTCTCTTTTCGGCTTGGTGCTTCGGGCGCTATTGCGTCGCCTCGTCGATGAGCTTTCTGGCGATGCGCGGTTCGCCGGCAATGACGACGATGAAGCTGGTCTCATCCGCCTTGCGCTGGCCGACGGCGTAGGCGTTGATGTGATGGGCTTTCTTGCCACCCGTCATCGCGAGCTGAATTCCCTGCCAGCCGCCGGAGCCGAAACTGTCGACGCTCACCGTGGGCGGCGGCATCTTGGACTTGGGATCGGACTTGGCCAGCAAGGCCGCAAGCCGCTTCGGCTCAGCCAGGGAACGCTCGATCGCCAGAGCGTCGGGGCCGGTCACGGTGAAGCGCTCGATGGCCGCGTCATAGCCACAGCGCATCTTGGTGCAGAGTTGCAGCCCGTCGACACGGATATTCTCGCGCGAGACGAAGGCCCGCATCGGCAGCACCACCCAGGAACCGGAATCGGGCAGCGACACGGCCGGATCGCCAGTCCACATGTCGAACAGGCTGCAGCCGGCGAGGGCGACGAGGCCCACGCCAGCAAAAAGGGCTCGAACGCCGTGACGCGCGAGCCCCTTACGCAATGTTACACTGAACGCGCTCACTGAACCAGCTTGGGCCCCTTGACGACGACATTGTCCATCTCGTTCATGATGCCGAGACGGCGGGCGACTTCGGTATAGGCCTCGACGAGCCCGCCCATGTCGCGGCGGAAACGATCCTTGTCGAGCTTGTCGTTCGACTTGATGTCCCACAGGCGGCAGGAGTCCGGCGAGATCTCGTCCGCCAGGACGATACGCATGATGTCGTTCTCCCACAGGCGGCCGCATTCGATCTTGAAATCGACCAGGCGGATGCCGACGCCCAGGAACAGGCCGGACAGGAAGTCGTTGACACGGATGGCGAGCGCCATGATGTCGTCGAGTTCGGGCGGGCTGGCCCAGCCGAAAGCGGTGATGTGCTCTTCCGATACCATCGGGTCATTGAGCGCATCGTTCTTGTAGTAGAACTCGACGATCGAACGGGGAAGCTGCGTGCCTTCCTCGATGCCCAGGCGCGTGGCGATGGAACCGGCGGCGACGTTGCGGACCACGATCTCGAGCGGAATGATCTCCACCTCGCGGATCAACTGCTCACGCATGTTGAGGCGGCGGATGAAATGGGTGGGCACACCGATATCGTTGAGGTTCTGGAACAGATATTCGGAAATGCGGTTGTTGAGGACGCCCTTGCCGTCGATGACCTCGTGCTTCTTGGCATTGAATGCGGTGGCGTCGTCTTTGAAGTGCTGGATCAGCGTGCCGGGCTCGGGACCCTCATAGAGGACCTTCGCCTTGCCTTCGTAAATGCGGCGGCGGCGGTTCATCGGGATGTACCGTGGTTTGAGAAAATCCGTCAAAGGGCCTGGGCTCCTGGAAATGCGATCCGTGGCCGGCGCAATTGGCGATTCGATTTGCGGGAGCAAACCGGAGACAGGGCCAACTTACCCGATCATGCCTCCGCGCACAACTTCGTGCAGGCGGCGCACCCGATCGGAACCAAGCTTCACGAATCAAGCCAAAGCACATTTGCTAGTGCCCGGCATGAGTGTAGTTTCAACACGCCCGGCATCCAGGGGAGGAGAGGGCGTTACGGCGCATTAATTTGATTTGGGGATTGCGCGCCTATATGCAACAGGCATGGCCGGTCCTTCAAGGAAAACCGGTAGCTGAACAGGATTTAACGGATGACCACCTTCGACAAGCGGGAAGAGGCTTTCGAAAGCAAATTCGCCCATGACGAGGATCTGCGCTTCAAGGCGACCGCTCGCCGGAACAAGCTCCTCGGCCTGTGGGCTGCCGAAAAGCTCGGCCTTTCGGGTGACGAAGCCAACGCCTATGCCAAATCTGTCGTCCTGTCGGACTTCGAGGAAGCCGGTGACCACGACGTGGTGCGCAAGGTTCTCAGCGATTTCGCCGAAGCCAATCTGAGCATGAGCGAGCCGCAGGTCCGCCAGGTCATGACCGAATTGCTCGGCCGCGCCGTCCAGGAAATCCAGAACGGCGTTTGATGCCCGGCGTTTGAAAGAGGGCGTTTGACCGCCCTCGCTCAATCCATCTCTCACGATGCCCCGTCCGTGCGGGGCATCGCAGCAATGTGATCGGAAGTGCCATGACCGCCCCCACGCTGCGCGCGCGCCTGGCCAAAGGCGAAAAAATCTTTGCGGCCTGGATGGGGGCAGCCTATCCGCGCATGGCCGAGGCGCTCGGCCGCGCCGGCTTCGATGCCGTCATCGTCGATCTGCAGCATGGCGAGGCTTCCTTCGGCGAAGCGCGCGATGCCATCAGCGCAGCGCATCTGGCCGGCACACCGACGGGCGTGCGGGTCGGCCTCGACGGTTTCGGCGATGCCGCACGGCTCTATGACGTCGGCGCGGAGTTCGCCATCCTGCCGATGATCAATTCGGTGGCAGATGCCCGCCGTCTCGTCGACACGCTGAAATACCCACCGGTCGGCGGAAGAAGCTGGGGCGGCACCCGCGCCATTTCCCTGTTCGGTGCCGAGACCGAGGCATATCGCGGCGCCGCGAACGACCAGCTGATCGCGTTGGCCATGATCGAAACGCGACAGGCAGCCGATGCGCTCGAGGACATTCTCGACGTGCCTGGCCTCGACGGCGTCTTCGTCGGGCCGAGCGACCTGTCGATCAGCCTGAGCAACGGTGCCAGGCTCGATCATCAGCTGCCGGAATCGGTGGAAGTGATCAATCGGGTTCTCGCCGCCGCCAAGGCACGCAACAAGCTGACGGCGATCTATTGCGGCAATGGCGAGGCGGCAGCCCGCAACGCCGAGCTCGGCTTCGATATCATGGGCATCGGCTCGGACTGGGCCTTCCTGACCGCCGGCGCCCAGGCCGCCTTGAAGGCCGCTCGCGGCCATGCGGGCCCGGCCGGCCCGAATTATTGAGTCAGCCGCTGCTGATTCCGGGTGCGCTCCAGCGCTACTGGCTTTCGTGCTTGAGCTTGGAGAGGAAGGAGGCGAGGCGCAGCAGGCCTTCCGGCCAGGGGCCGTGCCCTGACTCCACATTGATATGGCCGGCTTCGCCCGCATCGACGAATTCGCTGTTCCAGGCCTCGGCAAAGGCGGTGGCGCGGTTGATCTCGCAATAGGGATCGTTCCGGCTCGCCACCAGGAGAGACGGGAAGGGCAGGGCCGTCATCGGGATCGGGTTGAAGTCGAGATCATAGCCCGGCAACAGGTCCGGCTTGTCCCAATCGGAAGGCGCCACCAGCATCGCGCCGATGACATGCCCTTTCAGACGCTCGGCCGCAAAGACGGTGGTGATCACGCCGATCGAATGGGCGATGATGATGGCCGGACGACTCGAACTCTGCACCGTCTCGACCAGTCTGTTCACCCAGGCCTCGCGCTCGGGATGATCCCAGTCGTCCTGTTCGACGCGACGGGCCGTCGAGAGCTTGGCTTGCCAGCGTGACTGCCAGTGATCCGGCCCGGAATTGCCGAGGCCCGGCACGATCAGAATGTCGGCATCGGAAATGCGCACGTCGATGTTTCTCCTGCTCGGTTAACAGGCACTTCGGCCACTGGGATCGAGCCCGTCTCGACTCAAGACCATGTGTCTATTCTAGGAGCGAGACGGCGGGCCGAAAACCGGGATGCTCCCGCGGCGCCGCTCGTCCACAACTACAGGGCGAACGTCCGCCCCCGGTTCAGGTTCCCGGGCCGAGGACGCGGTCGAAGATCGTGTCGACATGCTTGAAGTGATAGCCCTCGTCGAACATCGCCTCGAGTGCCGCATCCGACAGTTTGGCCGAGACTTCCGGGTCCGCCTTGAGGAAGGCGAGGAAATCGCCTTCGCCCCGCCAGACCTTCATGGCGTTGCGCTGGACCAGGCGGTAGGAATCCTCGCGGCTAGCGCCGGCCTGGGTGAGGGCCAGCAGCACGCGCTGCGAATTGTGCAGGCCGCCGAGGCGATCGAGATTGCGGCGCATGTTTTCGGGATAGATCACCAGCTTGTCGATCACGCCGGCGAGGCGCGCCAGCGCGAAGTCCAGGGTCACGGTGGCATCGGGACCGATCATGCGCTCGACCGAAGAATGCGAGATGTCGCGCTCATGCCAGAGTGCAACGTTCTCCAGTGCCGGCGTCACCGCCGAACGCACGATGCGGGCAAGGCCGGTGAGATTTTCGGTCAGCACCGGGTTGCGCTTGTGCGGCATGGCCGACGAGCCCTTCTGGCCGGCCGAAAAGAACTCCTCGGCTTCCAGCACTTCGGTACGCTGCAGATGGCGGATCTCGGTGGCGAGGCGCTCGATCGAGGAGGCAACCACGCCGAGCGTCGCGAAGAACATGGCGTGGCGGTCGCGCGGGATCACCTGGGTCGAGACCGGCTCGACGGCAAGGCCCATCTTTTCGGCGACATAGGCTTCCACCGCCGGATCGATATTGGCGAAGGTGCCGACGGCGCCGGAGATCGCGCAGGTCGCGATCTCCTTGCGTGCGGCGACGAGGCGTTCGCGGTTGCGCGAGAATTCGGCATAGGCCTGGGCAAGCTTGAGGCCGAAGGTGACCGGCTCGGCATGGATGCCGTGGCTGCGTCCGATGGTGGGGGTATATTTATGCTCGATGGCGCGCTTGCGCAGGGCGGCGAGCACCTCGTCGATATCGGCGATCAGCAGGTCGGCGGCCCGCGACAGCTGCACGGCCAGGCAGGTGTCGAGCACGTCGGAGGACGTCATGCCCTGATGCAGGAAGCGGGCCTCGGGGCCGACGATCTCGCCCAGATGGGTGAGGAAGGCGATGACGTCGTGCTTGACCTCCCGCTCGATCTCGTCGATCCGCGCCACGTCGAAGGTGGCGTCCCTGGCCTTCTCCCAGACCTTGGCAGCCGCCTCCTTGGGCACGACGCCGAGCTCGGCCAGCTTGTCGGTGGCATGGGCCTCGATCTCGAACCAGATGCGGAAACGGGACTGCTCCGCCCAGATGGAGACCATTTGCGGGCGGCTATAGCGTGGGATCATGGAGAAAGTCCTTTCGCGCCCCTTTTAGGCGCGGGTGCCGGGAAAGTGAAACGCAAATCTGCGGGTGGAAGGCGACGATATCAGAGAGCCGCCGTCGCGGCCTCGCGGATGGCGGCAATGTTGGCGGCATAGGCAGCCGGTCCGCCCTTGAACACATAGGAGCCGGCGACGAGAGCATTGGCGCCAGCCCGCACCACCAGCGGCGCGGTTTCGGGCGTAATGCCGCCATCGACCTCGATATCGATGTCGCGCTTGCCCACCCGGGCCCGGACGGCGGCGATCTTCGACAGGGTCTCGGGAATGAAAGCCTGGCCGCCGAAACCGGGATTGACCGTCATCACCAGGATGAGATCGGCGAGATCGAGCACATAGTCGACCACTTCGGGCGAGGTGCCCGGATTGATCGCCACGCCGGCGCGCTTGCCGAGCTTCCTGATGTGCTGCAGCGAGCGATGAAGATGCGGGCCTGCTTCGGCATGAACGGTGATGGTGTCGCAGCCGGCCCTGGCGAAATCGTCGAGATAGGGATCGGCCGGCGAGATCATCAGATGGGCATCGAGCTTGGTGCGGACATGCGGCCGCAGGGCAGCGGCTACACCCGCGCCGATGGTGAGGTTGGGCACGAAATGGCCGTCCATCACATCGTAATGCACCCAATCCGCACCGGCTTCCTCGATCGCCTGCACTTCTGCGCCGAGCGCCGCGAAATCCGCGGAGAGAATGGAGGGGGCGATGATGATCGGGCGGGACATGGCGGATCCTGGGCTGTGACGGTCGCGGTGAACGGGCAGTACCTGCCAGAGCCGGCCGTCCATTGCAATCGTTGAGGGAGCATCCTTCTGGGACCGCAGGCGTCTCGCCTGCATCTTCCTTCCTGCAAAGGCGTCGCTTTCAAGAGCAGGCGGGACGCCTGCGGTCCCAGGCAATCGACTTCCTCCCGATGTCGGTCCGTCATCGCCCTCCGAAACGATCCCGCCAGCTGGGCAAGGCCCCGGGGAAGGGCAGGGCTTTCGCCTCGTAGACGGCACGGGCACAGGCCCTCGCCAGGGCATGCGCCGCCGCCGTGCCCAGGGCGATCAGGTCGCCGATCGGTTCGGCCAGCGCCACGCGCCCCGTGGCGGCGGCAAACACGGTGTCGCCGTCGAGCGGGGTGTGGATCGGGTGGATGGCGCGAGCAAGGCCATCCTGCGCCATCACGGCAAAATGCTTGGTCTGGGCCTTGGTGAGCACGGCATCCGTTGCCACCACGGCGATCGTGGTGTTGCCTGCCTCCATGGCCTTGTGGCGCAGCGCCAGCGCGTCGTCGGGCCAGGGGATCGGCAGGCCGAGGCCACCGAATTCCCCGGCCTGCTCATAGGGCGCCGCCCAGAAATGGGCGCCGTCACCGATGGTGACGCTGCCGAGCGCATTGACCGCGACCAGCGCCCCGACCACATGGCGCCCGCAGCGCACCGAGGCGGAGCCGAGACCACCCTTCAGGCCGGCTGTGGTAGCGCCCAATCCGGCGCCCGACGATCCCAGGGCGAAGGTGTCGCCCGCCGCCTCGGCCGCAGTGAAGCCGAGTTCTCGATAGGGCGGAAAGCGTCCCCATTTCTTGTCGCCGCCATTGAGAAGGTCGAACAGGATGGCCCCTGGCACGATCGGAACCCTTACGGCGCCGACCTGGAAACCACGACCCTGCTCCGCCAAAAGGGCTCCGATGCCGGCGCCGGCTTCCAGGCCGAAAGCCGAACCGCCCGACAGGGCGATGGCGTCGATCCGCTCGACCGTCCGCTCCAGGGCGAGCAGATCGGTTTCCCGCGTTCCCGGTGCGCCGCCACGCACATCGACGGCGGCGACCGCCGGCTCCTCGAACACCACCGCCGTCGTGCCGGAGGCAATCGCGGCGTCTTCGGCATTGCCGACCAGCACGCCGGCGACATCCGTGATGAGATTGCGCATGAATCAGCCTCCGTTCGTCGGCAGCTTCGCACCCGCCATAGGGCGAGACAACCGCTTGGGGTGAAGCGCGAACTCCGGGCGCACGGGCATCCTGCCCGTTTTTCCTCGCTCGCGAACACGGTGTTTCCAAGAACGGGTAAGATGTGCCCGTGTGCCCGGAAGAAACGCTCGCTCGACGCCCAGGCCCATGCGCTTCTTAGCCCGAGTCCGCAGGCTCAGGTAATGAGGCCCTGCGACATCACTTCCGATCACGAGACAGGGAGTTTGACGAAACGGGCTTGGGCAAAAGGCGTGGGCGCGCTAGAGCAGGGGCTTCGCCGCCGGAAGGTGGTGTTGACGCGTGAATGCCTGTTCTGGATGGGTCCATGGCCGATATTACCCTGCCTGCCGTGTTCGTGGCCGGCCTGTTCTCCTTCCTCTCTCCCTGCGTGCTGCCGCTGGTGCCGCCCTACCTGACTTTCCTGGCCGGCTCCACGCTGGATGAGATGACAGGACAGACCATCGATAAGGGTGTCCGCCGTCGTGCGGTGATCTCGGCCTTGTGTTTCGTCGCCGGCCTTGCCACCATCTTCATCTCGCTCGGCGCCGGCGCCTCCTATCTGCTCGTTCTGCGCAGGGCGATGGCCAACGGCCTCAGCAGCCTGGCCGAAAAGGGTATTCTTCCCGCCTCCTGGGCCAATTCGATCGACCCGTTCTACCTGCTGGCGGGCATCGTCATCATCGCCATGGGCCTGCATTTCCTCGGCGTCTTCCGCATTTCGCTGCTCTATCGCCAGGCCCGCCTGCAGGCCGGCACCGGCTCCGGCCCCTGGGGCGCCTTCGTGATGGGCCTCGCCTTTGCCTTTGGCTGGACCCCGTGCATCGGTCCGGTGCTCGGCACGGTGATCGCCGTGGCCGGCAAGGATGGCAGCGTCAGCCAGGGGGTGACCCTGCTCGCCATCTACACGCTCGGCCTGGGGCTGCCCTTTGTGGTGGCCGCCTTTGCCATGAACCCCTTCATGCGCTTCCTGCGGAGCTTCCGGGCTCATCTCGGCACGGTGGAGAAGGCGATGGGCGGGCTGCTGGTGGTGGCCGGCATTGCCTTCCTGACGGGCGGCATGGCCGATTTCGCCATCTGGCTGCAGAACACCTTTCCGATCCTCAGCAAGCTCGGCTGATACCGAGGGATCGGTTCGCTTTTGGAGTGTCAATCTCCTGATTGACACTCTCGTAGAGGATCGTCTGTCGGAAAAAGATGTCAATCTCGCTCCATCAAAATGATGGAGCTGTGGAGATTGACACTCCGTGCTTACCCACTTTTGCGAGTGCAAAGGGGCTGTTGCTGCCTGTTCGGCCCAGATAAAAACCCGCCCCGGTGAACCGGAGCGGGTCATAGTCGTCATGGCGATAGGAGGCGAGGCGCCTCAGGAGGGGTTCTGCTCCGCGGCGATCTTGCCGTCCGCAGCCTTCTTCCAGGTGTAGATGGCGTAGGCCGGCTGAGCCAGATCGCCCTTCTTGTCGTAGGAGATCTCGCCGATCACCGTCTGGAACTTCTTGCCCGAATGCATGACCTCGGCGATCTTCTGCGGATCGGCGGACTTGGCCTCTTCGGCCGCCTGCGCCAACACCTGCACGCCGGCATAGGCCAGCAGGGTGAAGCCGGCCGGATCGGTGCCGCCCTCGCGGAAGCGCTTCGCCAGGTCGGCATTCGCCGGATAATCCTCGATCTTCGGCGCAAAGGTCATCAGCGTGCCGACCACGGCGTCACCGCCGATGGTGGCGAATTCCGGTGAGTTGAGGCCATCGGCGCCCATCATGATGGTCTTGCCGCCCTGGTCGCGCAGCTGCTTGAGGATCAGCGCGCCCTCGGTGTAGTAGCCGCCCCACAGCAGCACGTCGGCGCCGCTGGACTTCAGCTTGGTAACGAGACCGGAATAGTCCTTTTCGCCGGCGTTCACGCCTTCATAGAGGACTTCCTTCACGCCGGCATCGTTGAGGTATTTCTTCGCGCCCTTGGCCAGGCCTTCGCCATAGGTCTGCTTGTCGTGCGCGATGGCGATCTTCTTGTCCTTGAAATGCGCCAGGACATAGTCCGCCCATACCTTAGACTGCTGGTCGTCGCGGCCGCAGGTCCGGAAGGTGTTCCACAGCCCGCGATCGGTCAGCTTCTCGCTGGAGGCAGAGGGAGTGACGTTGATGATGTTGTTGTCGGCATAGACATCCGAGGCGGCGATGGCACCGCCGGAGGTGACGTGGCCGACAACCCAGGTTATCCCGTCGCCCACGAATTTGTTGGCGACCGAGACGCTCTGCTTGGGATCGGCCTGGTCGTCACCGACGCTGATCTCGATCTTCTGGCCGAGCACGCCGCCCTTGGCGTTGATGTCCTTCACCGCCATATCGGCGCCTGCCTTGGCCTGCAGGCCGTAGGAAGCAGCGGGGCCGGTCATCGGGCCACCGACGCCGAGCTTGATCTGCGCCTGCGCGCTGCTGCCCAAGGCGAGGCCCGCTGCGAGTACAGCGCCGGCCAATGAAAGTTTGTTCATGGGGTTCTTCCCTGTTGTACTGGGCGCAGACCGTTCTTTTCTGGACCGGTTCGGCTGCGCCCGATGACGCCATTGTCTAAATTTCCAGCGGCTTGTCACGGAAATTCAGGCGAATTCGCAAAGGGGAGGGCAGCCTGGCCATCTCCCCCTGCGTCATGTCCCATGTCGCGGCCCGATCCGAGCCGCGAATAGGAGGCCTCCAAAGAAATCGCCCCAGCGAACCGGGGCGATTGAGATATTACGAAGAATGAAGGCAGGTCACTTGTTCTGGAAGAAGTCGATCTTGCCGTCGGGACCCTTCTTCCAAGAGAAGATGACGTAGTCGATCTGCTTCATGTCGCCCTTGTCGTCATAGGAGACGTCGCCGATCACCGTCTTGAAGGCTTTGCCCGAATGCATCACTTCGGCCATCTTCTGCGGATCGGCCGATTTGGCTTCTTCCGCGGCCTGGGCCAGCACCTGCACGGCCGCATAGGCCTTCAGCGTATAGCCTTCCGGCGTGAAGCCGCTGTCCTTGAACTGCTTGACGATGGCGGCGTTGGACGGATCATCCTCGGCCTTGGGCGCGAAGGACATCTGGGTGCCGATCACGGCGTCGCCGCCGATGGTGGCGAATTCAGAAGAGACCAGGCCGTCGCCCGAGACCATCACGGTCTGCATGCCCTGGTCGCGCAACTGCTTGAGGATCAGGGCCGCTTCGGTGTAGAGGCCTCCATAGATCAGCACGTCGGCGCCGACGGCCTTGAGCTTGGTGACGATGGCCGAATAGTCCTTCTCGCCGGTGTTCACACCTTCGAACAGGACTTCCTTCATGCCGTCGGCAGCCATCAGCTTCTTGGCATTCTCGCCCAGGCCCTGGCCATAGGTGGTCTTGTCATGGACGATGGCGACCTTCTTGCCGGGATAGGTGGCCTTGACGTAATCCACCCAGACCTTGGCCTGCTGGTCGTCACGGCCGCAGGTGCGGAACATGCCCCAGAGCTTGCGGTCGGTCACCTTCTCGTTGGTGGCGGCCGGGGTGATGGCGACGATGCCATTGTCGCCATAGACCTCGGAAGCGGGGATGGTCACGCCGGAGTTGTAGTGTCCCACCACCCAGGTCACGCCGTCGCCGACGAACTTGTTGGCGACCGAAACGCCCTGCTTGGGATCTGACTGATCGTCGCCGACGGTCGATTCCAGCTTCTGGCCGAGTACGCCGCCGGCGGCGTTGATGTTCTTGATGGCTAGTTCCGCGCCCTGCTTGATCTGGGCTCCAGAGGCCGCACTCGGACCGGTGATCGGTGCGCCGATGCCGATCTTGATCTGCGCGAAGGCGGACGTGCTGAGCAGCAGGCCTGCCGCCAGCGCTGCGCCTGTCAACCAGACTTTTTTCATGTCGTTCTCCCAGTGGATTGGTGGAGCTTGCGGCTCCGGTCTGCGGATAGTCAGGACGTGAACGAGGCCGTCAGCCCAAGTTGCGCGTACAGCTCATCCGATTTCCTTGTTGCTTGTATTCGGTCATTCTGCGCTCGATCGTGCACTCCAGCCAAGCGCACCCGATCGCTGGAACATCCAGCCATATTTGCCGACCATCTGCTTGGCGAGCCGGACGCGATAGGACAACAGGCCGATGAGCTGAATGATGACGAGGTCGACCACGAAATAATAGGGCGAGAACATGTTGCCCCCGAACGGCGCCTGGTGAAGGAAGCGCACGCCCATGGTCAGCAGCACCAGATAGAAGAACAGGATCGGGTAGCGGCTCCAGGTCGAGGCGCTGGCCTTGCCGGTCATCCAGGCGGCCCAGCCCCCCATCAGCAGCGTGACCAGCACGAAGACGAAGGGACTGTCCTCGTAGAGGTAGGTTTCCATCTCAATGACCCCCTTCCAGATAGGCTGCGCGCACCTCGGGCCGGGCGAGCAGTTCCTTGCCGGTGCCGGACATGGTGATCTGGCCGTTGACCATGACATAACCTCGATGCGCCAGGCGCAGGGCATGAAAGGCATTTTGCTCGACGAGGAAGACGGTCAGCTTCTCCGTCTCGTTGAGCACCCGCACCGCGTCGAAGATCTGTTTGACGATCAGCGGTGCCAGGCCGAGCGAGGGCTCGTCCAGCATCAGAAGGCGCGGCCGACTCATCAGGGCGCGGGCAATTGCCAGCATCTGCTGTTCGCCGCCCGAAAGCGTACCGCCGCGCTGGCTGGCGCGTTCCTTCAGACGCGGGAAGAGCGTGTACATGCGCTCGAGATCGTCGGCGAAATGGGCATTGCCGTCGATCTCGGCTCCCATCTGCAGGTTCTCGTAGACCGTCATGCGCTGGAAGATCCGCCGTCCCTCGGGGGATTGGGCGATACGCAGCCGGGCGATCAGGTGCATCGGCATGTGGGTGATGTCTTGCCCGTCGAACGAAATCGAACCGACACGGCATTTGGGCGAACCGAAGACCGTCATCATCAGGGTCGACTTACCGGCGCCGTTGGCGCCGATGATGGTGACGATCTCGCCCTGGTTGATGTCGACGTCGACACCTTTGAGAGCGTGGACCTGTCCGTAATAGGTGTGTACGCCGCGGACGGCCAGCAGGGGCGAGGACATGCTCAACTCTCCGTTTCCTCGTCGGTGCCGAGATAGGCGGCGATCACGGCTGGGTCGTTGCGGACCTGCTCGGGCGTGCCGTCCGAGATCTTGGTGCCGTAATTGAGCACCACCACATGGTCCGAAATCTCCATGACCACGGACATGTCATGCTCGATCAGGAGAAGAGAGGTGTCGTGATCGCTGCGGATCGTGCGCAGCAGCTTGTTGAGATCGAGGCTTTCCCTCGGATTGAGGCCGGCGGCCGGTTCGTCCAGGCAAAGCAGCACCGGCTCGGTGCACATGGCGCGCGCAATCTCCAGGCGGCGCTGGTCGCCATAGGGAAGGCTGCCGGCCGGATCGTCGGCTCGGGCCATCAGGCCGGTCTTGTCGAGCCAGTATTTCGCCTTCTCGATCGCAGCCTTCTCGGCATGGCTGTAGGTGGGCAGGCCGAGAATGCCGAAGACGGAGAAGCCCGACGCGCGCATCAGGTGGACATGCTGGGCGACCAGCAGGTTCTCCAGCACCGTCATGCCCGCGAAGAGGCGGATGTTCTGGAAGGTTCTGGCGACCTTGGCCTGGCGGGAGACCATGAAGTCGGGCATGCGCTCGAGCAGGTAGAGCGTGTCCTGGCCATGGCTCAGCTTTTGCTGGGTGGTTGCGGTCAGGGCATCGAATTCGTCCCAGGCCGCCACCGAGCCGTGACGCAGGCCGATCCGGCCTTCGGTCGGCTTGTAGAAGCCGGTGATGCAGTTGAACACCGTGGTCTTGCCGGCGCCATTGGGGCCGATCAGGGCGGTAATGTCGCCCCGGCCGCAATTGAAGGAGACGGCGTTGACGGCGGTGAGGCCTCCGAACCGCATGGTCAGCTTCTCGACCTTGAGGATCGGATCGCTGTGCCAGTGCTGTTCGGGATGGGCGTGCGAGGCGAGGGCGGGATCGATCATGTCGTTGTTCTCGGGCGCGCTCATCCGTGACCTTCCTGTACGAGGGCGCCAGAGACGATCTTGCGTTCCTTCAGATAGACGGTGGGAGCACGGTTGGAGATGAGACCGCGCGGCTTCCACAGCATCATCGAGACCATGGCGAGGCCGAAGATCATGGGACGATACTGGCTCGGGTCGAAGTCGGGCCCGAAGATCCACTTCATGAAGGTCAGCTCACGCAGGATCTCCGAACCGCCGACCAGCAGGACCGCTGCTACGACCACACCGAGCAGGCTGCCCGAACCGCCGAGCACGACGATGGCGAGCACCATCACCGATTCCTGGAACACGAAGCTCTCGGGATTGATGAAGCCCTGCTTGGCCGCGAAGAAGGCGCCGGCGAGACCGCCGAACAGGGCGCCGCTGGCGAAGGCTGCGAGCTTGGTGGTGGTGGTGTTGATGCCGAGCGAGCGGCAGGCGATCTCGTTCTCGCGCAAGGCTTCCCAGGCGCGGCCAACCGGCAGCCTGCGCATGCGGCTGGTGATGTAGGCCGTCATCACTGCGAGAATGAGGATGACATAATAGAAGAAGATCTTGCCGTGGATCGGCGAGAAGGCGAGGTCGAAGGTCTTGGCAAAACCGTTGGGGCCGGCGGTGAAGGGAATGCCGAAGAAGGTGGGCGGCTTGATCGAGGTGATGCCGTCATTGCCGTGGGTGAAGGATTTCCAGTTCACCAGCACGCTGCGGATGATCTCGCCGAAGGCCAGCGTGACGAGGGCGAGATAGTCGCCGCGCAGGCGCAGCACGGGAAAGCCGAGGATGATGCCCCAGAGCGCGGCGAGGAACCCTGCGATCGGCAGGCATTCCCAGAAGGTCATGCCGTAATAGACCGACAGGAGCGCGTAGGAATAGGCGCCGACCGCGTAGAAGGCGACATAGCCCAGGTCCAGGAGGCCGGCCATGCCGACCACGATGTTCAGGCCCCAGCCCAGCATGATGTAGATCATGATCTGGATGCCGTAGCTGTCGATCCACTTCAGCGAGCCCTTGTCGCCGAGGGTACCCAGCATGACGAGGGGGAAGACGAGCGCGAGCCCGGCTCCGAACCACATCACCCAGGGCGACATGCCGATCCGCGACATGGTCTGGGCGAATTTGGAGGGGGTCTTGTGTTCCGGGCGCTGCGGGCGCAGCAGCACGAAGAGGCGGACAGCCAGGATGAGGCCGACGATCACGGCGGTGGTGATCAGGCCGCCGAAGCGTTTGCCGAAGCCGAAATCGGGGTTGAGGAAATTCAGGCGGAAACTGTTGGTCGCCTGGTCCGAATAGGTCGTCAGCCCCACCACCGGCAGGAACATGCAGGTGGAGACCGCTGCCCAGAAGATGAGATCCTTGAACAGGTCGGCCGATGAAATGCGCGTGGTATCGGATTCGGCCATGATCACACCTTCTCCACTTCGGGGCGTCCCAGCAGGCCTTGCGGCATGAAGATCAGCGTGATGGCGAGCACCGAGAACACGGCGACGTCGCGATAGGCCGCTACGTCGCCCTCGAAGGATCCCTCCCACAATTTTTCGATCAGGCCGATCAGCATGCCGCCCAGCACCGCACCGGGCAGGGAGCCGATGCCGCCGAGGACCGCGGCGGTGAAGGCCTTGACGCCGGGCACGAAGCCGTCACGGAAGTTCACGGAACCGTAGAGCACCAGAAACATCAGGCCGGCGACGGCGGCGAGGGCGGCGCCCATGATGAAGGTGATCGAGATGGTGCGGTCGACATCGACGCCGAGCAGGGCGGCCATCTTGCGGTCCTGCTCGCAGGCGCGCTGGGCGCGGCCGAGCGAGGTCCGGGAAACGATGTACCAGAAGATTGCCAGCAGCACCGCCGTGGTGACGAAGATCAGGATGGCCTTGAGCGAGAGCGAGGCGTCCATGGCGCGTCCGTCCGAGGTGACCTCCGACCAGATCTGATATTTCGCGCTGAGGGCAGCGTCCACGGCGTGGGGGATCGCCTTGGATTCGGCGCCCTGGCTGACCTGTACGAAATTGGACAGGGCCATGGAGACGCCGATGGCGGAGATCAGCGGAGCGAGGCGGAAGGATCCACGCAGCGGGCGGTAGGCGATGCGCTCGATGGCCCAGTTCCAGATACTGGTGAGGACCATGCCGATTGCCATGACCACCAGTAAGGCCACGACGACCGACGAAAGTCCGAGCAAGGTTACCAGGATCACGAAACAGATGAATGCGATGATCGCGGAGAGCATGAACAGATCGCCGTGAGCGAAGTTCACCATGCCGATGATGCCGAACACCATCGTGTAACCTACGGCGATAAGACCATATAGCGATCCTACCGCCAGCCCGTTGATGAGCTGCTGTAAAAACTCTGCCATCGTCTACAAACTTTCCCCTCTGTCGACGCCGTCCTTGCTTCTCCTGGTCTCCCTTTGGCGGGATTTTTGCCTAAGAGACAGGCAGTCATTCGACGATTTCCTGTCATAGCAAGCGCTTTGCAAACTGACAATCACCGCGATGGTCTCGAAAGCGAAGTTTCTGGAAATCACGAAATATTTATGCAGCCCGACGAATTTTTTAGCGTCGGCTGGCGTTAGAAGCGTCAATTTTGCACCAGTAACGCCCAAAAAACGATTTAGCGACTGAATGGCTCCAGTCGTGCAGACGTGTAACGGCTGTTAGATTTCGTCTAGATCCACACAAAAATTTCGATGGCCATACTATCCTTCATCAGGGGAAAGAATATTGCTGAATAATTGCGCACACCCCTTGCACGCGAATGTTGCGGCGGCGGGGCGAGCAACAAAATGTCAGGTCGGGAGTTGTCGCAATTGCGCGAGCGCCTCCCTCGTGTCCACGTCGAAGCTTGCGGCGCTCGAAGAGACGGGAATCTCGACCACCGCATCGCCGTTGGCCTTGAGGATCTGCCGGCCTCCGGCGTCGCCCTCGATGGCCTGCAATTCGTCGAAGAATCGCCGTGCCCAGATCACGGGATTGCCGCGCTGCCTCTCAGTGACGGGAAGCACGATGAGGGCGCCCTTATCCGGTTCGAAGGCCGATATCAGCCGATCGAGCAGGGCGGCATCCACCAGCGGCATGTCGCCCAGCGCGATCAGGGCAGCGTCGCATTCGGCGGGCAGGGCCGCGATGCCGGCGCGCACGGAAGTGGAGAGGCCTTCGGCGAAGTCCGGATTGTGCACGAAGGAGACGGCCAGCCCGGCCATGGCATCGCGAACCTCGGCCTGCTGGTGGCCGGTGACCACCGTGACCGAACCCGCCTTGCTGGCGAGCGCGGCTTCCACGGCATGACGGACCAGCGGCTTGCCGGCATAGTCCTCCAGAAGCTTGTTCGATCCGCCCATGCGCGTGGAGCGGCCGGCAGCCAGGACGATGGCCGCGACGTGAGGAGGGCTCTCGCCCGTCTTCCCGGCCGCTGCGCGCGGCTGGGGACGGCTGACGATCTCCATCAGCAGGCCGCCGACGCCGAGGCCGACGATATCGGCGCGGGTGACCGGCAGGCCGGCCAGCAGGCGGTGCAGGATCCAGTCGAAGCCGTTCTCCTTGGGCGAGCGCGCGCAGCCTGGCGCGCCCAGCACCGACATGGCGCCGGAACGCCCCAGCAGCAGGAGATTGCCTGGATCGACCGGCATGCCGAAATGTTCGACCGTGCCGCCCGATATTTCGATGGCTGCGGGGATGACGTCGCGCCTGTCGGCAATGGCCGAAGCGCCGAAGATGATGGTGAGGTCGGCCTGAGCTGCCTTGGCTTGATCGAGGGCAAGCGCCAGCGCCGGGGCCTGATGCGGCACCCTTTCGTCGAGGACGAGTGTGGCCTCGGCCGGCGCCAGGCGTTCCTTCAGTACCTGCAGGGTGCGGGCGATCACGCTTTCCTTCAGGCCCGGCAGCAAAGTGGAGATGGCGGCTACCTTGAGCGGGCGGAAGGGAGCGATCCGGATGATCGGGGCACCCAGGCTCGCAAGCGCGCGCTCGAAGGTCGGCGCCTCGACTGCAAAGGGGATGATCTTGACGGTTGCGATCATTTCGCCGGCCTTGACGGGATCGAAGGCAGGGAGGGTCGCGAAGGTGATGCTTTCGTCGATGGCGTTGACCCGATCGACGCCGTCACGGTCGATCACCAGC
The DNA here is from genome assembly GCF_047605565.1 of Labrys sp. (in: a-proteobacteria). Classification (NCBI taxonomy): domain Bacteria; kingdom Pseudomonadati; phylum Pseudomonadota; class Alphaproteobacteria; order Hyphomicrobiales; family Xanthobacteraceae; genus Labrys; species Labrys sp. (in: a-proteobacteria). The sequence goes on from NZ_JASGFM010000034.1 coordinate 40,352, forward strand.
ACACCGGCCTGCTCGGCGAACAGATTGGCCCTGCCGGTGAAGGGCTCGGCCACGCGCACGCCTTCACCTCCCAATCTGGTGGCAATGCGCTCGGCGGCGATATCCTCGCCGACATCGCCGGGATCGAGCCTGGCGATGACGATGGACTCGACCCTTTCGCGGCGCAGCGCCTCGATTTCGGCTGGCCCGATATGCGTACCCTTCTTGAGGACAAGCCCCCCCTTGCGGATCGAATGGACAGCAACGCCGCCCTGGGCCTGGTCTATGGAAATCTCGCCGAAAAACATGGAAACACAGTCACTTATAACAGGGTTTTGACAGGACAGGCGACCTGGGTTGCCTCTCGCCACTCTCCAGTCGAAGCGCGGCAGTAATCTCTGCCATGATCGAGACGGCGATCTCGGCCGGGCTGATAGCGCCGATGTCGAGGCCGATGGGCGCCCGGATACGCGCCAGCGCGGCCTCGCCGACACCGGCCTCGCACAACCGCTCGATGCGGCGCGCATGCGTCCTGCGCGAGCCCAGCGCCCCCACATAGAAGCACTCGCGTTCGAGCGCATGTATCAGTGCCCCATCATCGATCTTCGGGTCGTGGGTGAGGGCGACGAAGGCGGTGTAACGGTCAATGCCGAGGGGCGGCAAGGCGACATCGGGCCATTCGGCGAACAGTTTGACGTCGGGAAAGCGCTCTGGCGTGGCAAAGGCGGTACGCGGATCGACGATAACAGGATCCTGGCCGACGAGGCGGGCCAGGGGGACCAGCGCCTGGCTGATATGGACGGCGCCGATCATCACCAGGCGTACCGGCGGCACGTGGACGGTGATGAAATGGCGCCTGCCATCCTGCTCGACCGTGGCGGAGCGACCCTGCCGCAATTGCTGCGACAGCACGGAGGCCAGCGGATCGGCCGGGATCGCGCTTTCCTCGACCAGGCGTTCCTCGCCGGTCTCGAGATCGGTGACGAGAAGAACGGCCTTGCGGGTGGCTTTGGCCTGGTTGAGGGCCTGGAGGGTGGCAAGTTTCATGGCGGAGCCTGCGACAAATATTGCGAAGGAAAGCGGCCTTCAGTCCAGTTTCTCGACATAGACCCGGATGGTGCCGCCGCAGGACAGGCCGACCCGCCAGGCGGTCTCGTCGGCGACCCCGAACTCGATCAGGCGCGGCTTACCCTCTTGAATAACGTCGAGTGCTTCGGTGACCACGGCGCCTTCCACGCAACCGCCGGAAACGGAGCCGAGAAAATTGCCGTCCTCGTCGATCACCAGGTTCGAGCCCGTCGGGCGCGGCGCCGAGCCCCAGGTTTCCACCACGGTGGCGATGGCGACGCCTTTGCCTCGTTCCCGCCACTGCTGGGCGCTGGCAAGGATGTCGGTGTCGGATGCGAAATTGCTGGTGGTATCATTCATCGAAATTGCTCCTTGAAACGGGGGGCGGCATGATCGCCGCGTTTATTCGGAATCTTGGAGTGTCAGCCTCCTGCTGACCTCTTGAAAGCCAAGCACTCACCAGCAGATACGATGTCAGCCGGAGGCTGACACTCCAAAAGCGCCGTTGCCGGTCCTTCTCAACCAGCGCGTTTTAACCAACTCCTGGGGTCGGCGGCGGCATCGGCCCTGCGGTCGAGGGCTTTGACCAGGTCGCCCATGCTCCTGAGATTGTGAATGGTTCTGAATTCGTCAACATGCGGCAGCATGGCCTTGATGCCGGCCGCACGCGCTTCGAAGGCGTCGAAGCGCAGCAGGGGATTGAGCCAGATCAGGCGGCGGCAGGAACGATGCAGGCGGTCGAGTTCCTTGGCGAGGCCGGGATCGACCTGACGCTCCAGCCCATCGGTGATCAGCAGCACCGTGGCGCCCTGGCCGAGCACGCGGCGCGACCAGTCCTTGTTGAAGCGCTCCAGACAATGGGCGATGCGGGTGCCGCCATCCCAATCCTTGACGGCTCTGGAAGCATGTTCGAGGGCCTCGTCGGGATCGCGCGTCCTCAGCGAACGCGTGATGTTGGTCAGCCGCGTCGCGAACACGAAGGCATGCACGCGCCGGCCCTTTTCCGAGATCGCATGCAGGAAATGCAGAAACAGGCGGGAATAGTCCGCCATCGATCCGGATATGTCGCAAAGCGCCACGAGGGGCGGGTGCTTCTCGCCGGCCTGCCGATAGGCGATGGATACGAGATCGCCGCCGCTGCGCATGGCGGCTCTGAGAGTCCTTCTGAGGTCGATGACCTCGCTGCCTCCGGGCCTGAGGCGACGTGTCGGGACATTGTCGAAAGGCAGGCGCAGCCCTGCCATTTCCTTCTTGGCGGCAGCGATCTCCTCCGCGGTCATCTGGGCGAAGTCCCGCTCCTTGAGGATCTCGCGCTCCGACATGGTCAGGCGCGCGTCGAACTCGACGAGCTTCTTCTCTTCCACCTCGCGCGGCGGCTCCTTGTAGAAGGCATCGTTGACGCGCTGCGCGCCGGCCTTGGGCTTGGGCGGTTCCTTCATCGCCACCGCCTGGGGGGACATCATGGCGATGAGTTTTTCGGTCAGGGCGCGCTGGCGCCAGAACAATTCGAAGGCTTGGCGAAAGAGCAGCGATTGTTCGTGCCGCGTCACGAAGACGCTGTGCAGTGTCCAGTAGAAATCCTGCTTGCCGCCGAGACCGGCTGTCTCCACCGCCCGGATGGCATCGAGCACGCTGGCCGGGCCGACCGGCAGGCCGGCGTCGCGCAGGAGGCGGCCGAAATAGGCGATGTTGTCGGCAAGCCTGCCGATCTCTGGGGGCGCTGTTTCGGCAGGCGGGATGTCAGGCATGGGCCTGCGCCCCGGCTTTGACGCTGTCGATCAGCCTTTTGGCCTGGCTGCCGGAGAGGCGGGCAATGTCGTCCTGATATTTCAAGAGCACGCCGAGCGTGTCGGAGACGAGCGCGGGATCGAGCGCCACGGCATCGAGCTCGGTCAGGGCGGTGGCCCAGTCCAGCATCTCGGCGACGCCCGGCGCCTTGAACAGGTCCTCCCGGCGCAGCGCCTGCACGAAGCCGATCAGCTCGCGCGACAGCTTGGCAGGCACATGCGGCACCTTGCGGCGCAGGATCTCGAGTTCGTTCTCGGCGCTGGGATAATCGACCCAGTGATAGAGGCAGCGCCGCTTGAGGGCATCATGGATCTCGCGGGTGCGGTTGGAGGTGATCACGACGATGGGCGGCGCTTCCGCCTTGACCGTGCCGAATTCGGGAATGGTGACCTGGAAATCTGAAAGGACCTCCAGGAGATAGGCTTCGAAGGCCTCGTCGGTGCGGTCGAGTTCGTCGATCAGCAGGATCGGCGCACCACCGGCCTGGGGGCGTACCGCTTCCAGGATGGGCCGGGCGATCAGGAAGCGTTCGGAGAAGAGATCGGAACCGAGGCTGGCGCGGTCGACATTGCCGCCGGCCTCGGCCAGGCGGATCTCGATCATCTGCGCCATGGTGTTCCATTCATACACCGCCGAGGCGATGTCGAGCCCTTCATAGCATTGCAGGCGGATCAGGGAGCGGCCCAGCGTCGCAGACAGCACCTTGGCGATCTCGGTCTTGCCGACGCCCGCTTCCCCTTCCAGGAAAAGCGGGCGGCCCATGCGCAAGGCGAGGAACAAGACGGTGGCAAGGTCGCGCCCGGCTACATAGTCGGCCTTGGCGAGTAGGGCGGCTGTTGCGTCGATGGAGGCGGGAAGGGAGGCAGGCAAGGCAAACTCCTGAAATCTGCCGGCACTATAGGACGAGTCCCTGCCAAGCGGAATTTCTCGATGGGGCCCATGAATGGGCAATGTCGAAAAACTCCGCAAGTCTTTGAGATCCTGCAGAGTTATCCTGATCGGGCCCGATCAGAAGGGGGCGAGGCCAGCATCGACGAAGGCCTGGCGGTAATGGGTGGCCGTGCCCGCATCGAAACAGCAGAACACGACGAGCGACGGGGGCGCCGACAGCAGCGGCAAGGTATCGATGACGGTCGCGACGGCGATCGTGGCCGCTTCGTCCGCCGGGTAACGGTAGATTCCGGTGGAAATGGCCGGAAAGGCGATCGAGGCAATGGCATTGGCCGCGGCGACTTCGAGGCTGCGCCGATAGCAGGAGGCGAGCCTGTCGGCCTCTCCCTGGGCGCCGCCATTGAAGACCGGGCCAACGGTATGGATGACATGACGGGCCGGCAGCCGGTATCCCCCGGTAATCTTGGCATCGCCCACCTTGCAACCGTTCAGCGTACGGCACTCCGCCACCAGCTCCGGCCCGGCGGCACGGTGGATGGCTCCATCAACGCCGCCACCGCCGAGCAGGGAGGTATTGGCGGCGTTGACGATGGCCTCCACCCCCAGCGTGGTGATGTTGGCGACGAGGACCGTCAAGCGGGTCTTGGCCAAATCGGTGGAGAATTCGGCTTCGGGCATGGTTCCTGAAGATGCGGGCATGCGCGCGCTTTCGGTCGGTGCAGGAGACGGGAGCGCAAATGAGGGCCGCGCTCCCGGAGAGCAAAACGCTTTGGGTCGGTCACTTGGCGGCTGCGACGGCTCTCTTGGTCAGCACGCCGATCAGGTGGGCGCGGTAGTCGGCGCTGGCGTGGATGTCGCCGTTGAGCCCCTTGGACGAGAGGCTCACCCCGTCGAGCGATTTGGCATGGAAGCGCGACGACAGCGCTTCTTCGGCCTTGGTGTGGCGGAACACGCCATCGGAGCCGGCGCCGGTGACCGCGACGCGCACCGAACTTCCCTTCTTGGCCACGAACACCCCGACCAGGGCGTAGCGCGAAGCCGGATTGGGGAATTTCTGATAGGCTGCCTTGGCCGGAATGGGGAAGGAGATCTTGGTGATGATCTCGCCTTCCTCCAGCGCGGTATCGAACAGGCCGGTGAAATATTCGTCGGCCGGGATCTTGCGCTTGTTGGTGATGATCGTGGCGTTGAGGGCGAGGGCCGCCGCCGGATAATCGGCGGCCGGATCGTTGTTGGCGAGCGAGCCGCCGATGGTGCCGCGCGAACGTACCGCCGGATCGCCGATCATGCCGGCGAGAGCGGCGAGAGCCGGGATGGCTTCGCCGACCGTGGCGCTCGCAGCCACGTCGCCATGCGGCGTGGTGGCGCCGATGACGAGATTGCGGCCCTTCACCTCGATACCGCTGAGGCCCTCGATCTTGGTGAGGTCGATCAGGGTGGTGGGGCTGGCGAGGCGCTGCTTCATGGTCGGCAGCAAGGTGTGCCCGCCGGCGAGCAGTTTGGCGTCTTCCGCCTTGGCGAGGGCGGCGACGGCCCCGCGCACGGAGGTCGGGCGCTGATAGGTGAACGGATACATGGGAGGCTCCCAGGGTTGAAGTGGGGGGGCGGGTCTTCAGACCCGCCTGATTCTCGTGGCTTGGAGGTTCCTGGCGGGTCCCGCTCCATCGGTGTGCCGATGGAGCTGAGAAGACCCGCCCCTGTTATTCTGCTGCCTTCTTGCCCTTGGCGGCGCGCTGCACGGCGTTCCACACCACCTGGGGCGAAGCCGGCATGGCGATGTCTTCCAGGCCGATGGCATCGGTGATGGCGTTCATCACCGCTGGCGGTGCCGCGATCGCACCGGCCTCGCCGCAGCCCTTGATGCCGAGCGGGTTGGAGGGGCAGGTGGTCTTGGTCATGCCGACATTGAAGGAGGGCAGGTCGTCCGCGCGCGGCATGCAATAGTCCATGAAGGAGGCGGTCAGGAGCTGGCCGTCCTTGTCATAGACCGCACCCTCGAGCAGGGCCTGGCCGACGCCCTGGGCGATGCCGCCATGCACCTGGCCCTCGACGATCATCGGGTTGATCAGTTCGCCGAAATCGTCCACTGCCGTCCAGCGCGCGATGGTGGTGACGCCGGTGTCGGGATCGATCTCGACTTCGCAGATATGCACGCCCGCCGGGAAGGTGAAATTGGTGGGATCGTAGAACGCGCCTTCCTTGAGGCCGGGTTCAAGGTCCTGGCCCGAGAATTTGTGGGCGATATAGGCCTGCAGAGCCACTTCGCCGAAAGCCAGGCCCTTGTCGGTGCCGGCCACCGAGAAGCGCCCATCCTTGAACTCGATGTCGCCTTCGGAGGCCTCCAGCACATAGGAGGCGACCTTCTTGCCCTTGGCGATGACCTTGTCGACCGCCTTGACGATGGCCGACATGCCGACCGCGCCGGAACGCGAGCCATAGGTGCCCATGCCGAACTGCACCTTGTCGGTATCGCCATGCACGACGGCGACCGAGTCGATGGGGATGCCGAGCCGGTCGGACACCAACTGCGCGAAGGTGGTCTCATGGCCCTGGCCATGGCTGTGCGAGCCCGTCAGCACCTCGACCGTGCCGATCGGATTGACGCGGATCTCCGCCGATTCCCACAGGCCGACGCCGGCGCCGAGGGAGCCCACCGCCTGGGAGGGCGCGATGCCGCATGCCTCGATATAGGCCGAATAGCCCAGGCCCCTGAGCTTGCCGGCCCGCTCGGAGGCGCGGCGGCGGGCGCCGAAGCCCTTAACGTCGTGCAACTCCATCGCCTTGTCGAGCGAGGCATTATAGTCGCCGGCGTCATAGGTCATGATCACCGGGGTCTGGTGCGGGAAGGACTTCACGAAGTTCTTCTTGCGGAACTTGGCCGGATCGAGGCCAAGTTCACGCGCCGCCACCTCGACAAGGCGCTCGACCACGAAGGTCGCCTCCGGCCGTCCGGCGCCGCGATAGGCGTCGACCGGGGCGGTGTTGGTGTAGACGCCGTCGACCTCGGCATAGATCGCCGGGATGTCGTATTGGCCCGACAGCAGCGGCGCATAGAGATAGGTCGGCACGCTGGAGGAGAAGGTCGAGAGATAGGCGCCGAGATTGGCGATGGTGTGGACGCGCAGACCGGTGATCTTGTTGTTGGCGTCGATGGCGAGTTCGGCGCGGGTGACGTGATCGCGGCCATGAGCGTCGGCCAGGAAGGCCTCGGTACGGTCGCCGGTCCATTTCACCGGGCGTCCAATGCGCTTGGCAGCCCACACGCACACCGTCTCTTCGGCATAGATGAAGATCTTGGAGCCGAAGCCGCCGCCGACATCGGGGGCGATCACGCGCAGCTTGTGCTCGGGTGCGATGCCGATGAAGGCCGACAGCACCAGGCGGGCGACATGCGGGTTCTGCGAGGTGGTATAAAGAGTATAGGCCTCGGTACCGGAATCGTAGTCGCCGACGGCGGCACGCGGTTCGATGGCGTTGGGCACCAGGCGGTTGTTGAGGATGTCGAGCTTGGTGATGTGCTTGGCTGCCTTGAAGGCGGCGTCGGAGGCCGTCTTGTCGCCGAGATGCCATTGGAACACGGTGTTGTTCTCGGCCTCGGCATGGACCTGGGGCGCGTCCTTGGCCTGGGTCTTGGCGGTATCGACGCTGGCCGGCAGCGGCTCATAGGTGACGTTGATGGCCTCGGCACCGTCCTTGGCCTGCGCCAGGGTTTCGGCAAGCACCACGGCGACATGGTCGCCGACATAGCGCACCTTGCCCTGGGCCAGCGCCGGATGGGCGCCGGCCTTCATCGGCGAGCCGTCCTTGGAGTGGATCATCCAGCCGCAGATCAAGCCGCCGATCTTGTCCTGCGCCAAATCCTCGCCGGTGAGGATCTCGATGACACCTGGCAGCTTGCGGGCTTCGCTGATGTCGATCGACTTGATCGTCGCATGCGCATGCGGCGAGCGCAGGAAATAGGCATGGGCCTGGCCCGGGCGATTGATGTCGCCGGTATAATTGCCCTTGCCGGTGATGAACCGGAAGTCCTCCTTGCGGCGCACTGGTGCGCCCACGCCCGTGGCGTTCATGACGTTCTCTCCCCTGGAGCAGCGCGCGTTCAGGCGTGAACGCTTGTTTGCTCCAATTCGCTGTTTCGACGCGTTTTGCGGTCTGGCCCGATTTCCTCGGGTCGCAAAACGCCATGGGATTGGAATAATCCCCGGCAAACAAAGGCTTCGCCGAGAGAGTCGATGAAATGATCGAGGTCCGGAGCGTCGATCGACGGCATTTTGGGCTGCCGCGAACAGTTGGGTGACGCAGTCCGGGAGAGAACGACTATTCGGCCGCCTGCAGCGTCTGGCCTTCGGTCATGGCCTTGGCTCCTGCCGCCACCGCCTTGACGATGTTGTGGTAGCCCGTGCAGCGGCAGATATTGCCTTCCAGCTCATGGCGGATGGTGGCCTCGTCGAGATCGCCGCCGAGTCGGTCGACCATGGCGACCGAGGTCATGATCATGCCGGGCGTGCAGAAGCCGCATTGCAGGCCATGATTGTCGCGGAAGGCTTCCTGCATCGGATGGAGCTGGCCGTTGTTGGCGAGGCCCTCGATGGTGGTCACCGAGCCGCCGCTGGCCTGGACGGCGAGGGTGGTGCAGGATTTGACGGCCTTGCCGTCGATATGCACCACGCAGGCACCACATTGGCTGGTATCGCAGCCGACATGGGTGCCGGTAAGCCTGAGGTGCTCGCGCAGAAATTCGACAAGTAAAGTACGTGGGTCAATATCAGCCGTAATTTCCCGTCCATTGACGAGAAGCGAAACGGAAGCCATGGGGTCCTCCAACCGGTTCGCGATCTGTTGTCCCCTCTGCGTTCGCCACCATTCATTTGGTGGTCTGAACCAAGGACTCTCATGAAGCAGATCGGAATGATTCCAGTCTGGACCCCCGTTTTTCGGTGGTCAAGTGACAAGCTCGAAAAGTTGAGGGTCGTTTTTGCGGGGTTTTTCGCGTTTTTTGCGATTTTTCGAACAAGGTCGGCAAAGGGGCGCCTGCGACAAGACAGCACGAGTACGGGGTCTTGCAATGCAGCATGGAATGCTGTGCTGCAAAGGGAACTATGCGGCAAAAGCACAACACCCATCCGCAAATGCCGCGCCCCGTTTGGCGTTCGCTCGCACAATCATCTCGAAATTGTCGCAGAGTCCCACTATAAGCCCGGCAAGGATCCCACGAGTCAGCCTAATTTTGGAACCGCGTAACCCCAGAACATCCGAACTCCTTGCGGCGATTGCCTCGGCGGAAGGAGAGGAGCGCATTTATTTCGGCGACCTGACGGCCGCCATGCGCAACCGCGCCTTCGGTATTCTGTTCTTGCTCTTCGGCATACCCAACTGCCTGCCGATGCCGCCGGGCATTCCGGTGATCTGCGGCATCATCGTCGCCCTGATCGCGGCGCAGATGGTGATGGGGCGCGACAATCTCTGGCTGCCGCAATTCCTGGCCAAACGCAGCTTCGCCCGCAAGGATCTGCAGCGTATCGTCACCAAGGCGGAGCCCTGGATCCAGTGGGTCGAGCGTTTTGCCAAGCCGCGCCTGCATCTGTTCGCCGACGCGCGGTCCCGGCGGATCGTTGGCATCGTCGCCCTGGTGCTGGGCCTTGCCCTGCTGCTGCCGATCCCGATCATCGGCAACATCCCGCTCGGCATTCCCATCTGCATCCTCGGCCTCGGCCTGGTCGAGCGCGACGGCGCCGTCATCCTGGCTGGCTATATCGCCACCAGCGTGGGCCTGTTGATCACGGCCGGGCTCGGCTATCTCATCTTCCAGGGCGCGCTGGCCATCTTCTGAGGCGCGCCGGCGACAGTCCCGTCGATATTCAGGCGGCCGTTCGAGCGCGTTCCCTTGCTGCCTTGGTGTCGCGAACCGGCGGCAGGCCGAACAACCGGCCATATTCGCGAGTGAATTGGGAAACGCTCTCATAGCCGACCGAGAATGCCGCCCCGCTCGCGCCCATACCCTCGGCTTGCATCAATCGCCTGGCCTCGATCAGGCGCAGCTGCTTTTGGAATTGCAGGGGAGAGAGCGAGGTTATCGACCTGAAATGCTGGTGAAATGAGGAGGAACTCATGCCGGCAGCCGCGGCCAAGCGCTCGACCGGCAAGGGCTGCATGAATTCGGCCCTCAGTATAGCGACGGCACGTGCGATGCGCTGTGCGTGGCCATCGGGCCAGCCCAGTCGTCGTATTGCCGTACCGTGACGGCCGGCCAACAGCGAGTAATGCATCTCACGCACGAGTTGGGCTTGCAGCACCGGCACCGAAGCCGGTCGATCGAGCAAATGCATCAACCGTAGTGCCACGTCGGCGACCTCAGCATCGGTGGGCTGGACGCGTACCGGGGCATGGTCGGCTCCGCCAAAGGCATTCATCTGCGCAGCCAGATCGGCTATCACGGCAGCGTCCAGCTCCAGCACCAGCGACAGATAGGGAGCCATGGCGCTGGCGTGGGTGATCTGGCTCACGGTCGGCACATCCGCGGTGATCAGCAGGGAATCGCCAGCCGCGAAGTCGAAAGCCTGCATGCCCATGGTGACATGCTTGCTTCCCTGCAGCACAAGGCAGGCGAGGGGGCGGGAGATGGCATGAACCAGGCCGCTGGGCGCCGTCGCCCGCACGGTGGTGAGACCCGGAATCGGCGTGGCCGCGATACCATTCGAGTCGGCGTGGACTTGGGCATGGCGGCGAATGGCTTCAAGCAGGGCGGTCATGGTGACAGCCTACTCGCTTCGCGTCCGTCCTGCATGCCTCTTGGAGGATTAGGCAAGAAACATCGAGATTCCAGCAACACCGAAGGCAGGTTTGGCCCGATATCGGAGGCCGTCACACCAACGGAGTTTGCCCGATGACCAGGATTTCACTCGTAACCGGGGCCAGTCGCGGTCTTGGTCGCAGCACCGCCCTCAATATTGCCCGCCTTGGCGGCGATGTCATCCTCACCTATCGCAGCCGGAGCGAGGATGCCGAGGCGGTCGTCGCTGAAATCCGGGCCATGGGCCGGAAGGCGATCGCCTTTCAACTCGATACAGGTGACGTCGCAGCCTTTGCCGCCTTCACCGAAAGGGTGCGGGCAACGCTGCACGACACGTGGTCGCGGGGGACATTCGATCATCTGGTGAACAATGCTGGCCATGGCGACTACGCCCTGATCGGCCAGACGACCGAGGCGCAGTTCGATGCCCTGGTCAACGTCCATTTCAAGGGCGTTCTCTTCCTCACCCAGGCCCTGCTGCCGCTGATGGCGGATGGCGGTCGCATCGTCAATCTATCTTCCGGCCTGACACGCGTGTCTTATCCAGGCTATGCAGCCTATGCCGCGGCCAAGGGGGCCGTGGAGGTTCTGTCGACCTATCTGGCCAAGGAACTGGGTGAAAGGCGGATTGCGGTCAATACCGTGGCGCCGGGCGCGATCGAGACCGACTTCGGCGGTGGTGCCGTTCGCGACGATCCCAGTATCAACAAGATCTTTGCGCAGATGACCGCGCTTGGGCGAGCCGGAGTGGCCGAGGACATCGGGCCGATGATCGCGAGCCTCTTGTCGGACGCCAATCGCTGGGTCAACGCCCAGCGGATCGAGGTCTCGGGCGGCCAAGCCATCTGAGCCGCTCAATCGCTGAAACGGATGCCGTCGCCCAGGCCGATCGTTCCCGGTTGCTCGACGGTGCCGTAAATGCCGATCTGGTTGGCGAACTGACGTGCGACTGTCTTCATGATCGCGGGAGTGCGCTGGGCCGTCTGTGGATCGAGGGTGATCATCACGCAGCGCTCGATCGGCCGGTCGGTACGCAGACGGACCTCCCGGTTGCCGACGGTGACCCTTTTGTCGAGCCAATCCCGTTCCCAGCTCTCGGCATCCGCGGGTTCTATCAGAAGATTGATGCGGAAGCGTTGCAGATCGATATCGCCGCCATGGGCCTGCGCCAGGCGGCCGGCCGTCGTCGTGCTCACCAGAGAGATGACGGCGCTGTCGAAATGGCCTCGGCCGAGCTGCATCAGGTGCACGGGCTCGCCAGCCGCCTCGCTCAATTCCCGGCACAAGGCGGGATCGTCGATGTCGTATTCGCCGCCCTTGGGGGAGTGCACGACCAGCGTCGAGGTTTTGGGATCCTCCGGCTTGAGGTAACGGGCGCGGTAGAGCAGGAGATCGGGCAGATCCCGGCCGGTGAGGTAGGGAAAGCGGCCGCGATCATTGGTTTTCACGAAGGCATATTGCCGGTCACCCGCCAGGCCGTTCCAGCGCAGTTCCACCGTGTCCAGGATGTCGCTGCCCATGGATTTGACCGGAAAACGCTGGATCCGACGAATGACGCCGATCAAACCGTTTTTGCCCATGCCCGTTCGCCTATCCGGGGTTGAAGGGGATCAGTGGATGGAGAGGCCGTGGGAATCCCATTCGTCGCGCGGGACGGCTTCGCCGACCCTGTATTCCAGCGATATCACCTTCATGCGATCGGGCGTCGCCTCGCAGGTAAAGGAATATTGATACCAGATCCCGCCGCTGCGGAAGGCGCCGCCGTCGCCCTTGAGCGTGTCGCCCGTCACATGCGGATCGCCCAGCGCATAGGCGATCACGCTGTCGGGCTTGTAGGGGCGGGATTCGTGGCGCAGCCTTTCCATCAACTCGATGTCGCAGGCCTGCTGAAACCGGTCGGCCGGGGCCAGTTTGGCGAGGCCGGCCTCGGTCCGGCCGGGCTTGACGTTCTGGCGTGCTGAGGCGGGTGTCAGGGCAAGGGCGATCAGGGCGATCGAAAGCAGCGTCGATTTCATTCCATCCAGTCCAGGCAGAAGCGAACCCGGGCCGGATCGCGTGAGCGACCGGCACAGGCCCGGTATTGGCCATGATCCCCACCACGCGCCGCACGATCGGGTGGAAGCCCCCCGGGAAATCGCGCGGCGTCTGGAAATGAGGAGCCCGAACAAAGGCGTTTGACAACCGCGCTTATTGCTCCGGGCGACAGGCCCCGATGGCCGGGGCAGTCATCTCCATGGTGGGGAGGATCGGCCCGGGAAGAGATGGGTCTGGTTTCAAACCCAGGTCGACCCTGTGCCGATTCAGGGAGCGCAACCTAGCGCCTCATCCTCATCTTGTCGATCCATGGCGGATCTGGGCACCCGGGCGATGGGTGTGGTTCGATTCTACCGCTTGCGTGCCGCGTCCACGCTGATCGATCCCGGGCCGGCGAAAACGAAATAGAGGAAGAGGAAGCAGTAGAGGATGGCGGCGTCGCCGCCGTTCAGGGCCGGGAAGAAGGATTTCGGCGCGTGGAACATGAAATAGGCCACGGCCATCTGCCCGGAAAGGATGAAGGCGACGGGGCGGGTGAACAGGCCGATCACGATCAGCAGGCCGCCAAAGGCCTCAAGTATGCCGCCGAACCACATCAGGCCGAAGACGGGGATCTCGCGGTCGGGCGGGAGCGCCGGAAAGCCGAACAGCTTCTGGGTGCCGTGTGCCAGGAAGATCAGGCCGGCGACGATGCGTACGAGGGAAAGAATGGTCGGCGCATAGGCCTGGAGGGTCGATTGCGTCGAGGATTGCGACATGCTGCTCCGTCCGTGGTCGCTGAGGGGAACGCAGCCTTAGGTTAGTCAGACACGACTTTCCAGCCCGTGCGGCCGGTTCGGCGATCACGAACCATCACGTTCTTGTTTAACGTCATTCCAGATTTGGCGGATTTTCCGGGGCGTTCCGGCGGCCTGCTCCAGCAAGGCACGCGCCGATCCGCTCCGGTTCAGGGCGTGTCGAGCACGCCCGTCTTGCCGATGATATAGGGTGGCCTGGGAATGGCGATGTGGGCGGCCCGCAAGGCCGCCGACCAGCGCTCGCGCAGATCGTGGAAATAGGGCTCGCCCGGCTCGATGCGATGGCTGATTTCGGATTTGAGCGCGTCCCGCCGCACGGTGAGGATGTCGATCGGCATGCCGACGCCGAGATTGGAGCGCATGGTGGAGTCCATCGAGATCAGGCCGACCTTGAGGGCGTCCGGCATTTCCGTCTCGTAGTTCACCGCGCGGTCGAGGATCGGCTTGCCATATTTGTGCTCGCCGATCTGCAGATAGGGGGTATCGGCCGTCACCTCGATGAAATTGCCTGCCGAATAGATCATGAAGAGCCGCATCTTGCCGCCCTTGATCTGCCCACCGAACAGGAAGGCCACGTCGAAGCGGCTGTTGTGCTCCTCCAGGCTGCGCCCATCGGTAGCGTAGACCTGGCGAATGGCCCGGCCGATCAGCTGGGCGGCCTTGAACATGCTGGGCATGCTCATCAGCGTATCGACGGCGCCGGTATCGGGATTTTCCAGGCCCTCCTGGATATGGTCCAGCACGGCCTGGCTCACCGAGAGGTTGCCGGAGGTGCACACCGCCAGGACGCGTTCGCCCGGCTCTTCGAACACATGCAGCTTGCGGAATGTCGCGATGTTGTCGATGCCGGCATTGGTGCGCGTATCCGCGATCATCACCAGGCCCTCGCGAACCGAAATCCCGACGCAATAGGTCATCGACTGAACTCCCAAGCCGCCTGTCGGCGGTGCCCCCCAAGCAAGCCTGAACCCTCAGGCTGCCACGCCCTTCCCATAGAGCAAGATTCGTTTGCCGCCTACGGGCGCAAGGCCGGTCGGGAGAGCGGCAAAAAGCGGCAGGGGACCTAATGCTTCGGCGCCGAGCGCAGGCTCGAATAGACCATGCGGATGATCAGCACCAGCGTGGTCAGCACGATCAGGATGACGGAGATCGAGGCGATCGCCGGATCGATGTTGTCGCGCACCCCGCTCCACATCAGCCGGGGCAGGGTGATCGCATTCACGCTGGTGATGAAGAGGGTGACGCCGATTTCCTCCCAGGACAGCACGAAGGACAGCATCGCCGCGGTCAGCAGGCCGAACTTGATGTTAGGCAGGATGATCCGGGTGGCGCGCTGCCAGACGCTGGCGCCCATGCCGCGGGCGGCGAGATCGATGCGGCGGTCGACCTGGCTGAGCGAGACCATGATCAGCACCACGCAGAAGGGGACGATCATCACCACATGGGCGAGGACCACGCCGAGCCAGGTGTCGAAGCCGACGAGGGAGCTGACCTGGGACAGGCCGGTGAGCAGGAAATAGAGCGTCATCGCCGAGACGACCGGCGGCACGATCATCGGCAGCAGCACGAAGCCGACGAGGGCGGCGCCGAAGCGGGGACGAAACATCCAGATGCCGACGCAGAACAGGGTCGCCAGCGTGGTGGCGAGAGCGCTCGAAACCACGCCGATGCGGATGCTGAGCAGGATGGAATTCGCCCAGTCCGGATTGGTGAACAGGGTACGGTAATGGGTCAGGGCGTAGTTGCCGTTGGGCATGGAGAGGTAGCGGGCTGCCGTGAACGACACCGGCACCACGGCCAATAGCGGCAGCAGCAGGAAGACGGCGACGAGGGCCGCCGCGGTGAGGGCGATCAGGCCGGGGCGATGCGATGTCATTTGGACACTCCCGTATCGCCGAGGCGGGCATAGCGAAACAGCAGGGCCATCAGCGCTGCCACGATCACCACCAGCGTGACGCTGATCGCCGCGCCGAGGCCCCAATCCGGGCTCTGGAACATGCGCAGATAGATGAGTTCGGCCACCATCACGCTGCGGCCGCCGCCGAGAATGGCGGGTGTGACGAAGAAGCCGAGGGCGAACACAAAGACGATGAGCGTGGCCCCGATGATGCCGGAAAAGGTCATCGGCACGAAGACCTTCCAGAAGATGCGCAGCGGACCGGCACCCATGCCGCGAGCGGCCAGAAAGACGCGTTCGTCCAGGCTCCGCATGGCCGAGGCCAGCGGAAACACGGCGAAGGGAATGAGAAAATGCGTCATGCCGATGATGACGCCGAACTCGTTGCGCACCAGCGTCAGCGGCTCCGAGATGAAGCCGAGACTCTGGAGCCAGCTGTTGACCAGGCCGCGATTGGAGAGCAGCGCCAGCCAGCCGAAGGCGCGGGTCAGCACCGAGATCCAGAAGGGGATCAGGATGCACAATTCCGCCAGGCGCTGCTGTAGCGGCGTGCCACGCACCCAGACATAGGCGATCATATAGGCGGCGATGACGGTGATCACCGTCACCATGGCGCAGATGCGGAAGGTACGCAGGAAGACCGAGAGCACCAGCGGGTCGCCGGCAAGCCTTTGATATTGCGTCAATCCGGGTTCGGGCAGCGTGATGCTCCACTGGGCCACGCCGAGGAAGGGAATGAGATAGACCAGCGTCAGGAACGCCAGCAACGGCCCTGCCAGAACCAGGAATGAAAGTGAAGACAAGGGCTTGCGCATCAAAGCTCTCGCATGTCTTCACTGCCCGGACTTGGAGGCCGCCCGGGCAGTGGATGAAAGGTCAGGCCGAGATGATCTTGGTGTAGGCGTCCAGCGCGGCGCCGTAATTTTCGGCATACCAGTTCATGTCGAGCGCGATTTGCTTGCTCATATTGGCGGGATCGACCGGATTGAGGCGCTTCTGGTCGGCGGGGATGAGGGCATCGGTGGCCGGATTGGCGGGGCCCTGTCCGAGCATGTCGAACATCACCAGCTGCTTCTTGGGATCCTGCGCGCTGGCGATGAACTTCATCGCATTGTCCTTGCCGCCGGGATTGTTCTTGATCACCGCCATGGCGCCGGGCGAGATCAGACCCTGATCCCAGATGAACTTGATCTGGCCGCCCGAATCCTTCTCCAGCACCGAGGCGCGCGTGGACCAGATCAGCGCCATCGAGGCATCGCCATTCAACAACACCTGCTGGCTTTCGGCGCCGCCACCCCAATAGGACACCACATTGTCCTTGAAGGCAGCGAGCTTGTCGTGGGCGCGCTTGAGATCGAGCGGATAGAGCTTCTCCGGCGCCACGCCGTCACCGAGCAGCAGCGCCTCCCACATGCCGGCGCCCCATTTGTAGAGCGAACGCTTGCCGGGGAACTTCTCCACATTGAAGAAATCGGCCATGCCGGTCGGCGGCTTGTCGCCGAATTTGGAGGCGTCATAGGCAATGACATAAGAGAAGAAATAGGTCGAGGAGGCATGTTCCCAGCCAAAGCCAGGCCGGAACTTCGACTTGTCGACCACCTTGTAGTCGATCGGCTCGAGCATGCCCTGCTTGCCCAGGGAGATGGCGGAGAACGGGTCGGCGTCCACGATGTCCCAGGTCGGCTTGCCGCTCTTGAACTGCGCGGTGATGCCGCCTTCGGTCGGGCCGGTGCCGTCTTCCTTCACGGTGATGCCGGTTTCCTGCTGGAAGGGCTGGCCATAGGCGGCGTCATAGGCCTTGATGGCATCGCCACCCCAGTTGACGAGGACGAGCTGGCCGCCATCGGCGCGGGCCGGGCCGGTGCGCAGGGCAAAGGGAGCGCCGGCGAGGACCATGGCGGCGAGCTGGGCAAAACGCCGGCGGCTGATCTGGCCGGCTTCGACCTTCGAGGCGAGGATTTCGAGACAGTCTTTCTGGAAGGCTTCATTCATAGCCGATGTTCCCCTGTTGGGTATGCGAAGGCGGATGGTGAGAATTTCGTTATAATTATTTGTTTTTTACAGTGTTTTATTGCAGGAGAAGCAGTTGCTTTACGCATCTTCCGGCAACAGGAATCCCTTGCTCTTGGGCCAGGTGAGCCAAAGGTCCGGCCCGTTTGCCAAGGCCTCCGCTGCGCGATCCGTCGGCAGCGTCAGGCTCACCGGCGTGCCGCTCTTGGTGGTCAGGGACAGTTTGGTGGCCGAGCCGAGATAGGTCGAGGCCGTCACGGTGCCGGCCAGGCAGTTGAGGGATTCTACCTGCGGCCTGGCCGAGACATCCATATGCTCGGGGCGGATCGCCAGGATGCCAGTCTTACCGATATGGCTCTGGGACGGCACGTCGAGCAGGGCTCCGTCGCAGGAGCCGCGGGCGTTGCCGGCTTCCCGCTGGACGTCGTGCAGCGGCAGGAGATTGATGTCGCCGAGGAATTCCGAGACGAAACGGTTGGTCGGCTTCTCATAGACCTCCTGCGGCGTGCCGACCTGCAGGAGCTGGCCCTGGTTGAAGATCGCTACATGCGATGACAGCGCCATTGCCTCGCTCTGGTCGTGCGTGACGAAGATGAAGGTGGTGCCGAGCTCTTCATGCAGGCGCTTGACCTCGTCCTGCATGGAGTTGCGCATGTTCTTGTCGAGAGCCGAAAAGGGCTCGTCGAGCAGGAGCACGGGCGGCTCGAATACCAGAGCCCTCGCCAGGGCCACGCGCTGCTGCTGGCCGCCGGAGAGTTTGGCAGGAAGCTTGTGGCCATGACCGGACAGGCCGACACGCGCCACCATCTCGCCGACGCGCCGACGGATCTCGTCGCCGGGCACCTTGCGGATATGCAGGGGGAAGGCGATGTTCTGTTCCACCGTCATATGCGGGAACAGCGCATAGCCCTGGAACACCATGCCGAAGGCGCGTTCTTCGGCGGAAAGCGTGGTGATATCGGTGCCGTCGCGAGTGAGGCGGCCGACCGTCGGCTTTTCGAAGCCGGCGAGGATCATCAGGAAGGTGGTCTTGCCGGAGCCCGAGGGGCCGAGCAGGGTGAGGAATTCGCCGCGGGCAATGGTAAGGGAAACGCCCTTGAGCGCCTCGAACTTGCCGAATGTCTTGCCGATGCCTTCGGCCCGGATCTCGGCAGCGTGTTCGATGCCCGAATGACCGGCTGCTTTGCCGGGCGCTACCCCGCCGTTTTGCGCCATGCATGTCCTCCTAGAGCAAAGCGCATTCAGGGATGAACGCGTTTTGCTCCGATTCCTTGTTTCGACGCGTCTTTGCGGTTCTTGCCGATTTCGTCAAATCGCAAAACGCTTTGGAAAACCGTTTAAAGCCTAAGCGTGATTATCGTTCACGACAATTGAATGTTGTTGCCTCTGGGGAAAAATTTGATTCACCCCAACGGGTAGCCCGCTACAGCCGTTCAGCCATAGTTGGGGCGGTATGTCGGGCTCGTCTGCGCCAAGGCCGACTTCAACCAGTCTGCGAAGGCCCGCGAGACCGCATGGCCGATCTTGGCATGCTCCATCACCAGGAAATAGGAGCGCGGCGACTTGATGGCGAGGTCGAAGGGGCGGATCAACTGGCCGGCCTTCATGGCGGTACGGCAGGTGAGTTCATCTCCCATGGCGATGCCCTGGCCGGCGGTAGCGGCGGCGAAGACGAGATTCATGTCGGAGAAGATCATGCCGCATTCGGCATTGGGATTTTCGACATTGGCAAGGGCCAGCCAGCGCGTCCAATCGTCGAAATCGCCCAGGTGAAGCAGTGGTGCCCTCAATACGTCCGAGGGTTCGTTGAGACCGCCGACCTTGTTGAGCAAAGCCGGGCTGCATAATGGCGTGAACTGGACTTCGCACAGCAACTCGACCGCCCGATTGGGCCAATTGCCGTCGCCGAAGGTGATGAAGAGGTCGACATCGGGGTTGGAGACGTCGTCGAGCCGCCGCGGCGTCACCACGCGCAATGACACGTCCGGATACATTTCCTGGAACTCGGCGATGTGGGTGCATAGCCAAAGCGAGGCAAATCCGGGCGTGCAGCTCACCTGCAGCGTGCCGACGACGCCCTTGTCGCCATATTGCAGCGAGGCATCCCCGATGACGGTGAGGGCCTTGCGCACCTCGTTGGCATAGTGGCGGCCGCGGACGGTCAGCATCACGCCCTTGCCGTTGCGCTCCAGCAGGTCGAAGCCGAGATCGCGCTCGAGCAGGCGCAATTGGTGGCTGACGGCGCTGCGGGTGAGAAAGAGCTCTTCGGCGGCACGCCAGACGCTGCCGTGGCGGGCGAAGCTGTCGAGGGCACGCAGGGCCTGGGTGGAGGGAATGCGCAAGGGAACTCCGGAAATCTCTCACCAGATTTCGGGCAAGATTGCCTAAAGGTGAATGGAATTTGTTCAAACAGGCAAAACATATCACTTTTTGATAGTGATGTTCACCGCTTATCCTCCCCGTCAATCAGGGAGGTAGGAAGTGACCAGTTCAGCTCAGCAAACGGCGCTTGCGCATGTCGATGCCATCGCCGGCGACCTGTCGACCTGGACACGCACGATCTTCGATTTCGGCGAGACGGCCTGGCGCGAATATCAATCCGCCCGCTGGTATGTCGATCTCCTGCGCCGGCACGGTTTTACCGTGGAGGAAGGCTCGGCCGGCATGCCGACCGCCTTCTGCGCGCACTGGACCGGCAAGCCGGGCGGGCCGACCATCGGCATGTATGCCGAATATGACGCGGTGCCCGGCAATTGCCAGGATGCGGCGACCGTCAAGCGCCCGCGGCCGGGCCTCAGCGAGCATGCCGGCGGCCATACCGATCCCCATTCGGCGCTCGGCACCTCCAGCCTGGGCGGGCTGCTCGCCACCAAGCAGGCAATGGAGCGCCACGGCCTTGCCGGCACGCTGCGCTTCACGGGCGAACCGGCCGAGAAGGTGAGGGGCTCCAAGCCCCTCCATGCCGCCAAGGGCTATTATGACGGCCTCGACGGTATGCTCTCCTTCCATCCCTTCTACATGCTGCCGATGTGCAACACGGTGCGCTGGGATACCCATTGCGGCGCCGCCTATTCGATGATCTATCGCTTCGTCTGCGACGAGCCGGAGGCCTGGAACCGGGCCGCCGGCGCGCCGATCCCGCAGTCGCATTCGGCCGTGCGCGCGCCCGGCGCCAATGACGCGCTGATGATGAT
Organism: Labrys sp. (in: a-proteobacteria); assembly: GCF_047605565.1. Classification (NCBI taxonomy): domain Bacteria; kingdom Pseudomonadati; phylum Pseudomonadota; class Alphaproteobacteria; order Hyphomicrobiales; family Xanthobacteraceae; genus Labrys; species Labrys sp. (in: a-proteobacteria). Next base: position 60,800 of record NZ_JASGFM010000034.1, read on the forward strand.
GTACATGGCCTCCAAGGCCCTGCGCGACTCCATGCTGACCCACCAGGGCGGCTGGTCGATCAGCGAGGCGATCCTGACGGCCGGCCAGGCAACGGCGGACAATCTTCCCGCGGGCCTCGCCGAAATCCAATACATGATGCGCATGCCCACGCTCGACATGGCCGAGCAGGCAACCGCCATGCTCGACCGTAATGCCGAGATGGCGGCGCAGATGACAGGCTGCCGCTATGAACGCCACTGGGTATGCAAGTCGCGCCCGGGCCTGGCCAACCACGCCATCGCCAATGTCGTGTGGGACGCGATGTCGACGGTGGGAGCGCCGCGCTGGGGCGAAGAAGCCTGCCGGCTCGCCCGCGAGATCCAGGTCAATCTCGGCCTGGAACCGATGGAAGAGCCCTTCCTGGCCGAATGCGAACGCCTGATCGCCCCTCAGGAAGCCGAGGCGATCCTGCGGCGGGACCTGCCGCCCTCCCAGCTCAACTCGACGTCGGACGACTATACCGACATGAGCTGGCATGCCCCGACGGCCCGCTTCTATGTGGCCCGGCCGGCTCTCAGGGCGCCGGAGGGCTATACCTATCCGGGCTGGGTGATGAATGCGCTCGGCGGCATGCCGGCCACCATCGATCCGATGGTGACGACGGCCGCCAAGACGATCGCGCTTTCGGCCCTGCGCCTGATCGAGGACGGGGAGGCGCGCGCCGCCGCCCGCCGTGAATTCGAAGAACGTACCGGTGGCGGTATCGGCGGCTCCAGCTGGATTCCGCCGCTGGCCGATTATCCGCCGCCGATCGGCTTTCGCTGGCCCGAATATGTCACCACCACTCGCGGGCGCGAATGGTGGATCCCCACCTGATGAAAAGGGAAACGACCATGAACCGCATCGAACAGATCCATGTCGACGACGCCTTCACCCTGCGCCGCCGCAACCTTGCCGGCGGCACCAAGCCGCTCAAGCATTGGGGCTTTCGCAACGAGACCGACAGGCTGACCGACGTCCTGCTCGGCTCGCCGGCCTATCTGAGGCACATGGCGACCAGCTCCCTGTCGCGCAAGCATCTGCGCGAGGCGCCCTGCAACATCCAGACCGCGCAGGCCCAGCACAAGGAACTGGCTTCGGCCTATGAGCATTTCGGCGTCGACATCCACTGGCTGGAGCCGGAAGTCGAACTGCCGATGCAGGTCTATACGCGCGATTCCAGCGTGATGACCCCCTATGGCGTCGTCATCACCGCCATGGCCAATTGGTGGCGCCGCGGCGAGAACTACGCCGCCATCCGTGCCTATGAGAAGATGGGCATCCCGATCTACGACATGGTGACATCAGGGACCTTCGAGGGCGGTGATTTCAACGTGATCGAGGAAGGCTGCGTGCTGATCGGTTGCGGCGGTGCCCGCACCCAGGAGGAGGGCGCCCGCCAGGTCGCCGAGTGGTTCGAGAAGGAAGGCTGGGAGGTCCGTCTCGCCTTCATCGACGAATATTACGTCCATATCGACCTGATGGTGGTGCCGATCGCCCCGAAGCTGACCGCGGTATGCCTGGCCTGCACCGAGCCCGGCATCGTCGACTGGCTCAAGGCCAAGGGCCACGAGATCATCGACGTGCCGTTCCAGGACACCATGGCACTCGGCTGCAACTTCATGTCGCTGGGCAATGACCGCATCATCGCGCCCACGGCGAGCAAGAGCCTGATCGGTCAGCTCAAGGCCCGTGGATTCGAGGTTGCGGCGGTGGATACCAGCGAGATATCCAAGACGGGCGGCGGCATCCACTGCATGGCGCAGGCCCTGCGCCGCGCGGCTTGAGCGCCCACGGCGAAAGACGATGAGGTAAGGCGATGATCGAGCAGGAAAACGCGCTGCCGGCAGGCTTCCTGTCCGATCTCGCCTCGGCGGTAGGCGCCGCCAACATCCGCACCGGTGCTGCGATCGCCGAGCTCGATCCGGGTGAGGAACCGCACAATCTCGGCGCCTCCGCCGTCGTCTCGCCGGGGACGACCGGGGAGGTGGCCGCCATCGTGGGGCTGTGCGTTCGGCATGGCGTCTCCATGGTGCCGCAGGGCGGACGCACCGGCCTCGTCGGCGGCGGTGTCTCGACGGCGGGACAGATCGTCGTCTCAACCCGCCGCCTCGACAGGATCGAGCGGCTCGTCGCCGATGAGCGCGTCGCCGTGGTGGAAGCCGGCTGCACGCTTCAGGCCCTGCAGGAGGCCGCGCTCGTCCACCGCCTCGAGCCCGGCATCGACCTGCCGGCGCGCGGCTCCGCCACCATCGGTGGCATGATCTCCACCAATGCCGGTGGCATCATGGCCTTCCGCAACGGCGTGATGCGCCATCGCATCCTCGGTCTGGAGGCGGTGCTTCCGGATGGCTCCGTCTATTCCGACCTCACCCGGGTGGTGAAAAATTCGGCGGGTTATGATCTCAAGCACCTGCTGATCGGTGCCGAGGGAACGCTCGGCATCGTCACCAAGGTCGCGATCAAGCTGGACGCCGTACCGCCGGCCCATGCCGTGGCCCTGTTCGGTTTCGACTCCGTGCCCGCCGCCCTGGCCGCCATCCGGCGGGCACTCGACGCACGGGTCGGCGAATTGCGCGCGGCCGAGGCGATGTGGGCCGATTATTTCCGCTATGCCGCCCGCCATTTCGCCTGGTCGGCACCGGATTTCTCCATGGAACACCGGATCTATCTCATCCTCTCCCTCGGCGGCGCCGACGAAGCGGCGCTGCAGGAGGAACTGGCTGCAATCTATGAGGAATTGCTGGAAACCCATCCCGAGACCAGCGCCGTCCTGGCAAGCTCGCTGGCGCAGGAGCAGGCGATCTGGCGGCTGCGCGAGGAATCGGCCGTCATCTATGTCGACTATCCCAATTCACCCAGCTTCGACGTCTCGCTACCCTTGTCGCAAGTGGACGACTATGTGCGCGCCAGCATCGCCGGCCTTGCTGGCGTCTCGCCGGGGCTCGCTCCCTTCGTCTTCGGCCATTTGGGCGATGGCAACCTCCATATCATGCTCAACCGGGCGGAAGACGCGCTGACAGCGGACGACATCGCCGGGGTGGAAGTGGTGCTTTATGGCGGCATCCGCCAGCGCGGCGGCTCGTTTTCGGCCGAGCACGGCGTCGGTTCCAAGCGCATCCATGCCCTCTATGCCACGGCGGATCCGGTCAAGCTCAGCTTGATGCACGCGATCAAGGCGATTATCGACCCGGCGGATCTCATGAATCCCGGCAAGGTGATCGATCCCTCTCGTCTTGCCGACGCGAAGCATTCGGACTGACACCGCCTGTGCAGGCAGATGCCATTGGCGGCGCATACCGGCAGCCTTGCGGCCCTGCCGTCATGCAGTTGTGTGCACTGGTCCGATATAACGCCTACCTCATCCGAATAGGGCATTGCTTCTTTCGTCGAAAGAACCCACTGTCCGAAATCGTCATGTATGGAAGTTGGTTTCAGGTAAAAAAAGCCAGCCCCCTTCTTTCGAAGGAGTTTTTGCTAGACTCCGGGGGCCCAGTATCGGCAAGATCGATCCCGCTACAGACAGGTAGAATGAAAGCCGAGTTTCGTAGCAGACCAACGGGATAGTTGGAGAGACCTATGTTCGTGATCTGGCCTGTCATCGTCGCGATGGTGCTGGGCGTGGTATGCGGGACCTTTGTTCCGGTACTGGCATTCACGATCATTGCCCTGATCGCTTCGATCGGCAGCGCCCTCATCATCTGGATGGCCGGTTTCGGCTTGGGGACCGCTTTGATCGACATGGTGGCCATCGCCATCGCCCTGCAGGTGGGCTATGTCTTCGGCATACTGGTCTTGCTCGCCGTCAGCAAACTGGCTCCGAAATTGCGGCCGGGCCTGGTGCGACGCTACGAGCACGAACACGATTCAAGCCGGCCTTGAGAGACTGCCCAATGCCGATCGTGCGTGTGCCGATCGCGCGCGGCCTGGGCATGGCAGCGGATCATCTGCTCAGCGATATCTGGCGTCAGCGATAGCCGGTGAAGCACCGGGTCTGATCAGCTCTGCGACTGGCGCTGCGCCTGAGGACGCTCGCCTTTTTCACCGATATCGACGGTGACCTCCAGGCTTTCGCCTTCCCCACCGTAATGGGCGCCCCGTACCGGCGCCGCGCCCAGATAATCGAGGCCGACCGCGACGCGGATGTGCTGGACGGTCGGACAGACCGACAGCGCCGGGTCGAAGCCAACCCAGCCCAGACCCTCGACATAGGCCTCTGCCCAGGCATGGCTGGCGCTGCCCTGCTGCGTCGGCGGTTGCCAGAGCAATCCACTGACATAGCGCGAGGGTATGCCGAGCGTCCGGGCGCAGGCGATGAACAGATGGCTGGCGTCCTGCGCGACACCGTTGCCGGCGGCGAATGCCTGCGTCAGGCCCACTGCCGGCTGCTTCGGGTCGCCACTGACCTCGATGCGATCATGAATCGCCTGCATCAAGGCGTGGCAGGCGGCAAGCCCGCCTCCCGCTGTTCCGGCACTCCGGTGGGCGAAGTCCCGGATCGGAGCATCGGCCTGGGTGAGGTCGGTATCACGCAGATAGAGGGCGACGGGGAAACGCTCGATCACGCCGTGCAGCACGCCGGCATTGTCGTGGGTCTCGACCTCGCCCTCCACGCGCACGCGCAGGCTTTCGATGCTGCCGATCGCCGTGAAGGCATGGCTGATATTGCCGAAGGCATCCTCGGACTGGCTCAACCTGACATCCTGGTCCACGTCGATGCGCCAGCGCACCACATGCTGGCCGTCATGCGAGCGCGGGGTCAGCCGCAGGGTCTGGATCACGGATTTGGCCGGCCGCTCGTAGCGATAGACGGTTTCGTGGGCAACGCAGATGCGCATGGGTTCGTCAGATCAGATATTGCTCGGCGATCGCCGTGCTCAGATTGTTGTTGTCGGTGATGAAGTCGGTGATGAAATCATGCAGACCGGATTGAAAGACCTCGTCGATGCTCAGATTCTGCAGGCGCGACTGGGTCACGCGAGCCAGACGCTGGGCGGGACCCTGCCGGCCATAGACCTGAGCGAGCTGGTCGAGATTCCCGTTCAGGTTCTCATAGCATGAAGCAAGCGAACGCGGCATCTGTGTGTTCAGGGTCAGGAGATCGGCGACGAGCCAGGGCTTGAGGCTTTCCTTGTAGACCCAGTGATAGGCGGTAAGGGCGGAGACGGCGCGCAGGATGGCGGTCCACTGGAAATAGTCGAGACTGCCGCCGACGCTTTCCGAGGGCGGCAGCAGCACATGATATTTGACGTCGAGGATGCGGGCCGTGTTGTCGGCACGCTCGAGGAACAGGCCGAGCCGTGCAAAGGCATAGGCGTCGTTGCGCAGCATGGTGCGGTAGGCCGAGCCGTCGAACATCAGGGAGACGCCCTTGACCCAGTCGAGGAAGCGAGAGATTTCCTCGCGGCTCATCCGGGCCGGGTCATAGCGCTTGAGCTGGAGCCAGGCGTCGTTGATGGTCGACCACATCTCCGCCGTGAGGGCGGTGCGCACGCCGCGGGCGTTGGTACGCGCCATCTCGAAGCAATTGCGGATCGAGGAGGGGTTCTCGGCGGAGAAGGCCAGGAACTCGGTGACGGTCCGCTCATTGGCCTCCTCATAGGCGGCGAAGAAGGCGGGGCCGCATCCGGCCGTTTCCACCGCGCTTTCCCATTCCGTGGTCAAGCCGCCATAGGAGGCCGGCAGGGACGACAGGCGGTAGGCGGCATCGAGGATGCGGGCGAGATATTCGGCCCGTTCGACATAGCGGGCCAGCCAGAACAGGTTATCGGCGGTACGCGACAGCATGGCTCAATGTCCGGGCGAGAGGGAACGGGAGAAGGAGGGCGAGCGATGCATGGCTGATATCACCGATCCAGGATCCAGGTATCCTTGGTGCCGCCCCCCTGGCTCGAGTTCACCACCAGAGAGCCTTGCTTCAGTGCCACGCGGGTCAGGCCACCGGGCACGATGCGGACCTTGTCCGAACCGGTGAGGACGAAGGGCCTGAGATCGACATGGCGAGGCGCGATGCCCTCCTCGACATAGCAAGGGCAGGTCGAGAGCGCCAAGGTGGGCTGGGCGATATAGCCGAAGGGATGAGCCTTCAGCTTGGCCCTGAAGTCGGCGATCTCGGCCTTGCTGGCGTGCGGGCCGATCAGCATGCCGTAGCCGCCCGATCCCGAGACCTCCTTGACCACCAGACTTTCGAGATTGTCGAGCACATAGGCCAGCGCCTCGGGCTCGCGGCAGCGATGAGTCGGCACATTCTGCAGGATCGGCTCCTCGCCGAGGAAGAAGCGCACGATGTCGGGCATGTAGGAATAGACGGCCTTGTCGTCGGCGACACCGGTACCGACAGCGTTGGTCAGCGTGACGTTGCCGGCGCGATAGGCGGTCATCAGGCCGGGAACGCCGAGGGCCGAATCCGGGCGGAAGGCGAGGGGATCGAGGAAGTCGTCGTCGATGCGTCGATAGATCACGTCGACCCGGCGAGGCCCTTCCGTAGTGCGCATATAGACGATTTCGTCCCGCACGAAGAGATCACGCCCCTCGACAATCTCGATGCCGAGGCGGTCGGCCAGGAAGGAATGCTCGTAATAGGCCGAATTGTACATGCCCGGCGTCAGCAGCACCACGACCGGATCGCGCGAGGCCGTGCGAGGGGCGATCGAGCGCAGGGTGGCGAGCAGTTCGTCCGTGTAATTCTCGACCGGGGCGATGCGATGGCGCGCCACCACTTCCGGGAACAGGCGCATGGTGACTTCGCGGTTCTCCAGCATGTAGGAGACGCCGGAAGGTGTGCGCGCATTGTCCTCGAGCACATAGAAGGTATCGGCGTCGACGCGCACGATGTCGATGCCGGCAATATGGACATAGACGTCATGGGGCACGCTCTGGCCTGCCATTTCGGGGCGGAAGGCCGGATTGTTGAAGATCAGGTCCTCCGGCACCACGCCGGCGCGCACCACTTCGCGTTTGCCGTAGACGTCCTTGATATACATGTTCAGCGCACGCACGCGCTGTTCGAGGCCGCTTTTGAGCGTGTTCCACTCCTGGGCCGCCAGGATGCGGGGGATGATGTCGAAGGGGATCAGGCGTTCGGCGCCATCCTTGTCGCCATAGACGGCGAAGGTGATGCCGATGCGCCGGAACAAGAGCTCGGCCTCGTTGCGTCGGTGGGTCAGCAATTCCTTGGGGGCCGTGGAGAGCCATTGCGCGAGATCGGCATAGGCGGGACGTATAGCGCCGTCGCTCAGGGTCATCTCGTCGAACGCCGCCATGCAATCCCTCCAGACGTGCAATCTGGCGTTACATTGAGCGAGATCGTGCAAGGCGGCAAGCGATCTGCGTAGATCGATTGGCGAGATCATGGGCAGAATTGCAGATTTGCCTAGTGCGGAGGCATCTTGCCTTCCCTGCTGGCATTGTTTGCCTGAAATGGCGGCTGAGGCTTCGGCCGCAGTCGATGCGTCCGCGGCCTTTGGTCAGCGGGGATTCACGAGCGAAGCCGGCAGGCGCAGGACGGCGAGGCCACCAATCGCAATGAGAACCGCAAGACAATAGAGCGCGAGCGATGAGCTCTGAGTCGCGTCGCGCATCCAGCCAAGGAAATAGGGGGCGAGGAAAGCCGCGACATTGCCCAGCGAACTCACCAAGGCGATGCCGGCCGCCAGGACGGCGGCGGACATCACGGTGGGCGGCAATTGCCAGAACAGGGGCAGGGAGGTGCTGGCACCCATGCCGGCGATCGTCAGGCCAACCATGGCCGATACCGGGTTGCCGGGATCGAAGCCGATGAGCGCGAGGCCGCCGGCTGCCATGAGCAGGGGGATGCAAAGATGCCAGCGGCGCTCCCTGAACCTGTCCGAGGAATGGCCGGTGGCAAGCATGAAGATGCAGCCCGCCAGATAGGGGATGGCGCTGAGGAGCCCGATCGTCATATCGCTGGTGATACCGACGCCATTGATCAAGGCCGGTGTCCAGAAAGCGATCGTGTTCACGGCAAGCATGACGGCGAAATAAATGCCGACCAATTGCCAGACCCGGGGATCGCGAAGGCATTGGGACAGCGAGACATTCGCCGTCGGCTTCTGTTCGGCGGCGAGGATTGCGGTCAGATGTTCCTTCTGCGGCTGGCTCAGCCAGGAGGCATCGCGCACGGTGTCGGGGAGCGCTGCGTAGACCACCAAGGCCAGCGCGATGACGGGAAGGCCTTCGAGCAGGAACATCCACTGCCAACCGCGCAGGCCGGCGATGTCGTGGAAGCTTTCCAGAATACTGCCCGAAATCGGGCCGCCGAGCAGGCCGGCGGCCGGCACGGCAAGGGCGAAGAGCGCCGTGACCTGGCCGCGCCGGCGCTGCGGAAACCAGCGATTGATGTAGACGAGGACGCCCGGAAAGAAGCCCGCTTCGGCGATGCCGAGAAGGAAGCGCAGACCATAGAACTGCAGGGCGGAGCTGATCAGGAAGGTCGAGGCGGAGAGAATTCCCCAGACGAGCATGATGAGGGTGATGCCACGCCGCGGGCCGAGTTTGTCGAGCATGATGTTGCTCGGCACGCCGAACAGGGCATAGGCCACGAAGAACAGGCCGGCCCCCAGGCCATAGGCGGTGTTGCTGAAGCCGAGATCGGACGTCATCTGCAGCTTGGCAAAGCCGATATTGATGCGGTCGAGATGGGCGAAGACGTAGCAGGCCAGCAGCAGGGGCATGATCCGCCACGCCGTGACCCGATGGATCGCATTGCCGACGGCCTGGATATCCGCGTCGATCGCGAAATCTCGGCCGGCGACATCACCCTGCGAATAGCCCTGATTGGCCACGGCTTCCTCCTGTCGCTCCCGATCTGTCGCCTCGAAGCATGCTTGCCGAGAAGATCGACCTGGATTTCTTGATATTTAATATGTTAATTAAATACTGGATAACCCCATTCGCGCCCGATGGCAAGGGATGGCGTTCTCGCACCTGGAAGGCAGCGAACGGCAGGATTAGCGATCGATCCGGGAAGGCGCGTCTTCAGAGGCCAATGCGGTGCACCTGAGTGTCCTCGTGTTTGCTCGACCTTTGTCATTGCCGGGCTTGACCCGGCAATCCAGCCTGGGTCCCCGCGTTGCGCAGGAGGCTTCTGGATAGCCGGGTCAAGCCTGGCTATGACAATTCGGAACGTTTTCTTCCCGGATGACCCGCATTGCGCCTTCAGAGGCCGACTTCATTGCTCATCAGGCGCGAGAGGTTCGCAGCCAGAATATCGATGGCGGCCCGCACACGCAGCGGCAGCACGGGGGAGCGCGGCCAAAGGGCGTGCACGTCGAAGACCAGGCCGGGATGCTCGGTCAGTACCCGGATCAGCTCGCCCTTGCGCACACGCTCGGCCACCAGCCAGCACGGCATCCAGGCAAGGCCTGCTCCGGCCACCGCGGCATCGGCAACGGCATCGAGGGAGTCGAAGATGAAACGGCTCGGGGGCATGATTTCGACGGCAGGCCCGCCCATCACCGGAAACAGCCATGAGCGGGGTTGGCCCGAGCGCCCGTAGAGAATGGCGTGGTGGTCGGCGAGGGCGGCCAGGGTGAGCGGCGCTCCATGTTCGCGCAGATAGGCAGGGGCGGCGCACACGGTCATGCGCTGCTGGGCGACACGGCGCGTGATCAGGTTCACGTCGGATTCGAGGGCGCCGTTGCGAATGGCGAGGTCGTAGCCGTCCTCGATCAGGTCGACGCGCCTGTCGTTGAAATTGAGCTCGAGTTCGAGAGCCGGATGCTGGGCCGCGAGCTTGAGCAAGAGCGGCGCGACGCAGGCCCGTCCGAACAGAGCCGGCATGGTGACGCGCAGCCGGCCGCCGACGTCGCGCCGGCCGCTGTCGAGCATGGCCTCGCCCTCGCGGATCTCGGCCAATGCCCTCAGGCAGCGCTCATAGAAGACCTGGCCGTCCTCGGTCAACGCCTGGCTGCGCGTCGTGCGATGGAACAGCCGGGCTCCCAGGCGTTCTTCGAGCCGGGCGATCGACTTGCCGACCGCCGAGCGCGACAAATTGAGCCGCTGCGCAGCCGCAGCAAAGCCGCCGGCTTCCACCGCTTCGACGAAGACCGAGACACCGTTGAGACGATCCACCATGGCAAGGGCGATCTTGTAGATAGCTAGGAACCAATGATCGGAAATTATATCGCCACTGGTGCATGAAATTCAACATTACCGTGCCGGCTCCCTGAATTCGATGGAGACGGTCATGACGGAACAGATGAAACGGTGGTCGATGAACGCAATCGGGCGCGATCGGCTCGTGCTCGAGCATGTCGCCAAGCCCCGGCCAGCGGCGGGCGAAGTCCTGGTCAGGGTAGCTGCCGTTTCCCTGAACTACCGCGATAAGCTGGTGATCGAAACCGGCTTCGGCCAGCCCCTGGCTTTTCCCTTCACCCCGGCGTCGGACATGGCGGGTGTCGTCGAGGCCGTCGGGGAGGGAAGCACGCGATTCAAGCCGGGTGACCGGGTGATCTCCACCTTCATTCCCGGCTGGATCGACGGGCTGAACGACGGTACGGCCCGGGTGCCGCCCTATCGCACCTTGGGGGGCATGCGGCCAGGCGTGCTTGCGGACTATGTCGCCTTTCCCGAGGACTGGTTCACTTTCGCGCCCGCCATACTTGATGATGCTGCCGCGAGCACCCTGCCAGTAGCCGGGCTGACCGCCTGGTTCGCGCTGGTGGAGCGCGGAGCTCCCCTGGCCGGCAAGACCGTGCTGGTACAGGGCACCGGCGGCGTCTCGCTGTTCGGGCTGCAGATCGCCAAGGCTGCCGGGGCGAGCGTGATCGTCACCTCCGGCAGCGCCGACAAGCTGGTGCGGGTCCGCGAGCTTGGGGCCGACCATGGCATCGATCGCAGCCGCGAGAACTGGGTGGAGGCCGTCCATCGCCTGACGGGCGATCGCGGTGCCGATCACATCCTCGAAGTCGCCGGGGGCCCCAATCTGGGGCAGTCCGTCCAGGTGGCCGCGATGGGCGGGCGCATTTCCGTCATCGGCGTGCTGGAAGGCGTGGAGGTTTCCGCTCCGGTGGTTCCTCTGATGCTCAAGGGCCTCACGGTCCAGGGCATCGGCGTCGGCCATCGCCGGGCACAGGAGGATCTGGTGCGGGCCGTCGACGCGCTCGGCCTCCGGCCCGTCATCGACAGGCGTTACGGTTTCGCCGAGCTCCCGGCCGCACTCGATCATCTCGACCGCGGTGCCTTCGGCAAGATCGTGATCGAGACGGATCGGTAGCTGGAGCAGCCCGCCTTCGCGCCTGACACTCCAGATCCGGCGCTTCCCGGAGAATACGCAACTGTAGCGTCATGCCGCCGCCGCTGCTCTGCCGAAAAGATGCAGGGCGGCATGATAGAGCAGCATGATGGTCTTGCCGTCGCGGATCTCGCCGCGCGCGATCATCGCCAGCGCCTCGTCGATATCGAGTTCGAGGAGGTCGATGTCCTCGCCTTCCTCAGCCTGGCCGCCGCCTGTGCCGACACGGTCGCCCGGGCTGTAGGGCGCGACGAAGAAATAGAGCTTCTCGGTCACCGAGCCCGGGCTCATATAGGCCTCCATCACGCGCCGGACTTCGCGGATCCGGAAGCCGGTTTCCTCCTCCGTCTCGGCGCGAATGCGCTCCTCCGGTCCGGCATTGTCGAGCAGGCCGGCCGGGGCCTCGATCAGGAGGTCGTCCCAGCCATTGACGAAGGCCGGATAGCGGAACTGTCGCGTCAGGACGACGGTACGCCGCGAAGGATCGTAGAGCAGGATGGTGGCGCCGTTGCCGCGGTCATAGGTTTCCCGGCTCTGCCTTTGCCAGCTTCCATCGCCGCGGCGATAGAGAAACGTGGTTTTCTTCAGCACATACCAATCGTCGGAGAGGAGTTCGACATCCTCCACACGCACCCGATCCGCCACGCTCATGACAGCCTCTTTGCACGAAATATCTTGAATGACCTTGAATGGATTTCAAAATTCGTGCAGTTTCGTGCAAAGTCAAGAGAATTCGTGAGGCGGCAGCATCATGCTCACCAGCGAGCGCAAGGCCTATATTCTCGAGGTCCTTGGCCGGGACGGGCGCGTCGTCGCCAAGGCGGTCAGCCGGGAGCTCGACCTGTCGGAGGACACCATCCGACGGGATCTGCGCGAACTGGCGGGCGAGGGGCTGCTGCAGCGTGTGCATGGCGGTGCCCTGCCGGCGTCGCCGGCCATGGGCGATCTCGTCCAGCGCCGCGAGGTTTCGGTGGCCGGCAAGGTCGCCATCGGCCGGGCGGCCGCGCGCCTCGTGCGCCCGGGACAGGTGGTGATGCTCGACGGCGGTACCACGGCGGTACAGCTCGCCCGCCATCTCGCCCCCGGTCTCAAGGCCATGGTGGTGACCCACAGTCCAAACGTGGCGGTCGAGCTTGCCGGCCATGCCGGCATCGAGGTGGAACTGATCGGAGGCCGGCTGTTCCGCCACTCCATGGTCGCCGTGGGTGCAACCGCTGCCGAGGCGATCGCACGCATCCGGGCCGACATCTATTTCATGGGGGTGACGGGCATCCATGCAGAGATCGGCCTGACCACCGGTGACAGCGAGGAGGCGGCCATCAAGCGGGCGCTGTGCCGGCAGGCCGCGGAAACGGTGGTGCTGGCGTCCCGGGAGAAGATCGGAGCGGCTTCGCCCTTTCAGGTCGCGACGATGGAGGAGATCGACGCGATGCTGGTGGAGGAGGACACGCCTGATCAGGCCGTCGAACCCTTCCGTGCGCTTGGTGTCACCATCATCCGGGTATGATGCTCCGATGCCGGATGGGAATGCCCCAGGCTCCGGGTCGGTCGGGCGAGGGCGTTTCCCAGGAAGTTCGTTGGATTTTCTTGATCAGAGCGATGCGCTGGAACATGGCTTTGGTGCGCATGGCCGTCTCCGGTGAGGATGGTGCCGGGGCACCCTTCAGAACAGGCGCTGCGCCTTCAGGCTGACATGGCCGTCGCGGCCGATGATGATGTGATCATGTACCACGATGCCGAGCGGCCCGGCGACATCGGCGATGGTGCGCGTCATCGAAACGTCCGCCGAGGACGGCGAAGGATCGCCGGAGGGGTGGTTATGGACGAGGATCAGCGCGGTGGCCGAAAGTTCCAGTGCCCGCTTCACCACCTCGCGCGGGTATACGGGCGTATGATTGACCGTGCCCCTCTGCTGCACCTCGTCGGCGATCAGGCCGTTCTTGGTGTCGAGGAAGAGGATGCGGAAGATTTCGCGCTCGGCGAAAGCCATGGTGCTGCGGCAATAGTCGATGAGCGCCGCCGAGGTCGACAGCACCGGCCGCTTGGCGATCCCGCCCTTGGCAAGGCGATGGCCTGCCGCCTCGACGATCTTGAGGTCGCCGGCCACGCCGTCGCTGACGCCGTCGACCTCCTTGAGCCGAGCGATCGGCGCGCCCAGCACTTCCGCCAGCGAGCCGAAGCGGGCGATCAGCGCCTTGGCGAGCGGCTTGACGTCCCGGCGCGGAATGGAACGGAACAATAGGAGTTCGAGGAGTTCATAGTCGGGCAGCCGGCCCTCGGCCTCGGCAAAGCGCTGGCGCAGCCTCTCGCGATGGCCGTGATAGTGCGGCTCCACCGGTTCGCCGGCTGACGGGAACAGGGGTGCTTCGCCCAGGCCGGGAAGTGGGGCGTCCGGCAAAGGCGAGCGCCCCTTCTTCATTCAGGCAGCCTTGGCGTAGGGTGGCTGGTTCAACTCGGCGGGGGAGAGGGTGAAGATCTCGACGCCGGTTTCGGTCACGCCGACGCTGTGCTCGAACTGCGCCGAGAGCGAACGGTCACGCGTGACCGCGGTCCAGCCGTCATTGAGCACCTTCACGTCCGGCCGGCCGAGATTGATCATCGGCTCCACCGTGAAGAACATGCCGGGCTTGAGCACCACGCCTTCGCCGCGCCGGCCGTAATGCAGGATGTTGGGCTCGTCGTGGAACAGGCGGCCGAGGCCGTGGCCGCAGAAATCGCGCACCACCGAGCAGCGCTCGGCTTCGGCATAGCTCTGGATGGCGTAGCCGATATCGCCGGTGGTCGCGCCCGGCTTGATGACGTTGATGCCGCGCATCATCGCCTCATAGGTGACTTCCATCAGCCGCTCGGCCCGGCGAGCGATGTCGCCGGCTGCATACATGCGGCTGGAGTCGCCGTGCCAGCCATCGAGCACCACGGTATAGTCGATGTTGAGGATGACGCCATCCTGGAGAGGCTTGTCGTCCGGGATGCCGTGGCAGACCACATGGTTGAGCGAAATGCAGCTCGACTTGCGATAGCCGCGATAGAACAGGGTGGCCGGGTAGGCCTTGTTGTCCATCGCGAATTCGAACAGCATCCGGTCGAGCTGGTTGGTGGTGATGCCTGGCTTGACCGCGTCCACCATCAGGTCCAGCCCCTGGGCCGCAAGCCTGCCTGCCGCGCGCATGCCGGCAAAGGCCTCCGGACCATGGATCTTGATCTGGCCATTCTTGCGCTGGGGAGACAGTTCTGCGTCGATGAAGCTCATGAAACTACCTGATTAGACATGTAGGATTCTTATGCCATCTGGGGATGCGGACAGGAAAGAGAATTCTGAATATCGCATGGCTGCCTTGTGATCGTCTTGGGATCGCAGGCTTCCAGCCCATAGGCGCTAACTTTGCGGATGAGGTGCGGGCCCTTTACCCTCCCCCTCCAGGGGAGGGTAAGAAATCGGCGCATTCTCAACTTAAGTTAGCGCCTATGGGCTTCCAGCCTGCAACTTCGTTGTCATCACCCGCAATGTTTCCAGATGCGGGCGAGGACGTCCGCGATCCCAGAAGCTATGACCGCGCTGGTGCCAGGATTTCCCGCAAAGTCATCCGGCGAAAGGCCGCTACGATGGCCGCTCCTTCCTTTTCGTCCACCGAGACCGCCAGGCGCATGGTTGCCTCCCCGAGCTGCCAGATCGTGAAAGCGGTGGTGGCATAGGCTGAAGCATCCGCCGCCCCGTGGGCCCGCGCCATGGCATCGGCCAGCATGCCGCCGCAGATGCGGCTTTCAGCGAGTTCGAGGGCCGCGAGCTGCTTGTCGGCCTGCGTGCCCGACCAGATGTCGCGCATCACCGGCTCGGCCCGGTAGATGTCGTAATAGATGTCGATCAGCGAACCATAGGCCGCCTCCAGCTCCGCCAGCGATTGAACTGGTGTCAGGGCGTCCTCGATACAGCGGCGGCTCTCGGCGCTGCAGCGCTCGGCGAGGCTGCGGATGATGGCGCTCTTGTCGGGGAAATATTGGTAGAGCGAGCCGATGGAGATGCCGGCCTGTTCGGCGACCTCGCCCATCTTCAACTGGTCGCTGCCGCGTACCCCGATCATTGCCGTTGCCACCGCCAGGATCCTGTCCATGCGTTCGCGGCTGCGCTGCTGGACCGGCGCGCGCCGGGGAAGGGTTGCTGTACTTGCCTCTGCGGGGGAGGCGGCAGGAGATCTTTTTGCAGGCATGGCTTGACAGCGAAAACATGAGTAATTATCACATTCTCAAATATGAGAATTACTCATGTTTATCAGCGGGAGGTCGAAATGGCAAATGATCACTGGTCCAAGGGCGCAGTGCTGGTGTTGGGCGGAACCGGCAAGACGGGGCGCCGGGTTGTCGAAGGGCTGGAAAAGGCAGGGCGGACGGTGCGCCTCGGCTCGCGCAAGGCACAGCCGGCCTTCGATTGGGAAAGGCCGGAAGGCTGGGCCGCCGCCCTTGACGGTATCGCTGCCGTCTATGTCGCCTATCAGCCCGACCTCGCCCTGCCCGGAGCGGTCGCGGCAGTGAGCCGGTTCTTCGCCGAAGCCAGGGCGGCCGGTGTTGGCAAGATCGTGCTGCTGTCCGGGCGGGGTGAGCCGGAGGCCCAGGAAGCGGAAGAGGCGCTGCGGGCCACCAGCCTCGATTGGACGATCCTGCGCTGCAGCTGGTTCTTCCAGAATTTCAGCGAGAATTTCTTCCTCGACGCCATCCTGGCGGGGGAGATTGTTCTGCCTGACACGCTCGCCCCGGAGCCTTTCGTGGATGCCGACGACATCGCCGAAATCGCAGTGGCCGCCTTTGCGGATGCCAGGCATTCCCACCAGCTTTATGAGATCACCGGTGCTGAAGCCCTGACCTTCCAGCAGGCCATCGCGGCGATTGCCGAGGCCTGCGGACGCCGCATCGACTATGTGCCGGTTTCCCAGGAGGCCTATCGCGCCGGCTTGGTCGAGCAGGGCCTGCCGCCGGAGGTCGTCGATCTCGTCACCTATCTGTTCTCTACCGTGCTCGACGGCCGCAACGAGCCGATTGCCGACGGCGTCGCACGCGCTCTGGGACATCAGCCGCGCCGCTTCGCCGATTATGTCGCCCGCACTGCCGCCACCGGCATCTGGGGAGGAAGCCATGCTTGAGCGCAGCCTCTACGTCACCACATTCATCGCTGCCGTCGGCAGCGGCGTGGTCGCAGGCATCTTCTTCGCCTTCTCCAATTTCGTCATGCCGGCGCTTGGCCGTGTCGCTCCGGCGAGCGGCATCGCGGCGATGCAGGCGATCAACGTCACCGTGATCAATCCCGGCTTCATGCTGGCCTTCATGGGCACGGCGGTGCTTTGCCTCGGACTTGCCCTGGGCTCCTGGCTCTGGCTGGGAGAGTGGAGCGGCAAACTGCTGCTGCTTGGCAGCCTGATCTATCTCATCGCCTGCATCGGCGTGACCATGGCTCTGAACGTACCGCTCAACGATGCCATCGCCGTGGTCAAGCCGGAGACGATCGAGGCCGGGGAACTCTGGCAGCGTTATCTGGTGGACTGGACATTCTGGAACAGCGTCAGGACCGCGGCTTCGGCGCTCGCCATGGTGCTGTTCATGCTTGCGCTGATTGCGCGCAGCACTGCCTGAGGGCACTTGCGCGGCGGCCGGGAGAGGGGCTGGCATCTTCCGATGCTGCGTCTTTGGAGCGAGGTACGGCTTCTTCGAATCCGACCCTGCTCGAGCTCCTTGTTCTCGCGCCGTTTCTGGAACGGAAAGCCTGCCGGCCTTTCTGGAGAATGCCCTCAACGCCCGAAGATGCCCTTGAAGAACTGGGCCACGCTGTTGCGCTTCTTCTTGCGTTCGAGTTCGCCGGCATCCTTCAGCCAGGTGATCTGGACGACGCGCCGCTCGCCTGCGAAGGGCTTGTGGCCGTGCCATGAGTTGGCGGCCCGGCGAAAGCCGAAGCAGGAGCCCATGACGGGCGAGATCTCGGCCGTCATGTCGTCGAAATTGTCAGGCCCATTCAGGACGCGCAGGCATCCGCCTTCACCTTCCTTCCAGCCATCGTTCATATAGACCAGGAAGGTGGCGAGCTTGCTTTCGCTGTCGGTATGGATGCGCCCGTCCTTGAGTTGCGAAAGCCGGCGGATCGTCGTCAGCCGGGGCAGGGGATCGAGATCGAGGCCGAGCTTCTCGGACAGGGACTGGGCCATCGCGCTGCTTTCGAGTTCCTCGACCAGCTCCCGGAAGCTGCCTCGTAGCGCAATGTCGGAAACGGTCAGGAAGCCGGGTTTGTCGATGGCCGGAAAGTCCTGCCGAAGCGACGGGATCTTGTTCTTCTGGAGAAAACCCTCGCCGATGATGTGGCGGTAGGGCTCGTCATGGATTTCAGCATTGCGGATGACATCAAGGTCGATGACAGGCATCGCCGGTCACTCCTGGAATGCAGGCACCGGCTGGCAAAGCCTGCACGGTGCTGCCCGAGCGTCCCCCGACCCTGAATGGATATGACGGGCTTGAATGTCTCGCTGACGCCCGTCGTGGTCAAGATGCTTTTGGTTTATAGGCGGTCCTGTGAGCCCCTGCTGCCTGCTCCTTTTCGTGACCGGCTTGCACGCGTGTCCTTGCTGCAATCTGCCCGATAGGAGAATCGCGCTGGCGCGCCATATTATTGCGGGACTTGGCGGTGGTTGTGCTTGAATGCCCCCGCCGCGCTTCCCAATATTGAGGGAAACTTTCGGGGCCGCCTCGCCGGCACCTTCCCTTGCTTCGTGAGGATCGTTCCTTGTCTCTGACGCCAGCCGATGTCATTCGCGCCCTTGAACTCGTCAAGCTGCCGGCAAGCGGCCAATCATTGCCCTCGACCGGCCGGCTGACCGAAATCCGCATCGACGGTTCGAAGGTGATGTTTGCCATTGCCATCGATCCCACCGAGGCGCGGGCCATGGAGCCGGTGCGTGCTGCAGCGGAGAGCGCCGTGCGCGGCCTTCCCGGCGTCGCCAATGTTCTGGTGGGGCTGACGGCCGAGCGGCCGGCCGGCGCGGCGCGGCAGGAACCGCCGGGCCCGCGGGCGCAGGCCGCCGCG